>CANTYJ010000076.1 GCA_947854175.1 uncultured Turicimonas sp. | reverse complement strand
GTGGCATGCAGAGCATCTTCAACACGGGCTTTCTTTTCTTTCATTTCAACTTCAGTAGCTGCACCGACCTTAATCAATGCAACTCCGCCTGCCAGCTTAGCAACGCGTTCCTGGAGTTTTTCACGATCGTAATCGCTGGAAGTTTCTTCGATCTGTTTACGAATCTGTTTAACACGGGCTTCGATCTGATCTTCTTTACCGGCGCCGTCAATGATTGTTGTAGTTTCTTTGTTAACTTCAACTTTCTTAGCAGAACCGAGTTCATTCAATGTGGCCTTATCAAGGCTCAAGCCAACATCGCTACTGATGACGGTACCACCTGTGAGGATAGCGATATCTTCAAGCATTGCTTTACGGCGATCTCCGAAGCCGGGAGCCTTAACGGCAACAGTCTTGAGTACGCCACGGATGCTGTTAACAACCAATGTAGCAAGAGCTTCGCCATCAATATCTTCAGCAATGATGAGCAACGGTTTACCGGCTTTGGCAACCTGTTCAAGGATCGGAAGAAGATCTCTGATGTTGCTGATTTTCTTTTCTACAAGAAGGATGAACGGGTTATCCAACAATGCAACCTGTTTGTCAGGATTGTTGATGAAGTAAGGAGAGAGATAACCACGATCAAACTGCATACCTTCAACGACTTCAAGTTCGTTGTGGAGGCTCTTACCATCTTCAACAGTAATAACACCTTCTTTACCGACTTTATCCATTGCTTCAGCGATAATGTCACCAATTTCGTGATCGGAGTTAGCAGAAATTGCGCCGACCTGTGCAATTTCCTTGCTAGTTGTAGTCGGCTTGCTCAGTTTATGAAGTTCAGCGATGGCAGCAGAAACAGCCTTGTCGATACCACGCTTCAAATCCATCGGGCTCATACCGGCGGCAACATACTTCATACCTTCGTCAACGATTGCCTGAGCAAGGACTGTTGCAGTAGTTGTACCGTCACCGGCGTTGTCACTTGTCTTGGAAGCAACTTCCTTAACCATCTGTGCGCCCATGTTTTCGAACTTGTCTTTTAACTCAACTTCTTTAGCAACGGAAACACCGTCTTTAGTGATTGTAGGACCGCCGAAAGCACGTTCAAGAACGACGTTACGGCCTTTAGGACCAAGAGTTACTTTAACTGCATCAGCCAATACATTGACACCACGAACCATCAATGTGCGTGCATCATTGCCAAACAAAACTTGTTTAGAAGCCATTTCTTAAATATCTCCTATTTCTTAAAACTTATTCTTCACTATTATTCCAAGACACCCATGATGTCTTCTTCGCGCATAACAAGATATTCTTCGCCGTCAACTTTGACGTTCTGGCCGGAGTACTTGCCAAACAAAACACGATCACCGACTTTGACATCCATCGGAATGAGTTTTCCGGCATCGTCACGCTTACCAGGACCGACTGCTAAAACTTCACCCTGATCAGGTTTTTCACCGGCGGCATCAGGAATATAAATGCCTGACGCAGTACGTGTTTCTGGTTCAACGCGTTTGACGATAACGCGATCGTGTAAAGGACGAATCTTCATTTTGTAAGCTCCTTACTTAAAAATCTTGATATCTAAAATTTGATAACCAATATTTGAGGGCAAGCTCTTTTTTTTCAAGCCCCAGCATAAAATTAGTGTTTATACTAACACTCTTCCAAGTCGGAGTCTTTGCTATTCTTTTCAATCTGTAATCGGAAGACTGGTACTGGCTGTCTCTTATTCTCTACAAAAATCACCCGCCATCCGTGCCTAATTTACTAGAGCCAAAGAGCTATCGCTTATCCAACTATTTAGGTCCTACATCAATTTTGATTATGTCTAAGTACCGAAATGAGCATCGGCTCTCACTGATGTTGTCGCTAGTCTCTTTGTTATAACGCTTTTATTGCTAATTAAGGAATTTTTAGAATTATGATTCTCGTTTGGAGGTGTCTTTAATTTTGGTTCCGAGATTCTCTTGTTTTGATTTAGGAATGACATTAGTTAAAAACAAAGAGTTTCGGCAGTCTCAGAACATGAAGTTAAAAGCCAGCGTTTTGGCAATAAAGAAGAGAAATATGAAATTCCGATTTTTCACACTTTTGACAGCCGCACTATTTTCATTAAATGCTGTGAATTTAGATGTTGCATTCGGGGCTGATAAAAATAGCTCTGAAAAAAAAAGCGATGTTATAAGTAAAAAGCAAACAAAAGCTACTGTTAAAAAAGTCAAAGCTAAACAGACACAGTCAATAAGCAAGAACAAAATAAAGGTTAATAAAAAGATCATCGGCGCTTCTGCCGCAGGACTTGCCGGAGCAGGAGCAGTGGCTGGAGTTGTAGCATCAAATCCCTCACAGGATAAAAATTCATCGGTTATCACGACAATACCGACAGAAATTTCCCACGCCATGCGTCGGGCAAAAGTCTCTCCTGCTGACATTTCCATTGCAGCTATTCCTCTGGATAACAGCGGACCGACATTGCAGATCAATGCTAATACACCCCGAATTCCGGCTTCAGTCGAAAAAATCGTTACATCTGCTGCGGCCTTAGATCTACTTGGCCCTTCTAAGGTTTGGGCCACAAAAATCGCTGTTGAAGAAGAGACTCCAATCGAAAATGGGGTTTTAAAAGGAGATCTATTTATTATCGGTGGTGGGGACCCTTACCTTCCGATAGAAAGATTTTGGTTATTGTTGGATAACTTGAAGGCCAGAGGAGTTAAGCATATTGAAGGAAACATTGTTATAGACCGTACACTTTACAATGTTCCCAAGCATAATCAGTTTGCTTTTGACGGCGATGGATACCGGCCCTACAACCTGGGCCCGGATGCGTTTCTTCTTAACTCCCGTTCCTTAATCATCAAATTTAAACCGGATAAAGAAAAAGGTGTTGCTTATCTATACCCTGAACCCGCATTACAGAATATTAAATTACCTGAGAGTATCCCCCTAAGTAAAGCACCTTGCGGAGCATGGAGAAAGCAAATTGCGCCGGATTATTCTGATCCGTCAAAGCCGGTTTTTAATGGCAAATATCCTTTAGCCTGTGGCGTCAAACATATGCTTTATACCGTATTCGGCATGAATGATTACGTTCAGGCTGTCTTCTCAGGCCTATGGAATCAGGATGGAAAAACATTCAAAGGAAAAGTAGTATCCGGAAAGGCTCCGGATAAGACTGAAATTCTGGCAGTCACCTACTCTCAGCCTCTGGCCCAGATTAACTACAACATGAATAAGTACAGTAATAATCTAATAGCCAGACAACTTTTCCTGGCTCTTGGAAAGACAGCTAAAGAAGAGCCAAAATCTTTGCAGAGTAGCCGTGCCACGATGAGAAATTGGGCAGATAAACTAGGAATCTCTCCTCGGGAATTGTATGTTGATAATGGATCGGGGCTTTCCAGGACATCTCAACTGTCTGCAGATGCGGCCTGTAAGATCCTTCGGTACATGTGGAACCACAAAAATATGCCGGAATTTATCTCTGCATTACCGATCTCGGGAACCGACGGGACCATGAGAAAAAGAAAAGTCGCTTCAGGACAAGCTCATATAAAAACCGGTTACATCTCGGGCGTACGATCCATTGCCGGATACGTTCAAACGGCTACGGGCCACCGCTACGCTGTCAGTGCCATTGTCAACGGTTCTTCGGCTATAGGAGCTGTGCCCGTTATGGACTCAATAATTAGCTGGATTTATAACGAGTGCTAGACTCAAAAGGTAACTTTTGAGGAGATAACCAACCATGAACGATAGACTTGAAACAAACATTGTGCATGAAAGAGTAAACGAAGTTTTAGAACAGGCTGATGATTTGTTAAAACAAGCTGCTTCTGCCACTGATGAAACTGCAAAACAATTGCAGGATCAGGCTAAGAAAAAATTGGCCAAAGCTCGTGAAACTCTGGAAGAGCTGTACACCAAAACATCTTATCAAGGTAAAGAAATTGCTGGCGACATCAATGCATGCGTTCATGAAAATCCATGGCGCGCTGTTGGTATTGCAGCGGCTGCCGGCCTTCTTCTCGGTTTATTAATGGCCAAGAAGTAATATACGATGACAGAATCCAATGCACCGAGAAGCAAAGCTTCTCTTAAATCCATCGCCAATCTGGCAATAGAAGGAGCCGCCACACGTGCTCAAATTTTGGGGATAGAGCTCTCGGTGGCTAAGGATAACGCTGTAAAGGCAGCTATCAATGCAGTGATAGCTGTCGTCTTCGGACTGTTCGCTCTTGTTTTTATCTCAGTCGCACTATTAGTATGCTTCTGGGAAGATCATAGAGTTTTTGTTTCGATATGCCTTGCAGTGTTTTATTTAGTTTTGTTCCTTGTCTTCCTGGGCAGAGCCAGAGGGTTCTCAGCTAATCTGCCGTTTGCTTTTGAGGAAACAAAGCAGATTATTACGAACGATATGATTACTATCCGAAACTCATTAAATTCGGCAGGTAACAAACAATCAAACGGAGAGACAAATCAAAATGCAAGCAAATGAACAAGTCGCAAAAAAACTCTCTGAACTGTCTTTAAAAGCTAGATTGGAACGAGCCGAAATCCAGCAGGAAATCATTGAGCTTCGAAACAGTCCGAAGTCAATTGCCAATGTTGGTTTAAGCGCAATAAAAACAGCCCGTGCAATTGGGTTTGATGAGATTAAATTCCTTCTTCCCATTGCTAAACCTATTGCAAAAACTTTTCTTTTACCTGCTGGATTGGCAATCGGTCGAGTCCTGGTGGAAAAAAGCAGTCCTAAAAGAGTCGCAGGTGCAGCAGCGATCCTGATTGGAGCTCTCAGTATCTTCAAAGGTATCCAATACGACAACAAAAAACATCTGGAAGACAGATATCTTCCCGTTGTCGAAGAAAATCCAACTCAACCGGATAAAAATTAACAGACTTTTCGTTCAGAAGCCCGAACCGTTTCAAATCCGGTAAATTTCCGGCTTGTTTTGACACGGATTACCGTCCGTTAGATACAGTATTTTGTCATTGCAATCTATTACCATTGACCACAAAGAAGAATGTCGATGGTAGATCGGCAAACTTTCATCATCATGCCGACAGATTCCATCCGGATGCCCCGCATGATTAGAGAGAACTTTAAATAACTTATCGGGAGTGAACTTCTTTTCTTTTTTCACCAGCCTTCTGGTCATGTCCAGACGTGTAAACGTGGAGGTATAAGAGTAATTCTTAGCTTCCTGACCTAATATCATCTTTGTAGAAAGCCAATGGTTTGTATGGCAAATTGGCTCACCGTCCGATAAAAGAATATCCAAGTCCTCCGGAGCATATTCAACCATAACCAAAAGGCCTTCGCTACTTGCTAAACCGACACAAGCACTTCCAGCCCGATTAGTTTTTGCAATTGCATCAATTGCATTAGGAAGTGTCTTACAAGATAGACAGCCACGCAAAATCACCTGGAGCGGAACACCAATTTTTCCTTTTTTCACTGACATGGCATTCATTGACAAAGCAATTCCGTATTCGT
This sequence comes from uncultured Turicimonas sp., assembly GCA_947854175.1. GTDB lineage: Bacteria > Pseudomonadota > Gammaproteobacteria > Burkholderiales > Burkholderiaceae_F > Turicimonas. The sequence continues at coordinate 12,017 of CANTYJ010000076.1, read as the reverse complement.
TAATTCCTTTGCCTCCAACTAATCCTGCTTCGGTAATTATCAGCGTTTTGGCAAAAGGTGCTTGCTCTACTTCCAGGACTACCGTCGTTCCAAGACCAAGTGACCACCAATCCCAATTTTGTGCCAGATAAGTATGTCCTTCTGCACTTGCTTCAGGAGGAATACCGATAACAGAACATTCATTTTTGTCTGCTTTGGCAAACATAATTTCCGACCTGCAATTCAGAGTCAAAATTATTTCGAAACCGAGCCCTGCTCCATCAGCAATTCCTTGCATCTCCTCAATTAAATCCGGACGATAGCTTGCAATCTGTTCTTTGTATGGTTTTGCACGCTCAACCGCCTCCTCCCAGGAGATGAAAGCCTCTTTTTCAAACAATACCTTGTATTCATCAATAACTTTCTGAATTCTGTCCTTAGCGGCGTTTCCATACTGAAAACCTCTCTGATAAGGAGCTCCCGACATTTTCACTAAAAGATGCATGATATTTTCCTTAGGTTTTTTTGATAACCAAACAGATTGTATAAACAAATCAAATTAAGTTTACTGCAATCAGAAGAACCGGAAGAACCGGAATCATTGCAACGGTACTAGCTCCTATGGCCTCAGAAGCAAACTCTTCGTCACCGCCGTACGATTTTGAAAGAACAGCAATCACGGAAGAAACCGGCAACGCTGAACCCAAAATAAAGCATTTTCTCATCAGCATATCCATATCCAGCGGCATGGTGCATAAATACATAACTACCGGACGTATGACGAAACACGACAATAAAACAAGCCATACTTCCCGGGGCATTTTCTTTAATTTTTGAAACCCGATGAAGTAAACGGTAATTCCCACAAATATCAATGCCAACGGCGTTGTAAGCTGGCTAATATATTTTGTCGAGACCACAATAAAATTTGGAATAGGGATCGTTAGAAGCACAACCACTAAACCCAACAAAAATCCCATCAGAGGAGGCGAAAACAGCATTTTGAGACTTTTAGCAGAAATAAGTCTTGGTGTGATACCGTCTCCTTTTCTTGCTCCGTCAAGCTGAATATTAAAAAGCCCGATTGTCCAGATGAAAACACAATTAGCAAAGAAATAGACCAAAAGATAAGGAATGCCTTCAGTTCCATACATTGTTGTAATTAGAGGCACTCCGACAAATAAAACCGTTGCTGCCGAAAATGCTGCAATAAAAGTCCCTTTAAGGTGAGGACGAACCAGTCCCATCTTTATAAAGAGGATAGATATCAGGAAATTTATAGCAACTGTCAGAAATGGAACTCCTGCAAACTTCAATAAGTCCATCAGGCCTTCCTGGGAAAACTTCGAAATGACCGAATAGAACAAGAAAAACGGGAGAGATGCGGTAACGAGTTTTGAGACCGTTGCACGGCTATTAGGGGTTTCAAACAGCTTTTTTGTCGAAAGCCAAAGTCCGAATCCAATGAGTGTTAAAAGTACAAATAATGCAGAAATTGACTGCAGAATGGTTGAGGTTAGCATCTTCTTTTTCCTTTTTGTCGGTATTCTACAAAGAAAAAACTAAGATGAATGTCTTAAAAAGTTGCGACCTTTTTGCTTGGAGTAAAAACAACAAGACTAAGACTTTAAGAGAACCTATTGATGTTTAATCTCTTTTAAAAAAGAATTTCTCAGAATACCTTATAGCAATTTAACGATATTTAATTGATAATTAAAAATATTTAAAAATTCAAGTCCTTTGAAAGGAATATAACCGGTTTCATAAACACATCACCCAAGGAGATCAAATGACTCAAGTACATGAACCTATTTGTGGAGAAAAAACAAAAGATTTGATAGCTAAATTAAGAGCGTGTCCTCAAGTAGAAAATGGGATCACTCTTGCCCGAGAGCAACAGCAACAACGAATTGATGAGCAAATCAAATTAACCGAAGTACCGGCGCCTCCTTTTCACGAAGAACAAAGAGCAAAAGTTTTTGCACAACTCTTAACAGAAGCAGGAGTCCCGGATGTCCATCAAGATAAAATTGGTAACGTCATAGGCAGACTTGAAGGCACAGGTAACGGACCAACTCTCGTGATCGGTGCTCATATAGATACCGTTTTTAAGGAAGGTACTCCTATCAAAGTCACTCGGGAAGGAACAAAGTATTTTGCACCGGGAATATCGGATGACGCGGCCGGATTAGCCTCTTTACTTCAAGTTGCACGTTGTATAACCAGCCAAAAAATTAAAACAGTGGGAGATATTGTTTTTGTCGGAACCCTTGGTGAAGAAGGCAATGGAGATCTACGAGGATGCAAGTTTCTCTTTAAAACCAAAAATGATTACGATGGAATGATAGCTATCGACTCTGCAAACGTTCATAGAATACTTAGAGGAAGCGTAGGCTGTAAACGATATCGGATTATTTTTGAAAGCCTTGGCGGGCACAGTCTTCATAAGTTTGGCATCGTTGGTTCGGCTATTCACGGGTTAGCACGTGCAATTACTAAGGTGGATGAACTCAATGTTCCAAATGAACCTAAATGCACTTTTAACTTTGGAGTGATTAACGGCGGAACAAGTGTCAATGCAATTGCTGCAAGAGCCGAGGCAGAGCTTGATATCAGAAGTTTTGACCAGCCTTCTTTGGAAAAATTTGTTGAGACTGTGCTGAAAACCATACAAGACGCATGTGACGAAGAAAATAAACGCTGGGACTTTGAAGAAGAAAATGCTGTAAAACTGAAGATTGAACAGATTGGAGACAGGCCAGCCGGTGTTAATAAAGATGATGCTTCTGTCATTCAAGCCTCTTATGGGGCACTTCAATCGTTAGGGATACCTCTGGAAAAATACACCTTAGCAGCAACTGATCAAAATATTCCACTGTTCTATGGACTACCTGCTACTACTTTAGGAGCCGGCGGAGTGGAAGCAAATAATCATTCCTTAAGTGAATGGTGGAACTCTGAAAATGCATTCCAAGGTCCGCAAATTGCATTTTTAACCGCCCTGACTTTAGTTGGAGTCGATGGCGTAACTCAACCTTTGTTAGAAAAGCAAATTCATAGTTAAAACACACAGGAGAAAATATATTGAGTAATGAAGTTATCGGTGTTTCTTATGCTGAGACCACCGATTTCATTTAAGAAACTTCAGGCACCGGGCCGCTATTATTGCCGACTAACCGAAACTTGCGTTTTTTGTGTTATCAAATCCGGAATTATTAACTGGAAAAAGCGGTAATTTGGACGGCCCGGATAATATTCAAACTTTCACAAATTTTCTGTTTCCTCTTCAGTTTGAGAGTTAGACAACTTATCGTATTAAAGGCTCATCTTTTGTTTGCTCAACAAATAATCAGGATTAGATCCAAAAATGGTCCCGAAGGACCATTTACTTTTCTCATATCCGTTTTATTCTTCTTTGATGTCTTGAGCCTTTTCTTCCTGTTGCGGAACTCTGGTTATTAAGATTCGATCAAGGCGTCTACCATCCATTTGAACAACATGGTAGTTCCAGCCGTCCCATTGGACGTTATCTCCAACTCGCGGAATTCTTTCCAGAAGGAACATAACCATACCTCCGACAGTCGTGTAATGATCTTCATCTTCCGCAGGCACTTCATCAATATCGAGAAGGTCTTTTAATTCAGGAATTGGTAACAGACCGTCAACCTCAAAAGAATTATTTCCTTTTTTGATGATTTGTGCATCTTCAGGAGCGTTCGGTTTAAATTCCCCTGCAATAGCTTCGAGAACATCGTGCGGAGTAACCAATCCTAAAATGGCGCCGTATTCGTCAACAACAAAAGCTAAGGAGGCAGAATTTGTCCTGAAGTTATCCAAAAGTTCCATCCCGGTTAAGGACTCCGGAACAAAAACTAAAGGTTCATACTGATCTTTAGCCTTAAAATTGGGTTTACCGGTTTGTACCATCTGCTTCAGAAGCTGACGGGTTGTTACAATCCCCTTAATGTCGTCAAGACCGCCTTCACAAACAGGAAGCCTTGAGTATGGGGAGTTCAAAATCTTTTCCATATTGACTTCGCGGGTATCTTCTAAATCAATGAATTCAACTTCTCCCCGTGGGATCATTAGAGATGCAACCGATCTGTCATCAAGGCGGAAAACGTTTCTCACCATGGTATGTTCTTGTGCATCAAGAACACCGGTCTCACCTCCTTCTTCAATCATGGACTGAATTTCTTCTTCAGTGAGCTGTTGGTTATCAGCTTTAATACCCAAGATTTTCAAAAGAAACTCAGTTGAAATCGAAAGCAATTTTACGAACGGAAGAGCAATATAGGAAAGTATATGGATCGGTTTGGCAACAAAACGTGCGATAGCATCAGCTCCGATCTGTCCGATTCTCTTCGGTACCAGTTCTCCGATGACAATGGAAAAATATGTAATTCCGACGACAACAACAGCCATTGAAATGCCTCTTGCCGTTGCCTCATTCATTGGAAAATATTCCATCAATACTCGGGAAAGCGGATCAACGAGAGCGGCTTCACCAACGATACCGGAAAGAATACCAATAGAAGTAATTCCAACCTGAATCGTTGACAGTGCCCTTGTCGGCTCTTCCGAAAGTAGAAGTGCTAATTTGGCTCCCGGTGCATTTTCGGAGGCCAGCATTTGAAGACGGCTTCTTCGGGCTGTCACAATTGCTATTTCACTCATAGCAAAAAAGCCGTTCAAGCAAATTAACAGGAACAAACAACCCAGATCAACCCAAACGTTCATTTCTTAACCTTCTAACAAGTCCAACAGACCATTTACGGCTGCTTCAACAGCCTGAGCTCTAACCTCTGCTCTATTACCATTAAAACTGTAACGAATAATATTAGGAGCTTCGTCTTTTAATCCCCAACCTAAGAACACAGTTCCAACAGGACGACCAGGTTCTTCTCCGCCAGGCCCGGCGATTCCGCTGACTGCTACAGCCACTTGTGCATCTGAGTGTTTTAAGGCTCCGACAACCATTTGAGCTACACATTCATTGCTGACGGCACCATACTTATCCAGAATACGTTCAGATACTCCCAGAACTTCTTTTTTAGCCTTATTGTTGTACGTGACAAAACCGCGGTCAAACCATTCACTAGCTCCGGCGACACTTGTGAGAGTTCCGGCGATCAATCCTCCGGTGCAGGACTCTGCAGTCACAACTTTTAATTCTCTTTCTTTTAAAACTCGGGCAAGCTCTAGCAGCTTATTTTCCAATTGTTCTGTCATCAAAAAAGACTCCACATTAATTCAGCATTCAAAAAATAACACAATAAGAAAGCAATGATATTAACCACGGCAAGTGTATAAACTGCCGCAAAAATATCGTCGATCATCACTGTCCAGCCTGATTGAGGCCCACGATCCAAACCTGAGGCAGGCGGCAGTTTAACAATATCAAAAAACCTGAAGGTCAAAACACCAGCTAGTTGCCAAAAGAATCCTAAGGGACAGCAAAGAAGTACCAGCCAAACAGCAACCACTTCATCGATCACGATAGATCCATGATCCATTTTTTTTAGAATAGGTTCACACTTTGGAATTGCAATGACGCCTAAAACAAAAAATACAATCGTCAGAATCCAAATAAACGGTCTTCCGGTTATTTGTTCCAATAAGACAAAAGCAAGCCACGCCGCCAGTGATCCCCACGTCCCGGGTGCCGGCGTAATGCATCCGGAACCAAGAAAGGTCGTAAAAAGAAGCCACGGATTTTGGAGAACAGTCTTAAATTTTGGGGCGGTAACAGAATAATCTTTCATAGCATTTATGCAAAATGATTAAATGAGTTCATGACCGGCAAGCTCTGTTCTTCTTTAGTCAGTATCCTTAATGGAATTCCGGACGGAAGTATTTCTCCTATCCTGGTGACTTTTACGCCTCCAGACTTCCCAATCTCCTCTATTGAATCACGAACAGACCTAGGAGCTGTAAAAAGAAGTTCATAATCATCCCCGCCGGCAAGGATGCATCTTTGTTGCACGAGCTCCGGTAATAAACTCATTTGCTCTGAACGGGGAAAATCTTCCCAGAAGAGAACGGCGGACACATTTGATCTTTCAAGGATATGCTTCAAATCTCCAACCAGACCATCGGAAATGTCACAGCATGCCGAAGCGTAATGTCTGATTTGGGTGCCCAAATGAACCCGTGGTGTCGGAGTCTCCATCCGTGCTTTAAAGTATGGCAAAAGTCTTGAAGGTACCGTGAACTCTTTCCATATTTCCCCGAGGCAAGCAAAAGCATCACCGGGCGTTCCGGAAACCCATATATCATCTCCTGCTCTTGCCCCTGCCCTAGTCATCGCAGGTCCTGAAGAGATTTCACCAATGGCACAAATGGAAAAACAGGTCTTACCGGGCTTCCCGTCAACAGAGGCAGTTTTTGTCGTGTCTCCGCCACGTAATGGACAATTGTATGTTGCGGCTTCTTTTAAAAGACCTTTCGAGAAACCATCAAGCCACGCGACATCAACCGCAGGAAGAGATAATGAAAGAAAAAATGCTTTCGGAGTAGCACCTGAAGCTGCCAAGTCCGACAAGTTAACTGCCAAGGCCTTTTGTCCGACAGTAAAAGGATCGGCATCTTCCAGGAAATGAGTACCGAGGGCCATCATATCGGTTGTGACGGCAAGCCTGGTACAACCAAGTTCTAAAATGGCGCAGTCATCGCCGATCCCTTGGAACGGCCAGACATTCGAATAGGAATTTTGATCAACGAAAAATCTTTGGATAAGTCCAAACTCATCTAAAGATTGGGATTGTCCGGAGGTAGAACGCCCCGGACTGTGACAATCATCTGACATTAACGTGCTTCGTGTGGGCGCAACTCTGGAACTAACTTGTCAAGGACGCCGTTAACATAACGGAATCCGTCGGTCCCGCCAAAGCTTTTTGCCAGTTCAACACCTTCATTGATAATAACTCTGTAAGGTGTGACTGTATGACTCAACTCATATGTTCCAATAAGCAAAATAGCTCTTTCAACCGGAGACAGATTAGCCGGCTCGCGGTCTAAATGTTTCTTGTAGACTTCCTCAAGTGCAGTGAAGTTTTCTACGGCTCCGTGGAATAGGCTGCGGTAAAAATCCGAATCGGACTCCGGAAACTCTTCCATTTGATAAATTTCCAAGTCAATTTTATCCGGGTCATTGTTAGTCAATAACCACTGATAAATTCCCTGGAGGGCGAATTCGCGGGAACGCCTGCGAGCACTTCGGCCTCCTCTTTTCTTTGCTGTTTTAGCTTCGGTTTGAAGATCTGCCATGTTATTGAACCTTTTCTTTTGTTATGCATTTTTTGCTAAAGTTCTTAAACGAAGATGTGCCATCTCTACAGCAACATTAGCTGCATCGGAACCTTTTTCTTCAATGCGTGCACGTGCCTGATCCTCGTCTTCAACAGTCAAAATGCAATTGGCAATTGAAATCCCTTCTTTAAGAATAAGGTTTGTAATACCACGTGAGGATTCATTGGCAACAAGTTCAAAGTGATATGTTTCACCACGGATGACACATCCGATGGCAATCAGGGCATCAACATCTTCTGTTTTGTAGAGCTGGTCCAATGCAAACGGGATTTCAAGAGCACCGGGAACTGTAACGACGGTAATATTTTCTTCTTTGACCCCAAGTTCACTTAATTGTTCTAGACAAGCAGCCATCAAGCCATTGCAAGCCCAATCGTTAAATCTTGCCGATACAATACCAATCCTTAAGTTACTGCCGTCTCTATTCGGCTCAATGAAATTAATTGCCACTTCAGGCTCCAATCTGAATAATTTTTTGATTTTAACAAAATGAGCATGATTAAGGCGCCATTCAAAACCTACTTAGGCACCTTAACCTTTAATGCATTAGCAGTGAGAAAGAGAATACATGCGCTCGATATAACGGGCTACTGTATCAACTTCAACATTGACTAAATCACGTTTCTTCGTGTATTTGAACGAGGTATGTTCAAATGTATGAGGAATAAGATTAATCGAAACTCTTGTTCCGGCCGGTGTATCTTCGACTGAGTTAATAGTCAGAGATACTCCGTTAATTGTGATTGAACCTTTATATGCCAGGAACTTGGCCAATTTCATCGGACATCTGACGACTAAATGCCAGGATTCCGCCTTTTGTTCCATAACTTCGACTTCACCAACTCCGTCAACGTGCCCACTGACAATATGACCATCGAGACGATCGCCAAGTCTCATTGCTTTTTCAAGGTTGACATAACCCCAACCGTCTAAGCCGGCTGTCTTTTCCAACGATTCCGCAGAAACGTCGACCTTGAAGCGTTTTTCATCAACTTCAACGACTGTCATGCAGGCTCCGTTGATAGCAATGGAGTCTCCGATTTTGACAGTATCCAAGCCCAACTCCGGAGCTTCAACGTGAATTCTCAATCCGTCACCGATTTCTTCATTATCGCGGATACGGCCAACGGCCTGAATAATACCTGTAAACATTGTTCCTCTTCCTAAAAAATACCTTGTTATTTTAGTGGTCTCAACTGATAACGTACATCAGGACCAATCTGTACTATGGATTCAAACTGAAATTGAGGAACCTGAGATAAATCTGTAAATGCAGGAAGCTCTAATGCCCTTCTGCCCGGTCCCATAAACTTCGGTGCGACATAAAGCAGATATTCATCAACCAGATTTGCCTGAGCCAGAGCCCCGTTGAGCCTCGGGCCGGCTTCAACGTGCACTTCGTTGATTTCTCGTCTGCCTAATTCTTCAATAAGAGAATTTAAATCAACTTTTCCGTCTTTTCCTGTAAGCTCCAGAACTTCAACTCCCATGTCTTCAAAGGTTTGTGCTCTGACAATGTCATACTTGGCACAAACCAAAAGCACTTTTCCGGTCTGAAAAATCTGCAATTCCGGATTAAGAGTGATGTTAGAGTCCACAACAACTTTAAGCGGTTGCCGTTTGACGTAATCTAAACGTACATTCATCAAAGGGTCGTCCGCAATGACGGTTCCTGCACCGGTCAAAATCGCTCCTGAACGGGCTCTCCAGCAGTGTCCGTCTTCCCTGGCTAACTCTCCTGTAATCCATTTGCTTTTACCGTTCTCTAAGGCGGTGTCTCCGTCAAGACTCATGGCAATTTTTGTCCGCACAAAAGGACGGCCTGTGCTCATACGCTTTAAGAATCCGATATTCATTTCTTCAGCTTCTTTAGAACATACTCCACAGACAACCTCAATGCCTTTATCTTCAAGCATTTTCAGTCCCTTCCCTGCAACTGCCGGGTTCGGATCTTTGAGTGCAGCAACAACCTTTGCAACTTTTGCATTCATTAACGCCAGAGCGCAAGGAGGTGTACGGCCATAATGTGAGCATGGTTCAAGTGTCACATATACGGTCGCTCCTTCAACAGATTCTCCTCTTTGCTCTGCGTCTCTTAAGGCCATCACTTCAGCGTGAGCTTTACCGGTTTCCTGAGTATAGCCCTCGCCGATGATTCGTCTATCTTTAACAATGACACAACCAACTGCCGGATTTGGCGGACAGTTTGGAAGAGCCTGCTCAGCCAACGCCAGTGCTCTTTTCATAAAACTAATATCAGAAAAGCTCATGACTTATTTTCCACTTCTAATGTATCGCCAAGTTTTTTCAAAGCTTCTGCGAAATCTTCCGCTTTTGAGTAATTGAAATAAACAGATGCAAAACGCAGGTAAGCTACCGGATCGAGCTGTCTTAACTCAGACATTACTAGTTTTCCAACTTCCTTAGTTGAGATTTCCTTTTCTTTTCTCAATTTCAGGTTCCGCTCAATGCGTTCAATAGCTCCTTCAATCAGCTCAGCTTTTACATGTCTTTTTCTTAGTGCCAGTTCCATCGATTTCCTTAGTTTTTCCTGACTATAAGGAACTCTGGTCAGGCCATCCCGTTTTATCAGCATCGGAATAAAAAGTGCAGCCTTCTCGTATGTGGTAAACCGGCTATTGCATTTTGGACATTTTCTGCGTCGTCTGACGATAGTCCCATCCTCACTGGTACGGGAATCTATTACTTGAGTGTCAGAATGACCACAATAAGGACACAGCATGGAATCACCTATCAGATAGTTTGTCTGTAGACCGGAAAGTCAGCGACTAGACTTTGAACACGTTCTTTGACATTGTTCAGTACATCTTGATTGGTAGGATTATCCAGCACATCTGCAATTAAAGAAGCAACTTCTCTTGCTTGATCCTCTTTCATTCCACGGGTTGTCATTGCAGGCGTTCCAACGCGGATACCACTGGTGACAAACGGCTTTTGAGGATCATTTGGTATGGAGTTTTTGTTAACAGTGATTCCAACTTCATGGAGAATGTTTTCAGCTTCCTTACCGGTAATATTCTTAGAACGAAGATCAACAAGCATCACATGGCTTTGGGTGCCGCCGGAAACAATTCTCAACCCTCTTTGCTGTAAAACTTCGGCCATAGCTACAGCATTTTTTACAACTTGCTTACCGTATTCTTTGTACTCCGGTTGTAAGGCCTCCTTTAAAGCGACAGCCTTTGCTGCTATCACATGCATCAAAGGACCTCCCTGGACACCCGGGAAGACGCCCATATTAATAGCTTTTTCGAGGTCAGGTCTACAGAAAATCAAGCCGCCTCTGGGACCCCTGAGAGTTTTATGCGTTGTAGTTGTAACGATATCTGCATAAGGGAACGGGGACGGATATACGCCGGCAGCAACAAGACCCGCATAGTGAGCCATATCTACCATCAGATAGGCACCTACTTTTTTAGCTATTTCAGCAAAACGTTCAAAGTCAATACGTAAAGAATAAGCTGAAGCTCCGGCAATAATGATCTTCGGTTTATGTTCAAGAGCCAGAGCCTCTACTGCATCGTAATCAATTTCTTCTTTGTCGTTCAAGCCATAACTAACTACATTGAACCATTTGCCGGACATGTTTAATTTCATGCCATGAGACAAGTGTCCGCCCTCAGCCAACGACATTCCCATAACAGTATCACCGGGATTAAGCAATGCAAAAAATACAGACATATTGGCCTGAGCACCGGAATGAGGCTGTACATTAACAGCCATATCGACATTTAACGGCTTACAAAACAGTTCTAGAGCTCTCTGTTGAGCAAGTTTTTCGACTTCATCAACATATTCACAGCCGCCATAGTATCTTTTTCCCGGATACCCTTCTGCGTACTTGTTTGTTAATACGGAACCTTGAGCTTCAAGAACAGCCGGTGACGTATAGTTTTCGCTAGCGATTAGTTCAATTTGATCTTCCTGACGCTGTCCTTCACGTTGGACACTGCCCCATAGTTCCGGATCTACTTTTGCAAGGGTATCTGTTTTCTTGAACATTAACGGCTCCTTTGTATCATTGGATAACTATATATAGTGGAAAAATTATAAATTGATAGGATCTATCAATACCTGATAACTGCTAACCGAATAAAAAAAAATAGGAAAACTTTGTTAAATTTTGAGTATTTTTTATTCACGGGTTGACGACTTTCCTATAATTTACGAACACAAACTTAATTTAAGGAAAAAACAATGGTAGAGAACGTTCAAACAACAGAAGACATCAAACTTCCTGATCCAATCATCTTTACTGATGCTGCGAGCCTGAAAGTTAAAGAACTCATTGAAGAAGAAAACAATCCGAATCTTAAACTTCGAGTATTTGTACAAGGCGGTGGCTGCTCCGGTTTCCAATACGGCTTCACATTTGATGAAGAAATCAATGAAGATGATGCAACTATGGAAAAAAACGGCGTTACATTGTTAATTGACTCCATGAGCTACCAATATTTGGTTGGCGCAGAAATCGATTACAAGGAAGATCTCGAAGGCGCACAATTCGTTATTAAGAATCCGAACGCTACAACAACATGCAGCTGTGGATCTAGTTTTTCAGTTTAAAACCTGAAAGTGCTCTTGTGAGAGTGCGCCCGTAAAAACTTTCAAAATTCCGCTATAAATCCAAACTGTCAGTAGTTTCCCTGTAGACATCCTATCACACGGCAGTGAAGACACTGCCGTTCCTTTACGATAGAAGCATA
>CANTYJ010000075.1 GCA_947854175.1 uncultured Turicimonas sp. | reverse complement strand
CCGTTTTTGTAAAGTAGATCAAAGTTGTACATGAACGGAAAGTCGGCCTGACCGTTAATGTGTAGAAAAGAATCATCAAAGAGGAATCGTCAACTGTCTAGGTGCTTTTTTGTGCTCCAAGACATTAAGTACATTATACGAAGTAATAATTTTATCGTTTTCAATAGATTGAGAAATCATTAAATCAACAACTAAAACGTCTCCTGTAGAAAAGTTCTCTTTTCCTTCAAGAACGTCGCTCATAAACTTATCGTCACTAATGGCGACAAAAATAAGTTGATCTCCCATTTGAACTTTCCATTTACGTCCTAACTCAAAATATGGAGCCTTTACCAATAACACAATATTTCTTAAGGTATTTTCGGAAAATTCTTTAGAAGCGTCACCACCTACAAAACTTTTATATTCTTCCTTGCTAAGAGCAAATATTTCTTCAGATGAAGAGAGTTTTATTTCATTAATTCCATCGGTCTCTAAAGGTGCAACTACTTTGTCCATTTCCTCATGGATTTCGGTATTTTCAAAATATATATTGAACGTATTTTTATTAATGATTAATGAGTTATTTGCAATACGAATTTCAACTTTTTTATCATCGTCGGGAACATCTTTAATTACATCCGGCTTTTTCCCCTCGAGCCACTTTTTTAGCAAAAAGATTTCGATGATGACATGAATGAGACTATGGATATTTAAAACAGCAGTAATTCCAGAGCTAGTAAAAAAATTTTTAACTTGATTTACTATGCTTGCATCTAACAGGAGCTCAATTCCAAAACTCCCAGGTTTGAAAGCATTCACATATAACTGAACGTTTGACTCTCCTTTTGAAAGGAAGGCGTTCAAGTCGCAAATCAGTTTATTAAGGGCAATTAAAGAAGGTGCCAACACCTGTACTTTCATAGCGTTAGATTCCACGCCAGGCCCGTCAAAATGGAATAGCATTAAGGCTGTTGTTCTCATGTCTTTTGCTGTCATATCTTATTCATTAAATTCCAAAAATTTGTTCAGTCCCTTACGGGCTCAGTTTTATTTTATTGTTAAGATTACTCAACCTTAGTGATATCACCATAGACAGTAGTTAAAACTGCAATATCTAACGCGATCAATGTTTGTAAAAAAATGATTACATTTTTAAAGGAATTCGATAACTTAGCATCACAAATAAAATTATTCATAGACGATTTTTGATATTGGAACTCTGACCTCTGCTACATTCTTAAAAACCGTTTTCTGCGTTGTTTTATGGCCACTTTTTGAAATTTATATTTGCTTAAGGACAAAAGATTTTATTCGTAATTACACCAGGTTGACTGTTTTATTCCTTCTTAACTGCTTTACACTTTTCTTCTTCCAGTTATCTAAAAACCGTTAATCAGAATCCTACAAGTTCAAGAATGTTCCATAGAGTTTGTCATTCAGTTGTAAGATTGATGACCGTCATTGTGGTTTGCGCGTCAATTCTTCTGTGTATACAAGCGACATCAGCCGAAATGCATGATGGAAAAAGTATTGTCAGAATCGGTGTCGTTCAATCTGAAGATCCTTTTTTCTATTTGGATTGTTTTGGTCCGACTATGGAATATCTTCGGAAAAAATATCCAAATAATAACTTTTTTACTGAAGAAATAGATCTCAATATCGACTCCAACGATTTGGACAAAAAGCAATTCGACTTTCTATTTTCGCCAAGCGGTTTTTTTGCAGCTCATCAACTACCTTCGGGGTTAAGGCAAATTGTCACAAGAAAACCTGAATCTGCTTTAAATCCCTCACAATCAGTCGGCTCTCTGTTTGTTACCTCTAAGGATTTCGTAGGAGAAAACATTTCCTCCCTCAAAGACAAGAAAGCAGTAGCATACGAAAAATCATCTTTGGCCGGGTGGTTAAGCGCATTGTATGAAATTACTTCTCATGGTTTTGACCATAACAATTTTTTTTCTGAAGTTCTATTTACTAACTATGGTTCACCAGGACCTTTAAGCTACATTTTGAGTCGTAAAGCTGACGTAGCAGTTATCCCAACATGCGAATTTGAACAGCTAGCAAAAAATAAGCAAATAAATCCGGAAAATTTCAAGATCATTGGAGTGAAAGAGGGTTCATCGGTTTGTAAGAGTTCAACAGACCTATTTCCAGATGTGGTCTTTTCTTCATTTCCGAAAGCTGAACCAAAACTTGTTAGAGAACTGACTCTTTCCCTTCTTACAATGCCGAACTCTTTAACAAAATCCGATTGGAGCATTGCAAGTGATTTCCTTGGAGTCCACAGACTATTTGAGAATTTAAAGATCGGACCTTATTCTGAAAAAGAAGTTTCTATTTTTACATTGGCCGTCCGTTTCCAGAAAGAATTATTTTTGGCTTTTCTAGCGATCTGCTGTCTCTTATTCCACGTTATCCGTGTTAACCAATTAGTTTTCAAAAGAACTGAAGAACTACGTATGGCAATCTCCCAAAGAGATGCAATGTCCGAAGTAGCAAAAAAGAGACTTAAGAGATTAACTCAACTTGAAAAAAGAGGAATGATTTCCCAAATTTCATCAGTTTTAGCCCATGAACTTAAGCAACCTATTTCTTCCGTGGCCAATTATTCCAAAGGACTCTCGAAGTATTTGAATAAAAGTGGTAACTCTGACGAAATTTTGAATGAAGCCGTCTCGGGAATAGATAAAGGAATAAGAAGAGCGGCTGAAATTGTTGAAAAAGTCCGTAGCTACAGTAAAGCACCTACAGGGCATATGCCTATTGTTTCATTGACTGACTGTGCTCAAAAAGCTGTTGATTCTATTAAGGCTTTTGCTCCGGGAAATGTAGAAATCTCGACAAACCTTATTTCCGATGCCTTTATTGAAGCCGACCCTTTAGAAATTGAATTGTTGATTTTCAACCTACTAAAGAATTCTGCTGAAGCTGTGGAACCATTAGGCCAAAAAGCAAGAATCCTATGCTCCGTTACTAATTCTGAGAATGGAGTCACTATCTGTGTGACCGATAACGGTCCAAAGATCTCGAAAGAGAAGCTAGAAAAAATGAGAAGTGCTCTTCAAGAATCTGTTAAATCTGACGGCTTAGGACTGGGCTTAAGCATAATCTTAGCCATTGTTGAAAAGTATCGAGCAAAGATCTATTTTGAACAGCTTGAACCACAAGGCCTTAACATTTCAGTTACATTCCAAAAACTACAAAATGAAAATATATAAGAAACTTACTCCGCTCGTTCGTCTTATCGATGATGATGAAATGGTGCTAAGAAGTGAAAGTTTTCTTCTTAGAATGGACGGATGGCAAACAGTTCAATATCTATCCTCGGAAGACTTCCTCAAACAAGATGATTTTCAACGGCCGGGCTGTTTAGTATTGGATATCAGAATGCCAGGCTTAAATGGAGTAGAGTTACAGGCCTTAATGAAAGAAAGAAAAATCGATTTGCCAATTATCTTTCTAACCGGACATGGAGATATCGACATGGCCGTCTCTGCTTTGAAAAAAGGTGCAATTGATTTTTTGGTCAAGCCTGCTGAAGATGAACGACTACAGGAAGCCGTTAAAAGTGCAGTTAATAAAAACATTCTGTCAAGAGAACGAAGTTTTAGTCTTGAGCGCAAGAATAACTATTACAACCTTCTAACAGAGCGAGAAAAGACTATTGCTCCACTAGTTGCAAACGGTACAGCAAATAAAGTCATTGCCATTGATTTAGGAATCTCCGAAAACTCAGTTAAAAAATATCGTTCTTCAATCTTAGAAAAACTTCAAGTTAGAACTATCGTTGAACTTACAGATTTTTTAAGAGAAATTGGCAAGGCTTCCAGACAATGAAAAGAAGAGATTTTATCTATTCCCTCATTGGGACGTCTGCTATATGTAGCAGTTCAACCTGCAATGCTTTTTTGAATTTCCATGAAGAGGCAGGAATTATTATTGTTGGGGCCGGAGGGGCCGGTCTAGCAGCTGCCGCCCGTGCATCAGAACTTTATAAAGGGAAAATTGTTGTTCTTGAAAAACAATCAAAAATTGGTGGCAATACGTTAATCAGTGGTGGTTATTTAGGAGTAGTAGATCCAAAAAGGCAAGGTCCTCTTATGATCTTTGACAATGAAGAAAAACATTTTCATGATATCTACTCGAAAGGAGAGAAACAAGGAGATCCAGATTTGATTAGAACTCTCGTCCGCCATTCTCCCAGAATGCTTGAATGGATTGAAGCTCAAGGAGTTCAATTTCAAAACACAGTGATCGAAATATATGGATCGCACTATCCAAGATGCCACGTCCCAAGTCTTCCAAACGGTTTAGGCTACATCAACACATTAAGTGAAAAAGCCATGGAAAATGGAACCGAAATAAGAAAGAACTGCAAAGTCACAACCTTAATTAGAGATAAAAATGGCAGAGTGTCAGGTGTTCAATATACGGACAGTTCTAATAAACTTTTTTCTCTATATGCCAAGAAAGCAGTCATTCTTACTGCAGGAGGGTTTGGGGCTAATACCAAACTCGTGGCAATGTATGATTCAAGGCTGGCTAATCTTACTCATAACTGTGGTCCCGGTTCAACAGGGGAAGTTTTATTAGCAGCAGAAAAAATCGGGTGTGAGCTTATCCAGATGGAAAACATCCAGTGCTTACCCGGAGTTCACCCTACCGGCAAGATCAGAGTACGCTTCCATAATGACGTTTCAAGATTTATTTTGGTTAATTCTGAAGGAAATCGTTTCACTGACGAAGGAGAAAGCCGCAATTTATTAAAAGAAGCAGTTCTCAACCAACCAGGGAAAATGTGTTTCTCGGTCATCGATAATGACGGTTTTAATTCATATGACCTTTTAATGAGAAGAGATGCCATCCGAGGCATTGAAAGCGGAGATGCTTTTAAGGGAGACACGCTTGAAGAACTTGCTTTTAAAATGAAAGTGCCGGCAAAAAATCTTAAAAAAGCTGTCCAAACTTATAACGAAACTATCAACAAAGGAATCAACAATCCAATCATTAAACCTCCTTTTTGGTCAGCTAGAACATCGATGTCAATTCATTACACGATGGGAGGCTTGAGAATTAACTCGAAGGCACAATGTTTGGATCGCACCGGAAACGTAATATCAGGATTATTTGCAGCCGGAGAGTGTACCGGAGGCATCCATGGGAAAAATAGAATCGGTGGCAACGGTATTTGCGATGCTCTCACTTATGGAATGATTGCTGCTGAATCTGCTATTAACACAAATTAACCAGAAAAGCAATACACCAAGAGGTATCAATATAAGAATCTCAATTCTGTAGCATTGTCCTTAGGTCAAATAACCTACCAAGGAGAAACACAATGTCTAAATTATCCCGTAGAAGTTTCTTAGGCAGTACAGCGGCTGGTGCGGCCGGATTCCTGACATCCATTTCATTGCCTTCTGCAGCTCATGCTGCAGATTCTACCCCTCAGAAATGGGATCAAACCGCGGACCTTTTGATTATCGGTGCAGGTGGCGGTGGGTTAGCCACAGCAGTTTCCGCAGCTCAGAACGGAGTCAAGAATATTATCATTCTTGAAAAAATGCCGTTTGTTGGTGGCAACACTTCTATTTCCGGAGGCGGATTCAATTCTGTTGATCCGGTCCGACAGAAGAAGCAAAACATTAAAGACAGTCCCGAACTTCACGCAGAACAGACTTTAGCCGGAGGTGATGGAAGAGCAAATCCAGAGCTGGTTAAAACTATGACTGCAAACTCTTATGATGCTGTCAAATGGTTGCAGGATATGGGAATGAAGTTTAAAGATGATGTCTATCAAATTTACGGAGGTCTTTATCCACGCTGTCATGCTCCATTCGGTTCCCTAGGAAGCGATTACATTAAAGTCTTAAAACCACAATGTGATAAGGAAGGCGTACAAATCTTTACCAACTCTCGAGTTGTACGCCTGTTCCGAGAAAACCAGCTATCCGGTAAGGTAATCGGCGCAGAATATGTGGACAAAAAAGGGGATCACAAGACTGTCAAGGCAAATAAAGCTGTAGTTGTCGCCACAGGTGGCTATGGAGCAAATCCGCAAATGCGAGCTAAATATGATCCCCGCATGCTTAATTTGACAACCACAAATCTTCCCTGCTCCACCGGTGACTTAGTACCTTTAATGCAAGACATTGGTGCAGACACTGTTGGCATGGATTTCATTCAATGCAATCCGGGCTGCCCTCCGGGAAGAAAACAGAGAATTATTCTTCACCTGTACGCAAAGAACTTCATAATGGTTGGTCCCGACGGTAAACGATTCATCCGAGAAGATGAAAGACGAGACAACATCCGAGATGCCGTTCTTGGTCTTCCGAAGCAAACCGGATATGCTATCGTTGACTCCAGAGGATTCGGCGATCTAAACCCAGGCCATCAAGCTATGGCTAAAAAAGGCTTAGAAACAGGTGACGCTTGGACAGCTAACACTATTGAAGAGCTAGCTAACAAAATGGGAGTCGATCCTGTCGCCCTTAAAGCCACGATTGAAGAATTTAATGCCGGAGTTGATGCTCAAAAAGACAAGCTCGGAAAAGCTCCACGTAATCTGACCAAAATTGAAAAGGCCCCGTTCTGGGCCGGTTACTCCGGAATGAGTGTTCATCATACGATGGGCGGCGTAGTTATTAATCCAAATAGCCAAGTTATTGATAGATATGGTAAACCGATTGACGGCTTGTACGCTGTCGGAGAAGTCACAGGCGGAATCCATGGCACAAACCGTCTCGGTGGAAACGCCATCTGTGATATTTTCACTTTTGGCAGACTCTGTGGTATCCAAGTATCTAAACTTTAAGGCCATGGTCTAACTTTGTAAGAGGTCCCTTCGGACCTCTTACTCTGAAAAAAATTGCTTTTCTTTTTAGATAGGTTTTGTTCAGAACCTCTATCAGTAAATGCCAGAATGGAATAAGATGTTGTTCTCGACAATGCTGATTTAATTTACTTTGGCAGAGCCTGGAAAAGCTTTAATTTGTTCGGCCGGTTGACCTTGGAACATTGGATTGGTCAGTGTTACAGCATTGCTGTAATTACTGAAATTACAGAGTCCCAGGTCAAATTCAGGTGCCATTGCAAATACGTGTTCCAAAACTTCATCGTGAATCTGTTCATACGGCACCCAAGAAGTATTGTTGGAGTAGCAATAAATCTGTAAAGGTATTCCGAATTCTGTTTCATTCTGAAGATCAACTAATAAATACTGATCCTGAGCAATCTTCGGATGCTGTTTCAAGTATGCAAACAAATAAGCTCTGAATAAGCCAAGGTTCGTTGCCATACCGCTTTGAAGCGGATCCTGAGTTAATGCAAGACCATTTTCTGAGGTTGCGGCAGAAATTGCTTTAGCCATAATCGGAAATTGTTTTGCAATTTTATCGAAGAGTTCTTTCGTGGTTGATTTAACAGTACAAGGATCTATGTAGATACTTGACTGAATCTGACGAGCTCCAATTTCAAACATACTCCGGTAGTTCTGAAAAGAGCCGGAAACCAGTTTGTATGGTGATATTAAGGAAGTCGTATTATCCCAATTCAGTACCTTTACTGCAGTTAAAGTCACCTGCAGAACGCTGCCGTTAATTGAAGTTCCGTCTACCACTATCCAGTCGCCTTTTCTAACCATATCGTTGGAAGACAACTGTAAGGTAGCCACCAATCCCAGAATACTGTCTCTGAAAATCAATAACAGAGCAGCAGACACTGCACCCAACCCGGCTAGCAGTGATACTGGAGATTTGTCCATGAGTGTCGAGGCACTAAGGATAACTGCGATGATCCAGACAATGCCACAACCCATGTTGTAAACACCATCTAAAGGAAGATTCTTCGTGTTGTATTTTGCGTCAACGATGTTCCACTCTAATTTAAGAATTGCACAGACGGCAATAGCTAATGTAATTATCAGGTAAACAGTGACAACCTTTTGAAGAATTAAGAGAAAGGTATCTCCGTCATCAAAGGCAAATGAACCTAAACAAAGAAAAACAGACGGGGCAATAAATAAAGTGCATGACTCCAACGTGTGAAGTTTTTTAATTCTTTCCCCTAAAGCCGTTTTATCAAAGATTTTTAATTTAACTGTTGTTAAGAGAATGATTCTTCTCAGAGCATAGCCGATAGCCAACGCTAGCAATATCACACATACAACGTAAAGGATGGCTTGAGTATTAATCGACGATTGAAGGCCGAAGGGTTTGAGAATGAAATAAACAAATTCCCAAAGCCACTGAGCTACGAGATATTTTGGTTCAGAAATTAATGAGAACACTTTTGATCCTTTTTCTTTGTCTAAGAACAAAACATTGTTCTGATCCCTTACTTTTCTTTTGAGGTTAACAAGTTTTTATATTTGTTTAAAGGGCCATACCCAATACAAGAAAATAGGTTTAATGAAAGGATGTCCTGTATTTAATTCGCCTATTAAAGTAGGCTCACAAGAGCGGGTTGTATCCCAAATTTTTTATGGCGGGCAAAACCATTTCAATAAAACGAGAAACCGGAATTGAAGGCTTTTGTGGATAAACAAAACCATAAGGTAATCTAAAATCCCAATCCAGAGAAATACTCTTAATAAGCGGATGAGTTTTACCCCACACATCAATACCAAGTACTAAATCATTTGAATTTGCGCACTTATTGAGCAAAGAAAAATCGAGAAAACGATAAGTCTTTAATTCAATGTTCTTTTCATTTATCAAAAACCTTTTTGCTACTTCATAATTTCTGATTCCAATGCCTTCTGAAACCCATATTGTTTGTTCTCTCAGATCTGAGACAGACAGAATTTCTTTGGTGAATATGGGATTTCTGAAGGAGGCCAAAATTTTTAATGGCATCTCTGTCAGCTTTAAAGAGTTGCAATTATTTTCTCTAAGAAATTCTTCGTCAAAGGCGGTTGCAACAATGTCAATTCTCTCTCCTAAATGTCCATAAATCTCGTTTACAGTGATCCTATTGTTATCGAAGGGAATAATGTCGGCCCGCAACTTGGAATATCTTTCGAGAATAAAAGGCCAAATATCTTTTAAATAGTTCACAGGAGACATGGAAGAAGAACCAAACCTGATTAGATTTGCATGATCTTCTTCTATCATTTTGGCTCTAATCTTGGCTTCATTTGAATAAGATATTAAATATTTCGCATTATCTAAAATCGATTTACCCCCCCCCAGTTAAAACCAAACCGTTAGGCGATCGACTAAATAATTTTAATTCAAGCCTATCTTCAAGAAGTTGAATTTGTTTTAAAACTGCTTGCGGGGATACATTAAGTTTTTTTGCGGCTTTTGAAAAGCTTTTGTACTCAGCTACTAACACAAATATATCTAAATGTCTGTCGTACATACTATTGAAATCCTAACCTATTAAAAGCCAACTGTTATTTCTCCTAATAAAAACCTTTTTTGATTTCAATTAGAAGCTAATTCTTCCTAATTACAGTTCATAAATAGAAAAAAATCAATCTATTTAAATGGTTCAGTTAAAGCGTTTCATCTCAAAGGTTCCAATTAATAATTTTTGTAATGGTTACCCCCGTTCTTGTAAATATCGTTCCCTTTAAGAATAACCAACGTAGTTCAAGTAAACGAATTGTTATGACTTGTTCTACTCAATACTCGATAGGAGAATTATATGAATAAGACTTTTAAGTCAGTTTGGAGCGATGCCAGACAAGCTTTTGTCACGACCAGTGAAGTTCAAAAAACTCACGGCAAGAGATCAAAGTCTGCATTGAGTATTGCTTTAGCTGCCACCTTGTTTATGGGTGCCGGAACCTCTATTGGAGCCTATGTCGAAACGGGCGTAACCGGAGATAAAACTTCCTGGGAAACAGCCGAGTACCTAAAAGATTGGGGTCTGGGAGCAATGAATGCCTCTACAGCCTACTCTTTGGGCTATAACGGACAAGGAGTCGCAGTCGGAATGATGGACTCCGGAGCTCTTTTGTATATTCACCCTGAATTAAGCGGAGACAGATGGCACCACATCAATCAAAAGGGAGAATATAGCTCTAGTGGTAACAGATATCCGCAAGGAGCAATCTTTGACGGAGAATATGTCAAAGGAGAATCCTTTGAAATTACCGGTGAATGGGTTCAAGGAGTGAACGACTCTCATGGAACACACGTCATTGGTACTATTGGTGCTAACCGAGATGGTGCAAACCATCATGGTGTAGCCTGGGGAGCTGATATTTACGGTGCTAATACCGGAGGTTCCGATGATAGTAACTACGGTCCTTTCCTCGATTATGGCTTTTTCTATAACGGCTGGAAAACGTTAGCAGACACCTTGATACAGGCCAACGGAGAGTTTAGAGGCGGAGTTATCAACAATTCCTACGGAACTAATATAAGAATTTATCGGCTTCAAAAATACAATGCTGACACTGGCAAATGGGTGAATGATGGCAACCTGACCATTGCCGACTTAGACAAGATCGACGGTGTTAACTATAGAGTTGGCACAAGCGTTACACATATTCCAACTAATAGTGTTGCTGAAGCTGAATACGAATTTTTCCTTCACAATAAAGTTTATGGCACAAAAGGAACCAAAAGCTTTGTAGACGCCGCCTGGGATGCTGTCAAAGGCACTAATGTGGTTCAAGTATTTACTACCGGTAACAGAGATATGCAGAATCCTTTCTATCGTCCTCTGTATCCGTACTTCAACCCAGAAGCTGAAAATAACTGGATTGCTGTAGCAGGTCTCTCCAAAGGCAAAGACGGCAATTACTCTCTGGTTAGCAGTTTTAACGAGGCTGGCTTAGGTAAATATTGGACTGTATCTGCACCGGGCTCCGGCATTTATTCTTCCTCTGTGGTAGACGGCAGTTACGTCACTCCTAACAAAGGGACCAATGCTAACGGGGATCCGGTTGGAGACTTAGGAACTCCTTCGTTTAACTCCTGGAGTGGGACTTCTATGGCAGCTCCTCATGTGAGCGGGGCCTTAACAGTGCTTATGTCTCGCTATCCTGGGATGACTGCTCCACAGGTTCGCGAAGTCATGTTTACTACCGCCAATCATAAGAATCCGGATGGAAGTAACATGACCGGCTGGGACAACGTAGATGGAAGCACTCCCGCAGAAGGAGAAGTTTCTGACCGAATGGGCTGGGGCGTTCCTGATCTAGACAAAGGAATGTATGGTCCCGGTCAACTCTTAGGAAAATTCGATTATCAGTTAAACGCTGCTCCCCTAGATGTTTGGACAAACGATATTTCAGAAGTTGCTCTCAAACAACGTGAGAAAGAAGATCTGGAATGGATGGAAAAAACAAAAAATGGAACTGATATAGCGGCGGGCGGAGACTATGAGCTTGGAAACAATTTCGTAGTAGTCGACGGGGACGATGATTACACTAACCATGTAATTTCTTTAGCTGATGCAGAAAAATGGCGTGCGGAGTATTTTGCAAAGCGGGCAGCTGCTATCCAAAATAAGATTGACAATGGTCTTTACAGCGG
>CANTYJ010000074.1 GCA_947854175.1 uncultured Turicimonas sp. | reverse complement strand
CCGCTGTAAAGACCATTGTCAATCTTATTTTGGATAGCAGCTGCCCGCTTTGCAAAATATTCAGCTCGCCACTGTTTTGCATCTTCAGCTGAAATAACATGGTTTGTGAAGTCTCCGTCTCCATCACCAACTACAAAGTTTTCCCCGAGTTCATAATCGCCACCTGCACTGATATCTGTACCATTCTTGGTGAGTTCCATCCAGGCTTTGTCTTCTTTTTCTCTTTGTTTTAATGCAACTTCTGAAATATCATTTGTCCATACGTCAAGTGGAGTTGCATTTAACTTGTAATCAAATTTTCCGAGGAATTGGCCTGGACCATACATTCCTTTTTCTAGATCCGGAACACCCCAGCCCATAGCATCGGAAACTTCACCTTCTGCCGGTGTGGAACCATCTTTGTTGTCCCAGCCTTGCATATTAGAGCCATCTGCATTTTTGTGAT
Organism: uncultured Turicimonas sp.; assembly: GCA_947854175.1. GTDB lineage: Bacteria > Pseudomonadota > Gammaproteobacteria > Burkholderiales > Burkholderiaceae_F > Turicimonas. The sequence continues at coordinate 3,501 of CANTYJ010000074.1, read as the reverse complement.
TTGCAGTTGTAAACATCACGTCGCGTACTTGGGTTGCATCCATACTGGCGTAACGTGACATTAACACGGTCATAGCGCCGGCAACGTGCGGTGCTGACATGGAGGTGCCGCTACTATTGCCCCACTGAGCTTCACCGGTAGACGCGTTAACTTTGGAGCCATAGATTCCGCTTCCTGGAGCAGCAATTGTCCACCACTTACCAAGCCCGGCCTCATTCCATGTATCCATGAGTTTGTACTTTGGACTGTCGTCTGTAAAATCTGCGGCTTTGCCTAAACCGGCAACAGCAATCCACTGACTTTCAGCTTCGGGATTAAAGTAGGGGAATAAAGGACGATAGAAGGGATTGTTTGAGTCTCTATTTCCTGTGGTGAAAATTTGGACGACTTTTGTTCCCTTTACTGCGTCGTATGCAGCATCAACGAAACTCTTATTGAGTCCGCCATAGAGCTTGTTATGATAGAAATACTCGTACTCTGCCTGAGCAACGTTATTAGTAGGAATATGGCCGTTGAAATTAAGACGGACATCGCCATCCTGTGGAGCTTCTACTGTGCCGGCATTAGCTTTTTTCATTGCTTCTTCGACTTCAGCTACAGTCGGTAATGCATTTAAAGTCGTCCATCTTTTTGTTGTTCCGTTGTATTGCTGAAGAACACCAATACGGATGTTTGTGCCCCAGGAGTTGTTGATAACACCGCCGCGTTCTTGGCCATTTGCAGCTACAAGTTTATCGGCTAAAGATTTCCAGTTAGTATAAAAATATTGATAATCTTGGAAGGGGCCATAGTTATTATTATCGGTTGCTCCTGTATTTCCCACAATAACGTTAGCTCCCCAGGCAACTCCGTGAAACTCTGAACCGTCTCTGTTAGCACCGACAGAGCCTGTGACATGTGTACCATGAGAATCATTGACACCTTCCATCCAGTTTCCTGTAACTTCAAAGGTTTCCCCTTTTGTGAAAGGTTGTCCCTCTGCCGATGTAGGCTGTTGTCCAGGATAAACTGTTGTAATTACAGACTGTGGATAACGGTTACCGTTAGAACCATATTCTCCGGTTACATGATCTCCGGTGATTCTATCTGAGTTGAGGTCAGGATGTGACAAAAGGGCCCCTGAATCCATGACGCCGACTGTAACACCGGAACCGTTATATCCGAGAGAATATGCAGTTGAAGCATGCATAGCAGCTAAGCCCCAATCTTTTTGGTACTCAGCAGTCTCCCACGAAGTTTTGTCGCCTATCACACCTGTTTCAACGTAAGCAGCTGTTGCTGCTCCTGCTCCTAGTAGAACAGATGTCGCAATAGCAATACTCAATGCAGATTTGGATCTCTTGCCGTGAGATTTTTGAACCTCACTGGTCGTGACAAAAGCCTGTCTAGCATCGCTCCATATGGATTTAAAACATTTATTCATTAATTTCTCCTATCGAGTATTGAGAAATCAAGGAGTCACGTTTTTAACCGAAAACTCTTTGATTTACGATAGGTATTTTTCTAGTTATGGGTCAGGTTCTGAAGCGTGCTTACCATGACAAGAAGGGGTGAATTACAATAAAATCGTTGACTCCAATCTACTTAAAGGTTAATGCTTCAAATAGGTTACGGCTTCAAATGGTGCACAAATTTTTAACGGTTGAGGAAGAGCTTTTTAACTTTCCATCTGATTCATAAGAAAAGGCTTGAGAATTTTCTGACATAGAATCTAACTTGGTCAGTTAATTTATAGAGGGGTATAATTTTTTGATAAATGACCTGATATAGCTGTGGGAAATATTCTTCCAACCATCTGAACAGGACGACTATTAATAACAATAAGATCAAAATAAAGGTGACTAAAAAATAAACCACGCAACCCGTCTTTATGGTTAAAGCTAACAGAGACATCGTCATTACTCCCAAAGTTACGTGGTTTAAAAAGGAGGAATAGGACACAATTACTCCTCCTTAGGAATTGAAATAGCTAGTTTTTATTATTAGAGAATTCCACAAATAGCAAAGCCTAATGCTACGGAGAAAACTATAGCCAAAACACCCGGAACGAAGAATGAGTGGTTAAAGACCCATTTTCCGATTCTTGTAGTGCCTGTATCGTCCATTTGAACCGCGCCAAGAAGAGTCGGATAGGTCGGTAACACAAAAAGTGCCGAAACGGCAGCGAAGCAGGCTACCAACATATAAGAGTTATCAGGATTTGCTGCTGTAATTCCTAAAGCAGCTACGACAGTTGGGGTTATAGCTTTGGCGGTAGCAGCCTGAGAATACAACAGCATAGCGGCCAGGAAAAATACAACTGCGAGAAGAGCAGGATACTGGCTAATTGTTTGGGCAGCAAAGTCTTTAATTTCTTTGGTATGTCCGGACACAAAAGTATCACCCAACCATGCAACGCCTAAAACACAAATACATGCCACCATGCCTGACTTGAATACTGATGTGCCGGCAATATCACCCAATTTAACATTACAAAGAGTTGTAATCAGAGCGCCGACTAAAAGCATCAAGCTCATAATTGCTGCATCTCTGGGAACAATCACATTCTTAATTAGACCGACCGCAGGCGAAATTGATGAGGCATAAAGAACAACACAAATCACACCAATAAGGAAAATCCATACAGAGCGTTTTGCCGAAGCAGTGATCTTCATTTCTTGCAAGCCGACTGGAGGTTTAACTAAACCTTCTTTTAACCGTTCCTGATAAATTGGATCGCTGGATAGATCCATTTTACTTATCATGGTCATAACAAGGGCGGTTAACATACAGCCGGCAAATGTTGTAACAAGCCAAACACCCAGAAGTGCTGGGTAACTCCAGCCGAAGGGTTCCAATACACCTGTCATATAGATTACAGCTGCCGATACTGGAGAAGCAGTAATGGCAATCTGAGAGGCTACTACTGCAATTGAAAGAGGAACAGAAGGACGAATGTTCTCTCCCTTAGCTACTTCCACAATAACCGGAATCATCGAAAAAGCTGTATGGCCGGTTCCTGCAAAGATAGTCAGAACATAAGTTACCAGAGGAGCGAGGTAATTGATGTACTTGGGATTTTTATAAAGAATCTTTTCTGCAATATAAACAAGGTAATCCAACCCACCCGCCAGCTGCATCACGGAAATTGCTGCAATAACAGAAGCGATGATTAGGATAACATCCCAAGGAATATTTCCGGGCTTCATGCCTAAGCAAAGACCCAGAATTAAAACGCCGGCGCCTCCGGCATAACCAATTCCAATTCCGCCTAGCCGCACGCCCACGAAAATGGCGCCAAGCAGAACAACGATTTGTAAAATGACTAAGAAGTCCATGTAAATCTCCTATACATTGTTTTTTTCAATATATTCAGTTGATTATCATTAAATTTTGGAGCCTGGGTTAAGACAGTAAAATAAACAGCCTTAACCCATTCTGGAAAAATAGCGCTTGATTAAGTTTAGAAAGCGATCTTCAAAGTTGCGCCTACACCGTTGGACTTGATCTTGCTACCGAATG
>CANTYJ010000073.1 GCA_947854175.1 uncultured Turicimonas sp. | reverse complement strand
ACAAGAAACTTCAGTAATACTTCCGTGATTCTCTACTCTTTTTGTTTCGGGTTTGACCTGCTTACAAATATCTCTGCAATAAGGGCACCGGGGATGAAATGAACATCCTGAAGGTGGTGAAAGCGGATTAGGAACTTCTCCCTGAATCTTTGTTCTTTTTTTTCCTATATTTTTAACATCCGGAATGGCATCCAATAACATCCGCGTGTAAGGATGTAGTGGATGGTTAAAGATTGTGCTTTTATCAGCTAGCTCCACGAGTCTTCCGAGATACATCACACCTACCCTGTCACTGATGTGATGAACAACTGAAAGATTATGGGATATGAATAAATACGTTAACCCGATTTCTTTCTGAAGGTTCTGCATTAGATTCAAAACCTGAGCCTGAACTGAAACGTCCAATGCAGAAGTTGGCTCATCGCAGACAATAAATTCAGGGTGAATCGCAATTGATCTCGCTATAGAAATCCTTTGACGCTGGCCGCCTGAAAATTGATGAGGATATCGATACTTATCTTCCGGTGACATATTCACCAGCCATAAAACGGAATCAACTCTCTCTTCAATTTCCTTTTTTGTTTTTAAAACTTTTTGTGCGATGATCGGTTCAGCAATGATCCTCCCGACACTCCATCTTGGATTTAAGCTGGCGTATGGGTCCTGAAAAATCATTTGGATTTTATTGTGCAACTCTTTGGCTTCTTTTCCTTTGACAGTTGCCATATCCAAACCATTAATTTCGACTTTTCCAAAAGTTGGTTTGTGTAATCCGACAAGCATCCTTGCAGTTGTCGATTTTCCACAACCGCTTTCTCCTACTAAAGAAAGCGTTTCTCCTCTTCGGATTTCAAAAGAGATTCCATCGACTGCCTTCAATATCGTCTTTGGCTTGCCTTCAATTAATCTATTTAACCACGGCGCTGAAACATCAAAATATTTCCCGATATTTTCAACTTTAACCAATACACTTTGTGAGGTCTTAGCGTCTATCGGCATCAGCTAACTCCTTTCGGACGTAGTAAGGTTGTTTCCGGTATTTAATCGCTTCGCCTGATTTTACGTGCCAACAGGCAACTTTAATATTGTCAATAACCTCAATTTTAGGGCGTTCCTGAATACACTTCTCTGTAGCCAGCGGGCATCTTGGATGGAACGCACAACCTTTAGGAACTTCATTTAAACGAGGCATATGACCCGGTATTTGAGTCAAGTATTCGGCATTTTCTCCAATTTTAGGAATAGCTCCCATCAAGCCGGCTGTATACGGATGCAAAGGATTCTGGATAATCCTTTGAGTTTGCCCAATTTCTACTAGTCTACCGGCATACATGATTGCAACTCGGTCAGAGGCTTCCGCTATAACTCCCATGTCATGAGAGACCAACATGACTGCGGTTGATTTTTCTTTGCAAAGACTTTTCAAGAGATCGATAATCTGAGCTTGGATAGATACATCCAAAGCCGTTGTTGGCTCATCCGCGATAATAAGCTTCGGTTCACCGGCCAGGGCCAATGCAATCACAACTCTTTGTCTCATACCGCCTGAAAATTGATGCGGGTAATCATCAATTCGTTTATCGGCTGCCGGGATGCCGGTCTTTCGCAATAACTCTATGGCAATTTCTCTAGCCTCTTTCTCTGTTATTTCTTTATGAGTAAGAATAGTTTCTACTAGTTGATCTCCCACTGTAAATAAGGGATTCAAACTTGTCAGAGGATCCTGAAAAATTGCTCCGATTTTCTTCCCTCGCAAAGCGCTCAATTCTTTTTCAGACAATTGATCAATTCTTTGTCCATCCAAAATAATTTGCCCAGAAGCGACATGAGCCGGTCTGTCAAGCAAACCGATGATCGCGTTACCCGTCATCGATTTTCCGGCACTGGATTCTCCTACTACGCCTAAGACTTCACCCGGATAAATTTCAAGGCTGACGTTGTCCAATGCAACTAATAATTCTTTTCTTGTCGGAATTTCAACCCGAAGATTCTTAACTTCAACAATAGGATTCTTATCTGTCACGACTGTGCCTGCAGTTTAGGGTTCAATGCATCTCTCAGCCAATCACCAAGAAGATTTATTGTTAAAACAAAAATAATCAGAGTCAAACCAGGGAAAATAGTGATCCACCATTCTCCCGAGAACAAAAACTCGTTTCCGATCCTAATCAACGTGCCAAGTGAAGGTGTAGTCGGAGGAACACCTACTCCAAGAAAGGATAGCGTTGCTTCTGTAATGATTGCAGTTGCAATCTGAACGGTTGCCAAAACAAGGATAGGTCCCAAAACATTCGGCAGTATATGAGTAAACATAATACGAAGCTTGCTGACTCCAAAGACTTGAGCTGCCTGAACATACTCACGCTTTTTCTCCTGAAGCGTAGAACCCCGGACTGTTCTTGCATATTTAACCCAACCGGAAAGGGAAATAGCAAAAATTAGAACCGCATACGAAGCTTCGTCATGGGTTCCCTCAGGCAATACTGCTCTTGCTACACCGTCTATGAGTAATGCCAGTAGAATTGCAGGAAAGCTCAGCATCACGTCACAGAATCTCATGATCACTGCATCTGTAATACCACCCAGATAGCCTGAAATCAAACCTAAAGAAACACCCAAAAGCAATGAGATAGCTACAGACGATAAGCCAATTTCTAACGAAACTCGCAAGCCGTAGAGAATAGCCGACAAAAGATCTCTGCCTTGATCGTCTGTTCCTAAAATGAAAGAGGAATTTCCTCCTTCTTCCCACGCAGGGGGCAAGAAAGCATTAGATAGATCAAACGAAGTGAGATCAAACGGGTTATATGGTGCGATGTAACTTGCAAATATCGCTGAAAGCAACATTCCCAAAGCAACGATAAAACTAATAATGATGGCCGGAGAGTGACGAAAGCGCCAAAACAGATCCGAGTCCCAAAACCTGAGAAGCTTGAGCTTGAGGCTTTTTGCAATCCCTTTATTTTCTTTTTGCTCCATAGATTACTTTGCCAATTCCTCGAGTCTTTTTTCTAAAGTCTTTGCTAATAAAGTTGCTGCCAAGGGGATAATTTCATCATTGAAATCGTAAAAGCCATTATGAGCGGGAGCTCCTCCTTGACCGACCCGAATATAAACTCCCGGGATTTTCTCCAGCATAAAAGCAAAATCTTCTCCTCCTGTTGAACGAGGATAATCTCTCAAAACATTTTCTTCGCCAACCAGGTTTGCTGCAATATCAGCCATAGCTTGTGCAAGGTGCGGTGTATTGATGACGGGAGGATATTTCCGGTCATAGTCCAAGGTTGCCGTACATCCAAAAGATATGGCTACTGTTTCAGCAATTTCTTTGAGTCTCTTTTCCACTAAATCTCTAGTTTGCGGAAGGAATGTTCTGCATGTACCGACAATCTGGCAAGAGCCAGGAATAACGCTTTGAGCCAGAGGATTGCCAGAATGAATGGAGCCGATGGAAACTACAGCGGAATCCAAAGGACTGACGTTTCTTGAAACAATGGTTTGGAGAGCGGTAATGATATAGGCAGATGCCACAATCGGATCATGAGTACTTTCAGGACGTGAACCGTGTCCTCCTGAACCTGTAATGGTTAAAGTGAAAGCGTCTGCTGCGGCTTGCATCGAGCCGTAATTCAAAGCAATTTGTCCGGCTCTAAGCTGAGATGAGTTGTGATATGCATAGACTTCGTCTACCGGAAATCTCTCAAATAAACCGTCATCTATCATCACTTTGGCGCCTGAGTATCCTTCCTCTCCCGGCTGAAAAATCAAAACAGCTTTGCCATTAAAATTTCTTGTCTTAGCCAAATATTTTGCAACTGCCAGAAGAGTTGCTGCATGTCCATCGTGTCCACAACCATGCATTTTCCCTTCTAAACAGGATGCATGGTCATGATCCGACAATTCAATCATGGGCAATGCGTCAATATCAGCTCTTATACCAACGGCTTTTCCTGAATTGGTTTTCCCGTTTATAACGGCGACTACTCCATGTCCTCCGATGCCTGTATGAATTTCATCGACTCCATAGGAATAAAGATAATCCTCAATTTTTTGTGATGTGCGTGGTGTATCCAGACCTAATTCCGGATATCGATGAAAATCTCTGCGTATTTGCCTGAATTCATCTTTCCAAAACTCAATCAAAGGGTCAGAAGCTTTTGATAAGTCAATGAGGGGAACTTGAGATACATTCATAAAATTCTTTCCGAAATTAAACTGTTCCTTCAACCTTCAGTCGTGGGTCAACAGCAACATAAAGAAGATCCACAATCAGATTGACAACGACAAAAATGAATGAAATTAGACACAAATAAGCTGCCATGACAGGAATATCTGCAAACTGAACCGCCTGAATAAATAACAGACCCATGCCCGGCCATTGGAAAACCGTCTCCGTTACGATGGAGAAAGCAATGATGCCGCCGAGCTGTAACCCGATAATAGTAATTACCGGCAGCAATGTATTCTTTAAAGCATGCTTGAAATAAATTGAACGCTGAGAAATTCCTCTTGCCCGTGCAAATTTGATGTAATCGGTCCTTAATACTTCAAGCATCTCTCCTCTGACAAGACGCATAACAAGTGCAATCTGGAAAACAGCCAAAGTTGCAGCCGGCAAGATAATATGAACCAAACCATCTTTTGTCAGTAATCCACTGGTCCACCAACCGAATGACACCGTCTCGCCTCTGCCATAAGAAGGTAGCCATCCAAGCCAAACAGAAAATACCAAAATTAAAAGAATACCTATAAGAAAAGTCGGCAAGGATAATCCTAAAAGAGATAATCCCATTAGCCACTTTGCAAAAATACTGTTTCTTTTTAAGGCAACGTAAACTCCCAAAGGAATACCCAGAAGAGTTGCAACCATGGCAGAAAAGAATGCTAGCTCCATCGTAGCCGGCATCTTTTCTTTTAATAGATCAGATACGGGAGCTCCCTGCCTTAAAGAAAGTCCGAAGTCTCCATGCAAGGCATTTCCGACAAACGAAAGATATTGTTCCCATAGGCTCCTGTCTAATCCTAAGGAATGTCTTAATGCCTCTCTGTCTGCCTCTGATGCCTCTTGCCCCAACATCTGACTGACAGGGTCTCCAATGAACTGGAAAAGAAAGAAAGCAATCAATGTAACGATCAACATCACAAAGATTGCTTGCAACAATCTTTTTATTACAAAAACAATCATTTAAAAAATGGTTCTTTTTTTGTTTCTACTTACCGACAACAACTTTATCCAATTCCATTCTGTTGTCAGAGCGTAAAGGAACACTAATATTTTTTCCCATTGCCCAGGTCAAAACCTGAGTATGCAGAGGCAACTGATAGACTTTGTCGTGAACAATTTGTAAAGCCTTTGCAATCAGCTCATTTCGTGCGGGCTGATTCTGTTCAACTTTAATTTTCTCTATCAAAGTGTCAAGTTCCGGATCAGAGACTTTACCTATATTGGAAAGACCATTCCCTTTCTTTTTATCGTATGAAGCGACCAGTGATTGGATACTAAATAAGGCATCCTGTGTGCTGTTTCCCCAACCAACCATGCAGGCTGAGGTGTCATAGTTAAGTACCTTAGGAAAATAACTGGCACGTGGAACCGCATTGACTTTTACTTTTACACCGATCTTTGCCCACATTCCCGCTAAGGCTTTGCAAATCGCTTCGTCATTAATCCATCTGTTATTTGGAGTATCCAAAGTGAATTCAAATCCATTTGGATAACCTGCCTCTGCCAAAAGCTTCTTAGCTTCCTGAACGTTATAAGGGTAGCGCTCTTCAAATTTTTTGTCCCAACCGGATACGTTTGGCGGAATTATTGTTCCCGTCGGAGCCGATGCTCCACGCATCACAGTTCTTTTAAGCGTATTGATATCGATTGCCTGATAGAGAGCTTTACGGACTCGGGGATCCAAAAAAGGATTATTCTCTGTTGATTTTCCGTCTACCTTCACATAAGGAGAGTTCTTACGGAACTGATCTAAGGAGATCATAATAACTCTCAGTTCAGGTCCTTCTTCAAGTTTAATCTTATCGTTACGTTTAAGTCTTTGGACATCCTGAGGAGCAGGATCTAAAACAAAATCGACTTGTCCTGAAAGTAATGCTGCGGTTCTGGTAGCAGCAGATTTGATAGGCGTGTAAGTAGCTTCAGTGACATTTCCAACTCTATTGGCCTGATTCCACCAGTCCGGATTATCTACGAAAACGGTTTTAACATCCACCTCTCTACTTTTTAATTTGAAAGGACCGGTTCCATTTGCATGTCTGGCAGCATAAGATTCTTCTTTTTCTATAAAGTTTTGAGGCTCAACTACATTATGTTCTTCAGCCCATGCTTTATTTAAAATTCTCAAGCTGGTTAACTGATTCAGAATAACCGGTGTAGGGGCTGCTGTTTTGATAAAGACCTGATTATCAGGGCGAACTTCGGCTCCCAAAATACCGGCTGTGTAAGTTTTAAACTGAGACTTCGGATGTAAAGCACGATTAATAGAGAAAACCACGTCTTCTGGGGTCAGAATTTGACCTTCATGGAATTTAACATTAGGGCGAATCTTAAATAAGAATCCATCCGGCTTCTTTTCCCAACTCTCTGCTAATCCCGGAATAATCTCAGAACCTTTACCGAATTTAACCAAACTCTCATAAACGTAAGAGTTGGCTGCGTTATTAAAAGATTCGTTCTGTGCATGCGGGTCGAAAGTCAAAATATCACCTTGACTAGCCCACTTGAAGGTTTCAGCAAAAGCAGTAGTAGAAAATGAAAAAGCTGCCAGCATGCAGAATGAAACCACTTTTATGTTCATCATGGAAACTCCGAGAGATTTTCTAATATTATGTTGAATGTTTTATAACACTGAAAAGCCAAAATTGCAGTAAAAAAAATAAATTTTCTCACGACTTACAAAATTTCTATGGTTATTCCTATGGTTTTAGATTCGATTGTCTTATCGACGCACAGGAGGACGCATAATAGGACTAATCTGGTATTTCGGGTCTTTCTAAAAAAGGGTTTGTGCGGGATGCATTAATAAATTTTTTTTAAATATCTCAATGAGCCAAATTTCCATCAAATAAATTTAAAGTTCGGCGCTCTGAATGCAAATAGTTTCTAAGCATCATTCAAAGTGCTTTCTCGAGAAAAATTTTCTTGAGCAGGACGAATCTTGCCTATTTTTAATGAAAGAAACCACGTTGTTTAGTACACGATTTTTATAAAAATTAATAGGTAAGTGCTAAGTCGCAGAAAGAATTTCAAATAACTGTCGAATGAAATTTACTAAGACAAACGGTTGTATTTGGAAGAAAATATCTGATCAGTGTCCAAGCTTTGAAAGACTCATCTGTTAATTGATGGTCGAACTATTGAGCTCTCGGGTCTTAATCTTGCCGTTTCGTCTCTGGTTGAACCAATGGTTCTAAAGCGCCTGGCCTTCTTTCACAACGTAAATTCTATTTTTGTATATCCTCAGTCATATTACTGGTTAAGGTCAAACTCTAATTGGAGGGCATCCATAATCGCAATCTGATTCTTGGTTGCCCCTTTATAAAAACCACGGCGATTATCAATTCTTACCCATCTAATTGACTTCTTCTACCATATCAAGTCACTGACTGTCTTTATTTTGTTCGGCAACTGTTTTCCTTCCTGCATAAGCGAAAGAATTCTGCTCCGAATAATTTTGGCCAGGAACCGGATAAATAATCTGGCATATTGATTATTAAATGAATGCATTCTCAAACGTTTGAGGTCAGCTTCATTTTTGAGATCATCTAACCTCTTTTCTATTCCGTCTCTAAGTTTGTATGCTGTAATGCCTCATTGGCATCTTTAAATTGCGTACTAAGAATTGCAAAATAACCGGAATCATTGTTTCTAAACTCTGCAATTTTGTCTGTCAGAGCTTGAACTCTAATCCCGCGTTTCAGGGTTTGAGTTACTTTAAAGCATTTATTTGACATCTTTGAGTCTTACCATAAAGACTTCATTGTCTCGGGTACGATAGTAGTCTGTGTAATACATATGGCGGTTGGCTCAATGCCCGTCAATTTTTAGAAGCTTCGTCGCCCCCTGCGTTTGGGCTGTTTCATAATCGTCAAATAACGGTAGCGTATTGTCAAGGTTATAAAATTCATGGTTTGAATCAGCTTCTTCAATGAATTTCCGTTATTGGCTGAAACGGTATGACGGAATACCCATAATGAATTTCACACGAATAGTTAACAGTATGGACATGTTTGACTGACTGGCATATCCTCGATCCAGAACTATTTTTCTTGACTTAATGCCGACATGGGAGAGTAGTTTTATCGTATCTCTAAGTGTCTTAACGTCGCTGATGGCACCGGGAAGTTGTCAAACCAAACCGGCACTTTTGTCTTTTGTGATACCACCATCAGTAAATTTATCGGAGGTAATTTCTCTCTATCCCAATTGTAACCAGGCATTATGTCTTCATTATTCTTGCCGTAACTCGAAATAGAAGTGATATCTAATGAAAACTTTTCATCAGCATTGCAAGTAGAAGCCCATTCAGCTAGGAACGTGAGTATGTCGCTTTGGGAAGTCTCTTGTAGGATCTTGGCAATATGAACTTCCGAAAAACTAAATTGGCAACGCAACTTCTGATCCTCCATCCAAATAGAGGCCCGGTATAACGGTCTTCGGCTTTCTGAAGCGCAATAACAAGCTAACGACAAAAGTTCTTCGGCTTTCTTCTTTCCAAAAACTTTTTCCGGTTTATTAACAATACCTTATGGAGCCAGGACATGGTCAAACAGCAGAGCAAGTCCTGCGTTTTTCGATTCACATCTTCGGATAGCTTCAACAGAAACAGCAAGTAATTTTTAGAAACTGTTTGTTGTTTCTTTTGGAAGAGATGTTCGGGAAAAAATGAGCATCCAACTAAATTTATTACCCAGGAGTCTCAAAATTCAAGATTTAAAGGCGTTTGATTTACTTTAGGCATAACAAAAGCCCCGACATCTTCATCAGACATCGGGGTTCTCTTTTATATTGAGCCCGGAGGCTACCTACTTTCGCAAGAAATACAACTCACTATCATCGGCGTGGA
>CANTYJ010000072.1 GCA_947854175.1 uncultured Turicimonas sp. | reverse complement strand
CTTGTTGGGCGAGGGATTTTGAATCCCTTGTGTCTACCATTTCACCACCCGGGCAACGAGGTGAGAATATTATCACTACTTTTTCTTCTTTGCAAGCATTTTTTTAAGAAAGTGGTTTTTTATTTGCTTTAGGATACGAATAGTCCTAATTTATGGGAAATTTTTATTTAATCAAAAAACACACGGTAAAAGATTCTGGTTTTAATGGTCATCATTTCTCATGACTTTTGTGATGGTGCCCGTTTATGCACTGATAGTATTTTCTTTTCTTTCCTTTTTGCTAAATTCAATGAAAACAGCGTTGTTCGCGAAAGGAAGTTTTAACCCATGGAGCTAACAAAACAAGTTGAAAAAAAAGGTCTAACACTTCAAGGTTGTTTGCGTGTTACTATTTTGATCCTGTCTTTGATTCTGATAGGAACCATCTCTTACGACACTTTTGAATATAACAACCCTTTTTACGCAAGCCCAACCTACATTAAGGTCCAGTTCTGGGTTTGTATTTTCTTCTTAATCGATCTAATCCTCGAATTTATTTTTACAAAACATAAGAAGAAATACATGTTTCGGTATGCTCTGCTCTTTTTGGTATGTATACCATACCCGAGCATCCTGCCTTATATAACCTTCGATATACCTCACGAATTTGCCTACTTCCTGCGTTTTGCACCTCTTATCCGTAGCGCCTACGCTTTAGCAATTGTTGTCGGTTGGTTTACGTTTAACAAAACTTCAATGATGTTTTTCACCTATCTGGTGATTCTCGTCACATGCATATACCTTGGCAGCCTGTTTTTCTTCGTTTGTGAAGTTAATATCAACCCATTGGTTAAAGCTTATAGCGATGCTCTTTGGTGGGCAACAATGGAAGCTGTCACGGTAGGCTCAAACATTGAAGCAGTCACTCCCGGGGGAAAAGTCGTTTCGGTCATAGTAGCTATAATCGGAATGTTAATGTTTCCTATGTTTACTGTTTATGTCACCAACATCATAGGTACTTTCAAAGAAGTGACTAAAGAAGTTTCGGGTAAAGCGGATTTAGAGACTGATGATGAGAATCCATCAGCAGATAATACGAAAAATGAAAAAAAGGATGAAAAGAAAACGACAAACAGTTAAAACTTCATCTAGCTATTGCACTGTTTACTGAACAGTGACGTGATAACTCTTTGAGTAACTTTTTTACCGCATCTCGGAATAAAAAAATTCCGGTCGTTTTAAAACACAACGAACCGGAATTTTTCTCTGAAGCAAGATTTTTAAGAGCCGTTTCGTAAAATAGTTCGTTTCCCGGTTCCTGTAGGAGCAGAGACAATTCCTGCTTCTTCCATTGCTTCCATTAACTTGGCTGCTCGGTTATAGCCGACCCCGAGTTTTCTTTGCAGGAAAGAAATTGAAGCCTTTCCACCGTTGACGACAATTTCAACAGCCTGATCGTAGAACGGATCCTCTTCGCCTCCGGGAGGTTTAGCTGCAACGGTCTCTTCGGGAATGTCTTCTTCCGGTGCCTCTGTTACTCCATCCACGTACTCCGGCTCTCTCTGGGCCTTAATAAAATCTGTGACTCTTTCAATTTCTTTGTCAGATACATTGGCCCCGTGAACCCTCTGTAACGGCATACTTGGATTCATGTAGAACATGTCGCCTCGGCCTAGCAGTTCTTCTGCACCCGCTTCTCCAAGAATGGTTTGTGAGTCGAAACGGTTTGATACTTGGAAACTAACTCTGGAAGGACAATTTGTTTTGATAATTGGCGTAACAATATCCGTGCTCGGTCTTTGGGTTGCCAGGATTAAATGCATCCCGGCAGCGCGTGCTTTTTGTGTCAGTCTGATAATTGAGAACTCAACCTGTTTGCCGTTAGTCATCAACAGGTCTGCTAACTCATCAATAATGATGACAATATAGTGAAGTTTTTTCAAAGGTTCAGGACAATCCGGCGTCAAGCTAAACGGATTGAATATGGCCGATCCCTCTTCTTTTGCTTTATCTATCTTCTCATTGAAGCTTTCAAAATTTCTCACGCCGACAGCTTTCATCAGTTTATAGCGTTTATCCATTTCCCTGACGGCCCAGTCAAGAGCGTGAGCCGCTTGCATCATGTCAGTAATGACTGGTGTTAATAGATGCGGAATACTATCGTACGGTGCAAACTCAACCTCTTTCGGGTCAATCAGAATTAGCTTCAGCTCATCCGGTGTATTTTTGTATAGCATCGATAAAATCATCGCATTCACACCAACTGACTTACCGGAACCGGTTGTGCCGGCGACCAGCAAATGAGGAGCTTTGCCTAAATCAATGGTTATCGGATCACCTTGGACATTTTTGCCAAGTGCCAGAGTCAACCGAGATTTACTGACGTTAAAAGTATTGCTTCCAATGATTTCTTTAAGGTAAATCATTTGGATCGCACCGGGAGGATTCGGAACTTCCAGTCCTAAACAATCCACTTCCCTCAGATTTTCTATTACTCGAATACTTTGTTGTCCCAATCCACGGGCTAAATCTTTAGACAACTTAACAAAACGGCTGGATTGAACACCAACACCGGGTTGAACTTTAAATCTGGTAATAACCGGTCCTCTCATTGCTGAAAGTACTTTTGCCTTGATCTTGTATGTTCCGAGGATATGTTCAATTCTTTCTGAGGTAACCTGGACTTCTTCTTCACTGACTTGAGGTCTGTCAAACGGAGGTTCATCCAAAAGAGACAGTTCCGGAAGCACGAAATCTTGATCAGGATAGACATCTTCCTGCTCTGTAACTTGTATTTGATCGTCAGTATGAGGAGGTTCTTCAAACTCCAAGGTCACTTGTTCAGGCTGTGCTTTTATAACCGGAACCTCTTCCTCATGCTTAATGATAATAGGTTCTGAACTTAGAGGTTTAACGTGGACCTCGGTCTTGTTGAGGTTCAGCGGGACAGGCGTTTTCCTTTTAATAACGACCGTATCGTCATACCCATCCGGATTTGATGAGGAGTTTTCGCGATTTATTGACAACCTTTCTTCTCTTAATTTTCTCTGCTCTTCTCCTTTTTCTTCGTCTTCCTTTTGTTCTTTAACCTTCTTAAAACGAGAGAAGAAATTTTCCAGACCTCCTCCGATAGTTTCCATCAATCGCAACCAGGAGAAATTGAAGAAGGTGGAAAAGCACACTAACAGGACAAAGGCGGATATGAGTGTACTCAGGTTCAGTCCGACAAGATTTAAAAGTTCTGTGCCCAAAGCACTTCCGACGGCTCCTCCCGATGTACCCGGTAAGTCTCCGGAAAAAGAATGCAGCCGTAAGAAAAACAGTGTGCAGGAAGAAAGCATTAAAACGAAGAATGCCAAGAGACGAAGACTACTGGGGTATTTATAGTCAGATATCCCCCCGAAAAATGTTCTAGCCGATCTGATGAGTGTAAAAACGGCTGCCGCTACTAATAACCACGCACTCCAGCCAAAAAGAAGGTAGAGCAAATCCGCTACCCAGGAACCCGGAAGACCCAGTAAATTACTTATCCTTGGGAAACTGTTAGACATGGAAAAACCCGGATCCATTCCGCTAAAGCTTGCTAGTGCAAGGGTAAGAAAAATTGTACCGACAAGTGACAGAATAAATAAAAACATCCCTAAGATTCGGGACGGAAAAGAGGCGGTTCTTTCCTTTGTTTTGAAGGAGTTAGGACCGGATCTTTGTGAGAACGTTGTACTTATAGAATTACCCATTGCGCGCCACCGGAAACAGACCTATTTAATAAATCTATCGTCAATATTTATAATCGTCGTCAATTAATTTAATTGTTGTTATCTTAAAGGAACAAAACAATGTCGGCTATTATCGAACATTCAAAAGTATTAATTTTAGGTTCAGGCCCCGCTGGATATACAGCTGCCGTCTATGCCGCCAGAGCTAACCTGAAACCGACTCTTATTACAGGTATGGAACAAGGAGGTCAGCTCACTACTACAACTGAAGTTGATAACTGGCCCGGCGATCCGAATGGTGTCATGGGACCTGCTCTCATGAAACGTATGCTTGAACACGCTGAAAGATTCGAAACTAAAATTGTTTTCGATGAAATTCACGAAGCTTTCCTTAATGAAAAGCCAATCAGACTTGTTGGCAATAACGGTCAGTACACATGCGATGCTTTAATTATCGCAACCGGTGCCAGCGCCCGCTATCTTGGTCTTCCTTCTGAAGAAAAATTCAAAGGCAAGGGAGTTTCTGCATGTGCAACATGCGACGGCTTCTTCTACAGAAACCAGGAAGTTGCTATCGTCGGCGGCGGTGACTCTGCAATCAAAGAGGCTATTTATTTGTCAGGTATCGCTTCAAAAGTTCACATGATCCACCGACGCGACAAGTATCGTGCTGAACCAATCATGGTTGACAGACTCAAAAAAGTTGCAGCAGAAGGCAAGATTGAGCTTCATGAATTCTGCACTCTTGATGAAGTTCTCGGTGACGCCAAAGGTGTTACAGGCGTCAGAATCAAAAATGTTCAGACTGAAAAGACTGAAGATATTCCTGTTATGGGCGTCTTCATTGCTATCGGCCACAAACCGAATACAGATATTTTTGAAGGTCAGCTTGAGATGAAAGACGGCTACATCGTCACCAAGGGTACTGCCACTAAGACCGCTCAGGTAACCAGCGTCCCGGGCGTATTTGCCTGCGGCGATGTTCAGGATCAGACTTATCGCCAGGCCATCACATCTGCGGGAACCGGCTGTATGGCAGCTTTGGATGCTTTAAACTACCTCGAGTCTTTAGGTAAAGCTTAATAAAATGAAAGGTAAGGATCTGGCCTCTCTTCTTTCTTTGAAAGATGAGCTTAGAAAGCAGACTGAGGAAAAAGAAAAAGAACGGCTCGCACGTGAAAAACTCAAAAGAGAAAAACAGGCGCAGCAAGTTTTCTTTGAAAAAGAAATGTCCAAGTTAGGTGTAGAAAAAAAGACCTACGTCAGTAATCTTGCAGACATTCAAAAGCCGAAGCCTGCCCCCTTACCTCTTCAGACGCATAAAGACAACGAGGAAGTTCTTCAGCATTCGTTATCTGACGAAATCGGTATCGAACACCTGATCGCCAGTGATGACCGTATTTCCTATTTCCAAAAAGGGTTGGATCCGAGTATTCCGAAACTTTTGCATAAAGGGAAATGGTCAATAAAAGGTTCTCTCGATTTACATGGCTATACCTCTGAAGAAGCCAAGCAAATCCTTGTTTATTTTCTCAATGAACAGAGAAAAATGGGCAACCGGGCTGTGAGAATCATTCACGGAAAAGGATACGGTTCTGTAGGTAGAAAACCGGTTCTCAAAGAAAAGGTTCCGGTCTGGTTAGTACAGAAGAAAGAAGTACTTGCCTTTGTACAGGCACCTGATAACGATGGAGGAGAGGGAGCCCTGCTCGTTCTTCTTGCTCCTAAAGATTAATACAGGCCGCGAAAAGCGGCCTTTTTACCATCTGAGCAGCAGATTTTAGATTGCAGCGTTGCCGGTTTCTCCGGTTCTAATACGGATGACTTCTTCAACCGGCATTACAAAGATCTTACCGTCACCGATTTTGTTCGTGCGGGCAGCTTTCATGATGGCTTCGATGGCCATATCAACCAGACTGTCATCGACAACACATTCAATTTTCATCTTCGGAAGAAAATCAACCACGTATTCAGCTCCCCGATAAAGTTCCGTATGTCCTTTTTGACGTCCGAACCCTTTCACTTCTGAGACAGTCATGCCTTGTACTCCGATTTCAGCAAGACTTTCTCTGACTTCATCCAGTTTGAATGGTTTGATGATAGCGACCACCTGTTTCACAATCTGCTCCTAAAGAAATTTGTTTTATTCTATTCTTTGAACTTATTGGTAATTGGATATCTCCAATCTCTTCCAAAAGCAACATTTGACATTTTAGGACCAATTGGCCCTTGACGACGTTTATATTCTGCTCTTTTCACCATAGAAATAACCTTTTTTACTGTTTTTTCATCAAAGCCTTTTTCTATGATCTTGTCGGCTCCTAACTTTTGTTCAATATACAGTTTCAAGATCGCATCCAGAATCGCATAGTCCGGCAAAGAATCCTGATCTTTTTGATTGTCCCTTAATTCTGCTGACGGTGCTCTCGTTAGGATATTTTCGGGGAAAACCTTTTTCTCAGAAATAGAATCAAGCCAATGACATAGATCGTAGACCTCTGTTTTATAGAGATCTTTAATCACTGCAAACCCGCCGGCCAGATCCCCATATAAGGTCGAATAACCGACAGCCATTTCACTTTTATTTCCGGTGGTGGCTAATAAATAATTTTTCTTATTGGAAATAGCCATCAATAGAACAGCTCTGATTCGAGCCTGCAGGTTTTCTTCTGTGACATCCTGACCATAACCTTTAAACTCTTCTTCTAAAGCTGACTCAAATGCTTCATAGAGGGGCCAGATTGGGATTATTTTGTACTTCACATGGAGACTTTCAGCTAATTCCTCTGCGTCCTTTAAGCTCATATGGGAGGTATATCTGGAAGGCATCATCACAGCTTCGACCTTGTCAGCTCCGACTGCGTCAACGGTAATTTTCAGCACCAATGCCGAATCTACACCACCTGAAAGACCAAGTACAACACCTTTAAATCCATTATGTTCTGCATAATCCTTAAAACTGAGGACCAGAGCCGAGTAAAGAGCCGATAAACGGTTTGATTTTTTAAAGTCTTCGGTTAAAAGCAAGCGTCCCTGAGCAGTTTCTACCGTTAACTCACTTTCTTTAAAGCCGGGTAACTCATTTCCTTTATTTTCTTTCGTTATTGCAAAAGAAAAACCGTCAAATACGATTTCATCTTGAGCTCCGACGGAATTTACATAGACCAGGTCCATACCTTGATCAAGCACATTTTTCCTGGCCGAAGAATAACGTTGATCCTGTTTAGTTCTTTCAAACGGAGAAGCATTCGGAACAAGTAACACCTGAGCTCCTGCGTTTTTGGCTGCCATCGGAGCGTCCGTATGCCAAAGGTCTTCACAGATATTGACTCCAAAAAGAGTGCCTTTTACTTCAAAAACCAACGTATTTTTGATATCACCCGGTTCGAAATACCGGTTTTCATCAAAAACTCCATAATTCGGAAGATTGTGTTTACGGTACACTCCTTGGAGTTTTCCATTCTTTACTAAATAGGCGCAATTGAAGATCTTTTCTTCTTCTTTAACCGGCAAACCAATCAATAAATGAACTGTGGGAAACTGCAAAGAAGCTTCGATAATTTCATTTACTTTTTCTTGAATTTGTTGAAGGAAACTTGTATGGAAAATCAAATCTTCCGGTGGATATCCACAAATCGAAAGTTCCGGCGTTACGATGACATCTGAGTCCTGATGGGAAAGACAAAAATTAATAATTTTCTTTTTATTCCCATCAAGGTCTCCTAAGACCGATTTCATTTGGAACAATGTGACTTTTGCCTTCATCGGCTCGCCTCCTTTTTTAAGGCATTATTTTAGAGACAGCAAATCTATACAAGGTTCTAGTTTTGGAAGAATTTCTTTTTTGAGCAAATCAAATCGACAAAATCCTCTCTCTCTGTATCAAAAAGGAAAATATTCTTTGCTCCTTTTTCTTCCAGTTTCTCTTTTATTCTTTCATGGATTGTGTAAAAAAAGGCTTTTTTTAAAGATTCGTTATATCGGAATCCAAGATTTTTCCAGAGTATTTCTACCGCATCGGAGCTCGTCAGAAGCACATGGAGTTCCTCCTCCTGAGGAAGACAGGATTTGTCTGCCTCTGTTAACTGCAAAGGGATTCGTTCATAAACGACGACTTTTTTTACTTTAACACCGTGATTAATAAGTTCGCTATATAAAAGCTCCCTACCGGTCTGCCCCCGGGCTATCAGAACCTTGGATGGCAATCCGGAGCTTAAGAATAGTTCTAACAGCCGCTCACTTCCACTTTTTATAACAGATCCATCGGGATAAAGGACCGGGGTATCCGGATTAAATAATTTACGAACTATGACAGCCGTTGGATGACCAACTGTTGCAAATCTTGTGGAAGCAGGAAGCTGGGGAATTAGTTTTTTTAAGCAACGTGCTGCAGTTGGACTCACAACGACTACAACTGCCTCAGAAGCAAAAGTTTTGAATTCTTCACTGTCGAACTTCTGAGGCAATTTAAATTCATAAGCCGGCCATTCAAGAATATCTTCTCTTTTGAAACCGGCTTTTTGAAGCCTACAAGCAATTTCTGAAGACGCTTCCCCGGGCTTCATCAGGATAAGTTTGGGCATCTTATGCTTCCAAAACTTCTTTAAGTAAACGTTCTGCTCCTTTTTCACGAAGGATTGTCAGAACCTCTTCAGCATTCTTTTCGGGTTCATTGCAGTCACCGACAATTTCAGCGGAAACGGATTCACCTGTTTTGTGATTTCCGACAAGAGCTCTGAGGTGCATCTTCCCGTCATCAATAGTGGCATAAGCAGCCAGAGGTACCTGACAGGATCCGCCAAGAGCTTTTGAAACGGCTCTTTCAGCTGTAGTACATAATCTTGTTTCTCTGTCATTGAGGAATGAGACAACTTCTTCGGTCGCTTTATCGTTCTTGCGAATTTCGATTCCGATTGCTCCTTGTCCGGGAGACGGAAGTGAAATATCAGCAGGAATAATTTCCCGAATCCGGTCTGTTAAACCTAGTCTTTTCAAACCGGCTGTAGCCATGACGACAGCATCAAACTCCCCGTTGTCTAATTTAGCTAAACGGGTTCCGACATTTCCTCTAATGGTTTTAACAACCAAATGAGGATATCTGGAGCGGACCATTAGCTCACGTCTCAGGCTTGCTGTACCGACGATTGAACCGGCCGGCATTTCATCAAGGTTCTTGTACTTGGGTGAAACAAATGCATCTCGTGGATCTTCTCTTTTTAACACAGCAACCAATTCGAACTCTTCCGGAAGAGTCATCGGGACATCCTTCAGACTGTGAACCGCTAAATCTGCCTGCTTATTGAGCATTGCTACTTCGAGTTCTTTAACGAATAAACCTTTTCCGCCAATTTTTGAAAGTGTGACATCAAGGATCTTGTCTCCTTTTGTGGTCATACCCAACAATTCAACATCCATCTGAGGATATTTGAGGTTTAATAAAGACTGGACAAATTTGGTCTGCCACAAGGCTAAAGGACTTTCTCTTGTCGCGATGATACATTTATTGGAAGAAGTCATTTTCTAAACTCGAGTAATAAGTTCTAAGAGTCTAATTAAATGCGTTTAATTATTTCTTAATCGGCACGGTTGATGAGGGATAATTCGGTAATTAACCAAAAACCTATCGAAATTGATAGGTTTTTAGGTTAAAAGGGCTCCATATAAGGAATTGTAGTTATGCGAATTGTTTCTGAAGTGGAGGAACAATTTGTTTCTTTCTACTAAGAACACCATCCATCCACATTTCTGAATCTGCTCCCAAAACTTTTGCAATTTCAGCGGAATCGTCACCAACAACGAGCAATCTGGAACCTTTTTTGAGGATGTCTGTCAGAACCAAAACAACATCGTCTCTGCCCTCTGCTTTTGCTTTGTTCATTTCTTCAACAAGAGCTTGTTTTAATTCCGGAGTGACCATTTCTTCGGAAATTAATTCAAGTTGGCCAATACCAATCTTCTTGGACCCCATTTCGAAATCTTTAAAGTCTCTGTTCAATAAAGCCTTCGGAGAAGCATCAAGGTTGCTCTTAGCTTTAAACATTTCCATTCCCAGAGCTTCGATATCCTCAATACCGGCGATTTCGGCTAATTCTTTTACAACCTTCTGATCCAGAGGAGTGGTTGTTGGGCTATTGAAAATTAAAGTATCAGAGAGAATTGCACAAAGCATTGCGCTGGCAATTTCTCTTGGAATCTCAACTCCGTAAAAATCATGCATTACTTTAATGATCGTATTGGAGGAGCCTACCGGCCAAATCCAGCATTCAAGAGGAGAATTTGAAGAAACATCTCCCATTTTGTGGTGGTCGATAATTCCACAGAGATTACCTTCGGAAAAATCTGCCGGAGCCTGTTTAAGGTCAGCATAATCAACTAAGAAAATATCTTTACCGGCAACACTGGTAACAACTTCAGGAGATTCGAGACCAAATTTTTCCAGAACAAATTGGGTTTCAGGGGCCGGTTCACCTTGAGCAACCGGTTTAACGTCATATCCTCGGCCCTTATAAAGGTTAGCAGCAGCAATTGCACCGACGATAGAGTCAGTATCTGGATTCTTATGTCCGATAACTAAAATTTGACCGTTCTTTGAAGTGATAGGAGCGGTATACGCTCCGGAAAATTTTTCTACTTTCGCCATTTTTTTACTTAGTTGGTTGTCCGAATATTTTTAAATTAGTGTATGAAATTTAAATAAATTTTTTCATGGTGGGATTATATACGTCCTGCAGTGCCACACATTGGATGAGTCTGAAAAACAAAACTTAGTTTCACTTGAATAGTGTTTTCTAGACGTAATTCACTCTCAACGTAAGTTCCAACACCGGTAAGTATCGTAATACTTTCAAGAACCATGCAATTAAGGTTAGAAAGTTTAAAGATGTCAGCTTTATCGCGTCCGTAAAAATACCGTCCTGAGTTCTCCAAATGACTCGGTGAAGCACAGTTGCAAAGAAAGAAAGGATTATTTAATCTGAATTCTGAACATTTCTACATTGAAAAATATAGAAGATTGGTGGCCCCAGCTGGACTTGAACCAGCGACCAATCGATTATGAGTCGACTGCTCTAACCAACTGAGCTATGGGGCCT
>CANTYJ010000071.1 GCA_947854175.1 uncultured Turicimonas sp. | reverse complement strand
AGGTAGCCTCCGGGCTCAATATAAAAGAGAACCCCGATGTCTGATGAAGATGTCGGGGTTTCTGTTATGCCTAAAAGTAATTAAACAGCATTTAAAATTTTTTCAAATTCCCGCTTGATTGAATCAATTTTATCCGAATTGGTCTTCGAGCTCAGTTCTTTTTTGTCTTTCTTTCCAAGAAAATAGGCTATCCGCTCAGCATTGGCTCCTGACGGGTGTGGTAATTCAGGAAGTAGATTTTTCTCGAAAGGTGTTCCTGCAAGAACTTTTTTGAGGTAGACACTTACTTTTGGACCAAGGTGCAGTAATAAAGCATTCGGTGCTTTTTCAATCTCTTCCAATGTAAGAGGTGCAGCAAACTTAAACAACTCAGATTTAGGCCTTATAGTTTCATTGAAATTATCTTCTTTTCCGCCTTTAAAAACAAACGTTGGATAACGAATAGCTGACGTCAGGTTTGCTAGCTCCGCATGTTTATCAAATAACTCTTCACAACTTTTGATTTTTAAATATTTTGCTATGCCGATGTGATCCATCATTTGAACCAAATTTTTTCTCATTGGACCACTGAAGCTTCCTACGGTTTTACATTGTTTTAAAACCTCCTCATCTGAGAGTCCCAAGGCAATTAATCGTCTTGCTTCTTCGAGCATGTTTTTCATTTGTTGCTCACCAGGTGTAATTCCGATGATGAACAATCTGGCTTTTGGATTGACGTAATCAAATGGTGCATAGTAAATATGAAGATCTCCTAATTCTTTAATCAGAAGATCCTTTCTGTTTTTTACATCGGTGAAATTTTTAATTGTATTTTTGTAGTTAGAAAATATCCGGTCTTCCATATCTCGCCTTTCATTGAGTTAAGAATGAATAAGAAAATATTAACTCACTTGAGAAACTTCGGTTGTTAAGAACTAAAAAAATCCTACGTTCATGCATTGAGCCAACTGCAGCACGGAAAATAATAAGGACACTTTTCAGTGTCCCTAACTACGTCAAAAGAATGAATTAGAAGAACCCGGGCGTGATTCCTAACCATTTAAAGTAGGTACCGCCGGCAATAATTAATGCAATCCAATAGAGGACTGACATTACAAAACCGTAATAAAAAGATTCACCCATCGTATATTTATTGGTTCCATATAGCATGGCATTAGGTTTCGCATTAAATGGGAGACTCCAACAGACGTTGATACATAAAGCTACAGGAATCGCCAAAGATAAAATATCAATCTTCAACTCCTGAGCAATACCAATAACGATTGGCATGAAGATAATTGTCCTCATGTTTTTACTTTGGAATATGAAATGACTTGCAATAAAAATACCAGTTAAAAGAGCGTATAGACTCAAGTAACTCATTGAAGCAAGACCGAACGCATCCATCATTTCTTTGGTAAGCGTATCCATCAATTTGGTCGCTTTTAAGCCGGCACCGAGAGCATATGCACCTGCGGAGAAGATCATTAGATGCCACGGAATATCGACATCGTTCCAATTCAGAAGCTTAAATTGCGGCGTTAACATAATCACCGCACCGGTCATGGCAACAACAGTGGCATTAATTCCATGGATTTTGTCAGTGGCCCATACAAGAAGAACCAAACCGAAAACAATAACGGCTTTGAGTTCATTGAGTTTAAATGGACCGAGATCTTCGAATGCTTTTTTCAAAGACTCCATACCGCCATCAAGCTTAGGCTGAGAATCTTCCTTAGTGACCGGAAAAATGAATCTCGTTCCAAGTGCATAACCAATAATGCCAAAACCGATAACCAGAGGTAATCCTGCCATTAGCCAGTCAAAGTAGTAAATAGTGCAGCCGGCTCCTGCAAGCAATGCTATGGCAAGAAGATTGGCTCCTGAACCGGTCATAAAGGCATTACAGCTAGCATTGATCATAACCAGGTTATAAAGAACAAGATTTCTTGAGAAATTGTTTGTTTTATCAGTACCCGGTGCTCCATAGACAGCGGAAATAACCATAAATAATGGCATCATCAAAGCTGCCTTGGCGGCGGTCGCATTAATAAAGGCTGCCAATATGACATTAATTCCTAGAAAAGTTAAGAATATTGCCGAAGCGTTTTTTCCGAAACGGAGAATGAGCCACAACGCTACACGTTTAACTAGTTGTGTTTTAACTAATGCGCTTGCAAGAATAAATGCAGCTACGTTCAACCAAATAACCGGATCACCTAAGGTAGCCATGGCCGGTTTGGCCTTAACAATACCAGTCAGAACCAAGCCACAGATAAGTAGCATGGAGGTTACGTAGTTCGGTAACGTTTCACTAATCCAAAGAAATAATGCTGTAGCAAATAGAGCAAACATTATTTGCTGTTTTTCATTCAATATCGGAAATTGAACAAAGTATGCCAAGACCACAAAAAGAGCAGCTGCTATCGGTATCCCCCAAGATTTAAAAAACTCCCCGGTCTTGGTTAATTTCTTTTTTGGAAGCTGGTTTAAAGAGTAGGAATTTAGATCGAGAGGATCAAATTTTTGCTGGGTTGCATTTGTTGTCATAATCTTTATGGCGGTCTTTAACCGCCATCCTTTTGTAATCCAACAGAGCTAGGAATGCCTATAACATCCCAAGCACTTTTTTCGCGGCCTTGAGATAGTTTGTATTAGGCAATTCTGAGATACCAAGTGCTGTTGTCGCGGCTTTCATATTTTCGTAATTTTCACTTTCACAACAGGCTGTTTCGACCATGGCACCGTTAAACCAGACCTTTGCATACTCACAAATTACGCCGTTGACTGAAAAGCCGAACCGTTTCTTTTCGACTTGAACGACAGAAAGCTCATTAGTCTTTCTAGCCATTTCGATGAACTCTTCCAAAGAATAAGAGTCTTCATCCAGTTTCATGGAAACTTTTAAATGAGATAAGATTTCTTCGAGCTCTTCTTTCTTGACCGGAAATTGGAATTTTCCTCTTGGTTGGAAAATTTCATAACCTTCCGGTGTTTCGCCGACTTTTGTCTTGATATCAAGTAAACCATCTCGGACTTTCACGTTGGCATCGTTGGTATTGCGGGAAAGAAAATAAGTTTCTGCCGGCATTACGCGAGCTGCGAAAAGAGTCGCTTTACACTGCCACATATGTTCCTGAACAGATTTGATGATGTCTTTTCCGAATACTCTGAATTCAGCGCGTGGCACGATTTTGGAAGCTTCTTTGGCGCTGATTGCCTGGTTTTTGTCGTATGGATTTGCCATGTTCTCCTCCTATTTATTCCAAGTAGTAAACGGGTTGGTTACTAAATTGGAATTGAAATAACGAGGATCTGAAGAAACTTCCTCTCCAATCCAGTTTGGTTTTTGGAAGTCAGTATCTTCAGAAGGCAGTTCTATTTCAGCAACGACTAAACCTTCATTGACGCCATGAAATTCGTCAATTTCCCAAGTTAGGCCGTTACCGGCCGAAATTTTATAACGTGTTTTTTCAATAATTGGTTTTTCGGCTAACTCATCTAACATCTTGACGCAGTCGGCGTGGGGAATTTCGTATTCAAATTCAATGCGTGTACAGCCGATAGTCAAACCTTTGACAGTCATGAATGCCTTGTCATCAATTGTGCGGATACGAACAGTTCTTTCTTTAGCACTGTTTAGATATCCTTGACGATATAAAGTACCGACCGCACCTTTGCGCCAATCGTCACCGATAACTAAAAATTTTCTTTCAATTTCTTTGGACACGATTTACTCCTTAAGAATTTTTTGGATCACTATTTATTCATTGAGAGAAATTGTGAGCTTTTGGGAAAGAAAAGAAAAATTATTAAATCCTATAGAACTCATAAGCTGTACTTATGCTTCAGCCAAATTACAACTTTTGTTCGTCTTCAATAAGGATATAAATTTAAAAGCAGCAGGAGATAGGTCTTGATTAGGATTAGTTCCAAGATAATAATCCGCGGTCACTGAAAATTCTCTAACGTGAACCTCAATAAGTTTTTCCTGTTTCAGCTCTTCTTTAACAGCGATACGTGGAAAAGCGGCTAGACCCAATCCCTTCTGTATTAATTGTTTGGAGCTTTCTAGACTATTGACCTCAATTAATGGTGCCGATAAGGCCTCAAAGGCTCCTACTTGTTTAAACCATTCCTCAAGTTTAGATCTCATTCGGCTTCCCCGTTGTCGTAATACGAGGTAGTTTTTTGCAAATTCTTCGGGACTGATAGATTTGCTCGTAGTGGCAAACGG
This sequence comes from uncultured Turicimonas sp., assembly GCA_947854175.1. GTDB lineage: Bacteria > Pseudomonadota > Gammaproteobacteria > Burkholderiales > Burkholderiaceae_F > Turicimonas. Next base: position 63,591 of record CANTYJ010000071.1, on the reverse strand, counting down.
GGACGAAGGTGAGCATACACAGACATATGGCTCTTTAGAAAATAACTCTTGTCTGCAACTTTTTAGGTTTTCAATGTGCCTGCTTAAAACCAAATCAGCTGAACCTTTTTCCACGAGGCCTGTAACGTACGAGGAATCTCCCATTTCCAGGCGAATTGAAACGAGAGGATAAGTTTTAGAGAATTCAGAAATGATTGTGGGAAGAAAATAATTTCCCATTACCGCACTGGCGGCTAACGTAATCTCACCGGTCTGAAGATGGTTAAGATCGTTAAATACGTTTTCTATCTCTTTAAAAATTCCAAAAAGTCTTTGGGTATGACTAAATAATATTTTTCCTCTGGCAGTCAGTTTAATTTGTCTTCTTCCACGATCAAACAGAGGATTTTTTAGAGCGTATTCCAGACCTTGGATTTGCTGGGAAACCGCCGGCTGCGAAAGGAATAAAACTTTGGCTGCTTCGGTAAAACTGCCGAGACTGGCTACAACATGAAAAGTCTTCAAATGTTCTAAATTCATTCTAGAGATATCCGCCGGAGATTTAGTCATTTTGATTTGCTCCTGATAGAAGACTTTTATGTCGGAATCACAGTTAAGTAGCCAAATCGCTTAGAGAGGAATCTTAAGAATTGTCACTGTTTCTCGTGGCGTTTCTAATTTTACGTTTGATGTTCGGACCGAGTCTTTCTAATGCATCAATCGTGTTGAAAACAGAGGCTTTTCCTCTCAAAGAAAGGGTTCTGAATTTCTTTAGCAAAACGTCCTCTTCCACCCCGGGAATATGACGTTCATCGGCAATAATAAAAAGAATGTCAAAGCCGATAGCAAAGAGTCTGGGCATTCTGAAAATGCCGGGATCAGCTTCTCCCGCTTCAAACCGCTGATAGGTTTCAAGAGGGATTCCGAGAAGTTGAGCTATCTGAAGTTCAGAGTAGCCAAGACGCTCCCTCTCAAACTTCAGACGTTCGCCAATTTCTTTTTTCTGTTTGGTGCTTGTTAGCGCCATATTATCCTTTACACATTAAATAAGAAGTTCATTACGTCTCCGTCCTGGACAACGTAATCCTTTCCTTCAACTCTTAATTTTCCAGCTTCTTTGGCTCCGTTTTCGCCTTTAAACTTGATGTAATCATCATAGCTGATTGTTTGAGCTCTGATGAAACCTCTTTCAAAATCAGTGTGGATGACACCGGCAGCTTGTGGAGCAAGATCGCCGATGTGAATTGTCCAGGCCCGGACTTCTTTTTCTCCGGCAGTGAAATAAGTCTGCAAACCTAATAATTGATAAGCCGCTCTAATGACTCTATCCAATCCCGGCTCTTCCATTCCTAAATCTTCTAAGAAAATAAGCTTATCTTCTAACGGAAGATCAGAGATTTCAGCTTCAACTTTTGCACAGACTGCAACGACAATGGAGTTTTCTTTTGCAGCATGTTCTTTGACCTGTTCCAATAATGGATTGTTATCAAAACCACCTTCTTCGACATTAGCAACATACATGGTCGGTTTCATTGTCAAAAGGAATAAGCCTTTAATGGTTTCCTTTTCGTCGTCAGAGAGATCAACGCTTCTTGCCGGCATATTTTCATTCAAAGCCGGTTGTAATTTTTCTAAGACTTTAACCAGTTTCAATGCTTCTTTGTCACCGCCTGAACGAGCTTGTTTGGAATACTTGGCCAATTGTTTTTCAACAGTTGCTAAATCAGCAAGAGCCAATTCAGTATTGATAACTTCAATATCTTCTAACGGATTTACATGATTGGCAACGTGCGTGATGTTCGGATCTTCGAAGCATCTGACGATATGGGCAATCGCATCACATTCACGGATGTTGGCCAGGAACTTGTTTCCCAGGCCTTCGCCTTGACTGGCTCCGGCAACCAATCCTGCAATATCAACAAATTCAACAGTGGCCGGAATAATTTTTTGGGGATGAACGACTTCAGCTAATTTAGCTAACCGGGGGTCAGGAACTTCAACAATACCTACATTTGGTTCAATAGTGCAGAAGGGGTAGTTTTCTGCGGCAATCCCGGCTTTCGTTAACGCATTAAAAAGAGTAGATTTACCGACGTTTGGTAAACCTACAATTCCACATTTCAAACCCATTTTATTTCCTATTCTTTACTTAATATTTTTAGAAGTTCCTCTACTTCCGTTTCATCAAAAACTTGTATTCCGTTTTCTTGCAAAAGTTTGGCTGTTACTCCGGAACCTTCAACTAACGTTCCTGAAAAACTTCCGTCATAAACGTGATTTTTTCCACACGAGGGACTGTTGGATTTTAAAACAGCAAAAGTAACTTTGTTGTTAAGACAATATTTTAAGGTGCGCTGAGCGCCTGTATTGAACTGATTGGTTACATCTTTTCCCGAAGAAGAATAAATCCTGAAAGTTTTCTTTTCAATTTCTGAAGGTTCTCTCGGGCAAGGAAGGCCGCCTGACATTTCAGGGCAGATTTTCAAAACTTCAATATCATCTAGAGAGCATAAATTTACAACCTGCTCACATTGCTTTGATTGTCCGTCATAACGGACGTTATCACCAAGTAAGCAAGCACTTACTGCAATTTTAAGTCTTCTCATGTATTGATATCTTGAAGAGCTTTCTGAGTGTCACCCTCAATTATTAAAGGTAGATATTCAATTCCCTTGGCAATGGCCTGTGAGATTAAGATCCTGTCATCGCGGCTAGGACGGCTTAATACATAATCAGCGACCGGAGTCTGAAGCTGCTTATCTCTAGGATGGCCGATTCCAAGACGAAGACGCTGGAAATTTTGACTTCCCAACAGGGATGCGATACTTTTTAAACCATTATGGCCGGCACAACCGCCGCCAATTTTGTATTTAACAACGCCGGGCGGAAGATCAAGCTCATCATGAACGACAAGAATTTCTTCCGGTTTGTATTTATAAAAAGTAGCTAAGGCAGAAACCGCTTTCCCAGACAGATTCATCAAAGTTGATGGCTGTAGCACCATTACGTCACGACCTGCAATCCTGGTGGTTGCAGTCTGTCCGAAATAACGTTTATTGTCATGGAAGAAGCCCCCGAATTTGATTAGAACTTCATCGGTAAACATGAAACCGACATTATGTCTGGTGTCAACATAAGCTTGACCGATATTTCCAAGTCCGACGATTAATTTCACCGGAGGCATTACTTCCTTACTCATTATTTACTCTTTGACGATTTACTCTTTTTCTTATCACGTGAAGGAGATTTCTTACCTCTCTTAGAAAAGCTCGGTTCTTTTCCTTCAAGGAAGTTGTTCCCTTCAGGCGGACGATCATACCTTACAACGCACTGTTTTCCCTTGATGTAAGCATTTCTCAAAGCAAAAATAACGTTTTGGGCAATTTCTTCGTCAACTTCAACTAAAGAGTAACGGTCGGCAATATCAATTGAACCGATAAGTTTAGAGGAAACGCCGGCTTCATTGGCGATTGCGCCGACCAAGTCCTGAGGACGAATGCCGGAGTCTCTGCCGGTTCCGATAAACAAACGAATCATTCCTTCGGAAGTACGACGTGTCTTAGAAGAAGCTGATTTACGAGGCTTTCTTGACTCTTCCTTGATTCCAATCTGGCTCGGAATCTCAACGTCATAAGAATCCTTCCAGTTGTTTTCATTGGCGAGTTTTACAGCTGCGGCTGCAACGTCAAGGACGTCAAAATCGTTGCTCAAAGTTTCAACGATGGAACGATATCTTCCGAGTTCGTTTTCGTTAACCAGGATTTCATGAATGGAAGCTCGGGTTAAATCCAGTCTCTTGGCATGAACGTCTGTAGCGGTCGGAACAGAGAGAATCTGGATCTTCTGTTTTGTGGCTCGTTCAATATTTTTCAGCAAACGGCTTTCTCTCGGTTCGAGAATTGTGATTGCCGTTCCCTCACGGCCCGCACGTCCAGTACGTCCGATACGGTGAATATAAGTTTCGGTTGTAGCCGGAATACCATAATTGATGACGTGGGTAAGATGCTCAATATCGATGCCTCGGGCGGCAACGTCAGTTGCAACAATAACATCAACCTGCTCGGCACGGGCACGTTTCATAACACGGTCTCTTTGAGCCTGATCAAGACCACCGTGTAAAGGTTCAACGCTGTAGCCACGGCCTCTGAGGCTTTCGGCTAATTCGTCAACTTCATTTCTGGTTCTTGCAAAAACAATTGCCAGTTTAGGACTTTCAATATCAAGAATTCTGCCCAGTGCAGCGACTCTGTAATTTCTACCAACGATATAGGCGGACTGTCTGACTTTAGGTTGTTCACCTTCCGGAAGCTTTTCCTTCGGAATTAAAATCCTGTAGGGATCCTCCAGCTGATTTTCAGCCATCTTAGTAATTCTGGCCGGCAGCGTTGCAGAGAAGAGGGCTGTTTGACGTGTTTCTGGCAACGAGCTGAGAATTGCATCCAAGTCTTCAGCAAATCCCATGTCGAGCATTTCGTCGGCTTCATCTAAGACAACTGCTTCAATCTTATCAAGCTGTAAAGTGCCCCGTCTAATGTGATCGAGAGCACGGCCCGGTGTGGCGACAACAATATGAACACCCCGGTTTAATGCCTTGATCTGGCGACTATAGTCCTGACCGCCGTAAATAGGTGTGACATAAACACCTGAGTCGCGGCTGTAACTGAGAATAGCTTCAGAAACCTGAATACAAAGTTCTCTCGTTGGTGTAAGAATCAGAACTTTAGGTGACTTCGGCTCTGTATTTAAACAATATCTTTGAATTAACGGTAATGAAAAAGCAGCTGTCTTTCCGGTACCTGTAGCGGCTTGTCCGAGGACATCTCTTCCTTCAAGAAGAGCCGGGATGGCTTTTTCCTGAATCGGAGTAGGTTCTTCAAAACCAAGTCTAGAAAGAGAATTAGCAAGCTTTTCGTCGAGCCCTAATTTCTCAAAAAGATTTTCAGACATTTATAGATCTCCAATGTCACGCTCTAAGGCGCGACTGTCAATAGTCTGAGCATTATGAACAGAAAAACCCCGCAACCGTGAGGAAGCGGGGCCTTTTTGAGCAGATTTTAATTACTGGGCAGACTCAGATTTTTCTGCTGTAGCAGGAACTGCGTCAGGAGCAACTGTCGGTTCTTCGCTTTCTGTTTCTTCAGAGAGAACAACAGCGGAGGCAACAGTCGGATCTTCTTCCGGCTTCAGAACTGCTGTAACACCTTCCGGCAACTTCAAGTCAGAAACGTGAACAGGTTCCTGAACTGTCAAACCGGACAGATCAACAACGATGAACTCAGGCAATTGAGCCGGCAAGCAGGAAACTTCGATATCGGTGATAGCGTGGTTAACGTTAGCCTTATCAATTGTAACTGCAGGAGACTTCTCTTCGCCAACGAAGTGAAGAGGTACATGCATATGAATCGGTTCATCAGCAGCAATACGCTGGAAGTCGATGTGCAATACTTGCGGTTTGTAAGGATGCATCTGGAAAGCACGAAGCAATACTTTTTCGTCTTTACCATCTAATTCCATATCGAGAATAGATGCATGGAATTTTTCCTTGCGAAGAGCGTGGAAAATTTCATTGTGATCGAGCTCGATAGGAGTTGCCGGCACTTTTCCGCCGTATACGATTCCGGGAAGTTTGTCGGCACGACGAAGGCGGCGGCTCGCACCCGTACCTTGGTCTTTACGTGTAGATGCAGTAAATTTCATTTAAAAAAACTCCAAAACAAAACTACTGACCGCGACCAGCCAGTAGCAGGGTAAAAAATTAATGCTTATTATTCGGCAAACAAGCTGCTTACCGATGATTCGCAAGCAATGCGCGAAATTGTTTCGCCTATTAATGAAGAGCAGGATAACTGTCTAATTTTAGAGCAGTTCAACGCATCTTCGCGGAGTGGAATTGTATCAGTAACTACAACTTCATCAAGTGCTGATTTTGTAATTTTTTCTACAGCATTCCCAGAGAAAACCGGATGGGTTGCATAGGCTAACACCCGTTTGGCTCCTCTTTCCTTCAAAGCATCGGCGGCATGACATAACGTACCGGCTGTATCAACGATATCGTCAACGATAACGCAGGTGCGGTTTTCAATTTCACCGATGATATTCATAACTTCGGACACATTGGCTCTCGGACGACGTTTGTCGATGATAGCCAAGTCTGTTTCCATTCTCTTTGCCACTGCACGGGCGCGGACAACACCACCGACGTCCGGTGAAACGACAACGAGATCATTGTAGTTTTTTGTCCAGAGGTCTCCGAGAAGGATTGGGCTGGCATAAATATTGTCGACCGGAACATCGAAGAAACCTTGGATTTGATCAGCGTGCAAGTCCATCGTCAGGACTCGGTCAATGCCGGCAGCCTGGAGCATATTGGCAACAACTTTGGCGCTGATTGCAACACGGGTAGAACGGGGACGTCTGTCCTGGCGTGCATAACCGTAGTAAGGAATAACTGCTGTAATTCTGGCGGCAGATGCCCTGCGCAGAGCGTCAACCATGATAACGAGTTCCATCAGGTTATCATTGGTAGGCTTGCAAGTCGGTTGGACGATAAAAACGTCCTTGCCGCGGACGTTTTCTAATAACTCAACTTGGACTTCTCCGTCAGAAAAACGGGAAACATTTGCTCTTCCAAGAGGGATGTGTAAATGTGCGCCTACTGCTTCTGCAAGCTTTCTATTGGCATTGCCTGAAAAAATCATCAGGTTTTCGGGGACCATTTGGACCATGACTGTATGCTCGATAAATTAAAGACCGGAACTGATGCCGGCCTGAAAAAAATGGCAGGGGAGGAAGGACTCGAACCCACGCATGCCGGGATCAAAACCCGGTGCCTTGACCAACTTGGCTACTCCCCTGCTGTATCCAGATTTTCATCGGACCCTTACTGAGTCCAACTCCATAACGGATGTTTTTTCAAACCGTCGACAGTCCACTGTCGCCAGTTATTAGGAAGCGTTATTTTAACCGATTTTTCACCGATATTCTTCCCCGCCGCATAAACAACAGAACCTGATCCTGTCATCCGCGGACTCCCGTACGGAGCGAGCATTCTCAAAGCTTCGTCAACCGGAGCATACAGGGTTCGAGCGACTTTTTGCATGTCGTTTCGCCCCCATGGCGATTGATCAAAATTCTTCATGAATTCTCTAAGGTGCGATATTCTGCACATTTTTGAATTTCGTGTCAACTGGGGATTTTTAAATAGTTCTAAAGTTGGGATCGAAATTCCCGGAAAAATCATTAGGAACTGGAGATCAGGAACGTCTATTTCCTGCATGATTTCACCGATTCCCTCCACAAAAGCAGTCTGTCCGAATATAAAAAAAGGAACATCGGCTCCAAGCTTTTCTCCGATTTTCATTAATTTTGTTCTCGGCAGATCCAGCTCCCACATCCGGTTTAATGCAATCAGAGTAGTAGCCGCATCTGAGGAACCTCCGCCAAGCCCCGCACCATGAGGAATATTTTTCTTTACGGTAATACGGACACCCTTTTGCGGGCAGCTTTGTTGCAGTAAGAGAGCCGCTTTATAACAGAGGTCTGTTTCCTTCGGCCAGTCGATGTCTCCGCATCTCTCTATTTTTCCGTTGTCAGTTTCTTCAAAAGAAAGATAATCACACAAGTCGATAAGCTGGAATACCGACTGCAAAAGGTGGTAGCCGTCAGGGCGTCTTCCAACGATATGCAGAAACAGATTAACTTTTGCAGGAGCGGGAAGATCCAGATAATTTTTGAGCATGAATAATTTTGTAACCAAAAAGACTTTTTCTAATGTCTCATTCTATCGAATAAGAAATATGAGAGTCACTGCAGGCAACCTAGAGGTTTCTTTTCTTGAGACTGTAATTCTGGTGATTTTGTCTTTTTCTTTTTGTGCGGCTACTGACCATCCGGTCCTTTCCAATTCTTTTAAAACATCCTTGGAGAAATTATTGACGGTCAGTCCGCTGATTAAATCCTGCAGATTAAGTGGTGCACCTATGATTCTGGCAATGATTTCTTCACTGTTTTTCCCTCGAAGGGGATCTTCTCCGGGAATAAGAAGAACCGCTCCTCCCGCATTTTCCGTCAGAGATGCAGCCGTTGCTCCCAGAGGGCCTTTTAAAAGCAGTTCAGTTTGGTTGCCGGTATCAGTCAGAAGAAAAGTGCCGGTGTTCCGGTCGGTATAACCGTCTTTTTTGGTTAATAAAGAGAATTTCCCCTGCCAAGAATTCTGGCCGGCCATTTGTTCAACTTTTGGAGTCGAACAAGCAACCAGAAAACAAAAAAAAGGAATAACGAAAAAGAGTCGTAAAAATTTTAGTTTCATTTAATACCGAGAGTTTTAACCAGAGCATCGATATCCTCAGAGTCGGGCCACAATTCCTTTGCTCTTTTTAGAGTAAGGCGCGCTTCATCATGCTGATTGGAGATCCAGTAGACCTCTGCCAGATGAAGCATGATATCTTCACTTTCGAGCTGAAGAAGAGCGTCATTCAAGTAATTAATAGCTTCAGCATACTTCTTCTGCTTGTAGTATAGCCAACCCATGGAATCCAAAATATACGGATTCTGGGGTTCTAACCGGTAGGCCGCCTTGATAAATTCTTCAGCTTCTTTCAAGCGGTTCGTTCTCTCCAGAAGTGTGTATCCCAACGAGTTGAATGCATTGGCAAAACCCGGATCGATTTTTATCGCTTCTCTTAAGTGACTTTCCGTTTTTTTGATATCGTCAAGCCGTTCTGCCAACATACCGGCTTCATAATGAGCATTTTTAGCTTCCGGTTGTTTTTTTAAGAAACTCTCAAGATGAGCCAAAGCCGCTTTATCGTCTTTAATCTCGGTTATTAACCTGGCTTCTACAATCGCCACTTCTTCGGCAATTGCAGGATTGTCTGTTGAGTCAACCGCCTTCAGAGTTGTTAGGGCCTGTTCGTAGTTGCCTTGTTTTGAGTAAATATTGGCTTTTTGGATCAGGGCTGCAGGACGCATTAAACCGGTTACCATGCCGGTATAGTCCAACGCCTGCTTGTAGTTCTTCTGTTCAAGTTCCAGCTCACTTAACAGAAGCAAAGCTTTCTGAGGTACGCTTTGATCATTTTTATCCTGTTGCAGCTTTGAGAGCTTTAACAGGATAGCTTTGCCATCTTCTTCCTTACCATTTTGTAGAAGGGAAACAGCCGCACTTAGTTCAAATGCATGATCCTGGGGGTATTTCTTTACCAATGATAAGAACTGATCGTAATCATTGGCTAACAGCAACAACTGAGCATAGGAATCTCGTACTTTTGTATCTTTCAGATTCCTCGAAAGGTATTGTGCAAGAACCTGGCGTGCCTCTTTTTGTGCTGTAGCGGATTTGCTTCTCAAAAGAACCGTGGCCAGGGCCATAACCGTTTCAGAATTCGGACTCTGCTTGTAGGCCGCCTTAGCAAGGCTTTCCGCCGTCTTGCGGTTACCTGCAAGACTTTCCAGGCGTGCAAGACCCAACTTTGTTTCTACTAGATTCTTGTACTTGGCAGTCGCTCTTTTGAAGAATGACAATGCTTTTTTACGGTCTTTACCGACCAGGAGCTGGCTTTGAATACGTGAGATTTCTTCACCGGGTTTAGGGACCTGTGAAAGATAAGAGATAACTGTTGGAAGGACTCTATTGTATTGCTCAAAGTGAATTCCTAAACGAATGAGCATTTCCTGGGCTTTTTTATTGCCGGGTGCGAGTTTGTTCCAGAGCAAGACAGCCTTGAGCAGTTCTTTCGGAGCCTGAGCCAATTGTGCGATTTCAAACGCCCTTTCAGCCAGACGAGGATCTCCGGTCTCCTCGGCCACTTTCATGTAAGTTGTAAAGGCGGCTCCGAGCTCTCCTCTTTGAAGAGCAATTTCACTAGCCAAAATCTGGAACAATAAGCTTCCTGAAAGCTCAAGCTCCGGGAGTACATCTTCCGAAAATTTTTGAGGCTTCGGAGGGTCAAACACTACTCTTGCGTCCTGGTTGGCTGCGGGAGCAGCTGTAGAGACAGCAGGCAGCGAACAGCCAAACATTACCATGGCTGTTAGCCCAACAACACTAACTAATCTTCTGAAACGCATTTTCCCTTGCCTTAAACACGATCCGAAAGTTTATACGAGTTAACGAGCAGTTTGCGTTGATTCCGAACTACTTTGTGCACATTGACTCATTAAAAAAGGAAGGACGAAGGTCCTTCCAAATCAAACAATAGCAAGAAAAAATTAAAGAGCAGAGATTCTTTCAATCTGTTTACCTGGATCGACAACAATCGCTTTCATGCCGCGGTTTTCAATTGCATCTTTACCGTGTTTGGTACAAATAACTGTGGCACCTTTGGAGACCAGCTCACCGTTAAAGAGAATCTTCTTACCATCGATGAAAGAAGCGACCGGTTTTTGTGTATCGAGGTTGTAGACAGTGATATCGGCATCAGCACCTTCTGAAAGGTGTCCCTTGTCTTTGAGTCTTAACATCCGGGCAGGATTCAGTGAGGTCTTTTGGGCGAACTCGCTCAGAGTAAGGATGTCGAGTTTTACTAAAGACAGACCTTGAGAGAGAATGACGTTACGTGGGATACAACCGCCGTCAGTAGAGATGGCATCAACGACAAATGCGCCGTCATCTCTTTTAGCCTGAGCCAGTGCAATTCTTGGAAGCGGAGGATTAATGTTGAAACTGCCGCCGACATCAGTATTTGCTTCTTCCCACATCTTGAGTGCATCTTCACCGGTCATAAGATCGGAGTATCCGCCGGCATCGTATACAGCAAATGCTTTGCCAGCCAGTAAAGCCTTGCGTACACCTTCAGCATCTTCTGAAAAACCGAATGCGCGCAAGCAGTTTCCGGTGACTTTAGACTGTATGGTTCCATCGGGATTGCAGGTCAAGCGTGTTCCGTTCTTTGGAGAAATGTAACTTTCGCAGAAGATATTGGGATTGGCTTTGAGCAAATCGATGGCGATTGCAGTTTCTTCCATTGCTTCATGAATAGCGCCACGGCAGTATGCATTAATGTGTGCGAGATGAAGCGGATAACCGTCAGCCATTTTAACGGCTTCGATCATGCCATTGATATTGGAGCCATTTTTCGTAGTTCCTGCATGCCAGGCAACATAAGCACGCCTTTCAAGAGCTGTCTTAATCAGCAATGATGAGACTTCAGGTTCCAGAGGATAGTGACCGCCGAGAAGTTTTACACCAAGCGCACCATCTTCCAAGGATTTATCGATAAGGTCGATCATTTCCTGCTGGGTCGGATTTGAATTCTTGAAGGTAAAGGGAGGGGAGGCAAACTGCAGGATTGCCATGTTGATGCCAACACCGTATTGAGGTACGTTGTCAAGAATATCATTTAACGGACCGGCCATATCCAGGCAGGTTGTTACACCGTTCATGGCGAGCATACGAGGACCAAAAGGAGAACCCCACATTGTTCCGAGGTGAACGTGACTGTCAATGATACCGGGCTGCAAAGTCATTCCTGTGAAATCAATTGTTTCTTTCGCAGTCCCGCTGATATCGCGTTGAACTTTGGCAATTTTTCCATCCTGAATGGCAACATCTGCAATGCCGTTGACACTATTTAACGGGTCAACGACCCAAGCATTTTTAAGGAGTAAGTCGTACATTAGTTTCTCCGAGGTTGAGGTTTATTCTTAACGTATTTTAGTAGTTTCGGCGAAGCACACTCAAACTTTCTTCTGAGTCGTTATAGAAAAAACATTACAAATGAGGCATTAAATAACCGGATGATTTTTAGGTGTAATTACCTGTGCACAGAAAAAGAGCAGTCAATGTTTCTTAAACAAACCGTTATTACCTTAGTTATCTTTTTTCAATTGCTTAAAAGCCTTTAAATACATTGAGATAGAAGAAAAAGAGTCTTTGTAAAGATTTTTTTACTTTATTGGCATGTTTTATGCATCTACTTGAGAAAGAACTCAATTACAAAACAGGAGAAAGGTATGAAGTTGATTATTGGGGTTATTAAGCCATTCAAATTGGATGAAGTGCGGGAAGCTCTAACGGAAATTGGGGTCTCCGGTATGACAGTCTCTGAAGTTAAGGGCTTTGGGCGCCAGAAAGGGCATACGGAACTTTATCGTGGTGCAGAGTATGTGGTTGATTTTTTACCCAAGATTGAAATCAAGATTGCGGTTCCTGATTCTTGTCTGGATCTTGCTATTGAAGCAATCAGTAAATCGTCTTACACAGGAAAAATAGGCGACGGAAAAATCTTTGTTTTACCTCTTGATGAGGTCATTCGAATTCGTACCAGTGAAACGGGGGAGGCCGCATTATGAGCAACTTTTTATCTTGTCTGAATTCTGCGATTTTGCGGAAAATTATTTTCAGCTGTAGTCTGATTTTTTGGGGAATACCGACTATGGCCGAGGAAACAGTAATTAATGCTGCAGACGTTTCGTGGATGCTGACGGCAACTACGTTGGTTTTGTTTATGACGATACCCGGAATCGCTCTGTTTTATGCCGGCATGGTCAGAAAAAAGAATGTTCTGTCGGTTGCTATGCAAAGCTTTGCTATTTGCTGTTCCATCACGATAGTTTGGTGGGTTTGCGGATATTCGTTAGCGTTTACCGAAGGAAACTTTTTTATTGGCAGCTTCGATAAAGCGTTTTTGAGGGGTATCGGTATCAACTCCATGTCCGGCACTATTCCGGAAATGCTCTTTATGATGTTTCAGATGACATTTGCCATCCTGACACCGGCTTTGATGTGCGGTGCTTTTGCTGAACGAATGAAATTCTCGGCTCTATTTCTCTTTATGGTGCTTTGGTCACTATTTTGCTACGTTCCGATTTGTCACTGGGTTTGGGGTTCAGATGGTTGGCTTTTTGTTGCCGGCGCATTGGATTATGCGGGAGGAACTGTGGTGCATATTAACGCAGGGGTTGCCGGTTTGGTCGCCTGTATTGTTTTAGGGAAACGCATTGGATACGGTAGAGAGTCAATGGCTCCGCATAATCTAATAATTGCATTGGTCGGAGCATGCTTTCTGTGGATAGGCTGGTTCGGATTTAATGGCGGTTCAGGTCTCGCAGCGAATGGCCGGGCAGTGATGGCTATTGTTGTATCACAGTTAGCAGCCGGCGCAGCTGCCTTAGCCTGGATGCTGTGTGAATACGTTGAAAATAAGCGGTTTACCGTATTAGGTGCGATTTCCGGAGCAATTGCCGGTCTCGTAGCCATTACTCCTGCTTCAGGATTTGTGGAGCCAGGTCCGGCCGTATTCATCGGTCTGTGCGGAGGGTTGATCTGCTACTTTGGTGCCACAAGACTGAAGCATATATTTGGTTACGATGATTCTCTCGATGCGTTTGGTGTACACGGAGTTGGCGGTATTGTGGGTGCCATTCTGACAGGATTTTTTGCGACAGAAGCCATTACCGGTACCGCAATGAAGCCGATGTGGGAACAGGTATGGATCCAGTTTGAAAGCGTTGTGGCAACTTTTGTTTACGCAGGCATCGTGACCTACATTCTGTTGAAACTTGTTGATAAACTGATTGGAATCAGAGTTTCGCCGGAAGAGGAACGTATGGGGTTAGACCTGAGTTTACATGGTGAACGAGTTGAATAGGTTCTGATTTACTGACTAATGAACAAATGAGCTGAGGTGATATAAATGATTGCCTCAGCTTCCAAACCTTCTAGAGAATAATTTACATCACGAATGAGCTAATCAGAGAGCAATCCCATTTTTTCATACATCTTGAGAAATTTGTCTGTGAGCGTTGGTCCATGTATCAGGGGATCATTTTGAGTTGCTAATAAGTAATCCAATTGTTCCAAACCTTTGTACGACAACGCTGTTTGAATTCCGAATTTTGTAGTTAATGACAGCTGGTCATAAAAGTGATCGCAGATAAACGCCAAGTCATATAAAGCTCTTAACTTGTCTCTTCCTTGATAGGCATATGATTTCATGGACGCTAAAGTGTCTGTTTTATAAACGCGGATGGTGTTAATGACAGTGATTTCCTCATCCGGTATTTCTTTTCTTCTGTATGAAACCTCAATTTTTAGTGGTTTAATGCCGCCATAGTCAATTAAACACCTCTTAACCGTCGTCGTATCTTTTGCGACTCTCATTGTGAAACCATGTCTTGTACAGAATCTTTTAATAATCTCTTTAATGTCTTGTTTTTTCCATCTAGATCTATATCTTCAGAAAAGCGATCTAACCCGTAACAACAAGAAAGAGCGGTGCTTCCCTTTAAAACAAATTGAACTGTGGTTTTGTTCAGTAAAGAAAGAAAATTAGTAATTATCTTTCCGTGATCCTCTTGCCAATTATCCATGATATTTAATGAAATCTAGCCATTTACGGCCGTATTCTTTACCCATAAAAGAATTTACCGTTTTCCCATTCTCGTGACTCTTTAATAGAAGAATTTTTTCAAATATTTCTGAGTTGTATTCATCGGTACAAATACATTCCTTGTGCATAACCGAAATTGCCATCCTCCAATAGATCCAGAAGTACCGAATATGGTTGGCGACTTTATGAGAACCTGGATGTTGCGGAACTCTGCAATTGTCCTCAATTCCATAATTGCCGAATGTACTATTTATGCTCTCTTTTATAAAGGGGCTTTCCCACTGAATACCGGACGTATGCCAGTCACCACAGGTATTCAATGAGCAATCCAGGTTTAGAGCGTGTAGTCCAGTTATGTATTTCATTACATGAATGCACTAATTAACAACATTTCTTATATCTGTACTTGAGAGGATTTTCATTACAACGTATAGAAAGTTGAAACACTTCTCGGTTAAATATTTTCTCAAGGTTCATTGTTTTCAATTCTGTTCTGGCCTACAGAATCAAACAATCAAAAACATACTGGAAGTGTACAGTGGTTTGGTGCGGTGTCAGCTTACAACCCTAAATCGAGGCTATTTTGATAAAAAACTATCCAAAAACTTTTATATAGCTAATGATTCTTTCATAATGGACTGAAACATTAACTAACATTTGCGGGAGAAGAGACGAAAATGTCCGCCGACAATCAAACACCTAATCTAATGCGGCCCCAACTGAATGGAGCCGGTATCGCCACTTTGATAGCTTACTTTGTTGCAATTGCATTTGGAATATGGGTAGGTGTCTGGGGAGGCGAGTTTCTCAATAATGTGGCTCATTTCTTGAGTACCGTTTTTGTCAAGTTATTTAAATTTATTAGTATTCCGATTATTGCGGTTTCAATTATTTCAACACTAGCGTCAATTTCAGATTCGGAAGAGTCGGGAAGAATTTTTAAACACACAATTTTTTATACCCTTTTGACGACCTTATTGGCTGCAGGATTGGCCGCTGTGTTGTATCTTATTTTTTCTCCGGCCAATGTAGCACTTCCTCAAGAGGGTGTTGCTGATGTAGGAAATATTGCAAAACGTTCTTACTTTGATTACGTACAGTCAGTCATTCCTGATAACTTTATAACTCCGTTTCAGACAGCTAATGTTCTATCGGTATTACTAGTGTCAGTTGCAGTGGGTATCGCTATTTCAAAGTTACCTCCACATACAAAACCAAAAGACGTTATTACAAACTTCTTTACAGCCTGCCAACAGATCTTATTTATTATGGTCAAGTGGCTGATTGTAATTCTGCCGTTGGGTATTTTTGGTTTTATTGCATCTTTAGCCCAAGAGTTATCCAGTGGAATTCAACTCGGAGGCTTAGCAACCTATTTCCTGGTTGTTATATGCGCCAACCTTATTCAGATGTTTATCGTTTTACCGGCTTTCCTGTTGGTCAAGGGAATTAATCCTATCAAGGTGGTTAAAGGAATGTTCCCGGCCTTAGCGGTTGCATTCTTTTCCAAGTCTTCTGCGGGCACGCTACCTGTCACTATGGCAAGCGCAGAAAACAATCTGAAAATTCATCCGGAAGTTTCCAGATTCGTATTGCCGATTTGTACAACAATCAACATGAACGGTTGTGCAGCTTTTATTTTCATCACAGTAATTTATCTGATGCAGAATGCCGGAATCCCAATTACGGGAACGACTATGCTCCTCTGGATATTTATTGCAACTGTCGCAGCTATCGGTAATGCCGGAGTTCCAATGGGATGCTTCTTCCTTTCTGCCAGTTTGTTGGCCAGTATGGATGTTCCAATCCTTCTGATGGGTGTTATTCTTCCGTTCTATGCGGTTGTCGATATGATCGAAACAACGCTCAATGTTTTCTCGGACGGTACAGTAGCAACAGCCGTCAATAAGGATCTATTCGGTAATAAGCCTTAAGCAACAAAATTAGAAAGAATAAGAGGCCCCGGGCCTCTTATTCTTTATTAACATTCTTAATCAGCTTCGGTCAATTTTTTGTTAATAGTAAAAATCTCGTTGAGTTGTTTGTCTGTTAAATCCGTTAACCAGTGTTCGCCTGTTGCAACAGTCATTTCTGCTAAAGCTTTCTTAGACTCAATTAACGCATTAATTTTTTCCTCAAACGTGTCTGCAGAAATCAGTCTGTAGACAGTGACATTATCTTTTTGACCAATTCGATAGGCACGGTCAGTGGCTTGAGCCTCAACTGCAGGATTCCACCATAAATCATAATGGATGACAGCGGAAGCTGCCGTAAGGTTCAAGCCGGTACCGGCGGCTTTTAACGAGAGTATTAGCAGTTTGTCGCTTCTATCTGTTTGAAATGAATCCACGATTTCCTGGCGACGTTTAACTCCCACTCCACCATGGATGAAGTTGGGCTTTTTGTTATAGCGTTCACCGATCCATTTCTGCAATAGAGTTCCCATTTCTTTAAATTGAGTAAAGATCAAAGCTTTCTTTCCTGAGGATATAACGTTGTCTAGAATTTCAAAAAGTCTCTCCATTTTGCCTGAATAATGAGGTTCTTTATAGGGAGAATTTTTTTCGTATTGAAGCGGAGCATTACAGATCTGCTTTAACTGTGTTATGAGTTGAAGAACTAAGGCTCTGCGTGCAAAATCTTGCAAGCCGGCGTTGAGTTTGTCCATCGCGCGATCGACTGTCTCCTTATAGAGTGCAACCTGCTCAGGTGTCAACGTGCAGAATTCATCGATACTAATTTTGTCAGGTAAGTCGCTGATGATTTTTTTATCAGACTTGAGTCTTCTGAGAATAAACGGCGCAGTTAATTGTTTGAATCTTTCTGCTGAAGGAAGATCGTGTCGGACCTCAATAGGATCCGCAAACTCTTTCTTGAATCCTGTCTCTGAACCCAGAAGTCCAGGGTTGACTGCTTCCATAATTGACCAGTATTCCAAGAGACGGTTCTCGACCGGTGTTCCGCTCATGGCAACACAGTGATCGGCTTTGATGTTTTTAACGGTCTTGAAAGTAGATGTCTTATGATTTTTTATGGCTTGGGCTTCATCGATGATTAAAACAGAATATTTTTGTTTCTGAAGAGAAGTGTCTCTGCGCAATGTTCCATAAGTGGTTAACACAACATGGGTCTTCTGTGGATCAAAATCCCTTGATTGCCCATAGTAAAGCTGTACTTTTAATTTAGGCGTGAATTTAGTCGCCTCCCTTTGCCAGTTTGCTAATAGAGAGGTTGGGACAACAATTAGACCGGGTTTTTTAGTCAGTAGCCCATTTTCTCTTAATTTATCGAGAAAAGTTAAGACCTGAATAGTTTTACCCAGCCCCATATCGTCGGCAAGAATAGAACCAACTCCGATTTGCATATTTCGCATTAGCCATTGATATCCTCGTTCCTGATAATGTCGCAGGTTTGCGTTCAATGACTTGGGTGTATCGATGCGTTTTTCTTCGAAGAGTTCTGCCAGAGATTTTTTAACTGAGTCACTAAGCAGGACATTTGTTTTGTCTAATTGTCCCGTTAACAATCCTCGTATAAGGGCTCCTCGGCTGGGTGGCGTCCCTTTGCTACGCAGTTTTCTCTGAATATCAGAAATTTGTTTTGGGTCTACGTACACAAATTCATTATGGAATTTAACGATTTGACCGGCATTCCCTGAGATGCGGGCAAATTCCTGTGCTGTTAACGTATTCATACCGATGGCTATTTGCCAGTTGAAATCCAAGAGACTGGCCAATCCCATCAGACCGGTGCT
Organism: uncultured Turicimonas sp.; assembly: GCA_947854175.1. Taxonomy (GTDB): domain Bacteria; phylum Pseudomonadota; class Gammaproteobacteria; order Burkholderiales; family Burkholderiaceae_F; genus Turicimonas. The sequence goes on along the minus strand of CANTYJ010000071.1, from coordinate 45,528 downwards.
TTTGTCCCAATCTTGCTCAATATCCATGTTAAGACTCATTTGCGGAGTCAAAAGATGTTTGAGAGAGCTAGGCAATATAACTTTGACGCCTAACATGGACAGAGCCGGTAATGAGTTGAACATTAATGGAGTCAACTGCTCCATCGTTAAAGAGGTCCGTGCTGAAGCGTCTTCTAAAATTTTTGATAGCTCAGGGCAATAATCGGAGAGTTTTGCGCTCGCTCTCATTGCATCGAATTTCAAATCTGAAAGTTCTGAATCACGTAGAAATTGGCCAAATGAAAAATATGGTGCTACGTCGTCCTCTTTCTCAGACGGAATTTCAAAACCTAATTCAATGGAAACCGCCCTGCCAAAAGCGTCTATGGCACTGCGTGCTTTAGCACCCGGATTTTCCAGGTCTTTGACTGTCAGTACGGGCAATAAATTTACACGGGCGATGGTTAGTGCACTGAGCCAGTCCGTTAGTCTAAGACGAGTAGCTTGCAGCGTTTTATCGTCTTCACAATCGATAAATTGTCCTGCAAAAAGTGCGTCCTGCTCTAAAAGTGGTTCCCGCTCCGACATTAACTCTTCATAGGCTGCCTTGATGTAGCTTTGGATGAACATTCCTAAAAAGATTTCTCCTAATGTCTGGGGAGAGAAGTATTCAGGACGATCCAAGATATCGACATAGTAAGAGGGAATACCTTCCAAAAGGTTGCCTAGAAGAATGGTTAGTTTTTGAATCTCTAGATTGGAAGTAGCCGGTATCCAATCGACTGTAAAACACTCCTCTGTCGGTTCATAGATTCTTGGAATAACAGCAGAAGCGACGGTTAATTTGGAAGCGATAAGCCACGCGTTATAGAGAGCCTCTATGAATTCGGAACTGTCCGCAAGTCGCTCGGGATTTATATAGCCGGAGAACATTTCATGAAGGGCAACCTGTGTGCCGTCATGTCGGAGTGCTCCTATGCTTCTATCTACCAGTCCACCTTTGTAAGGATCAAATTCTTTCCATGACAAACCTTCTTCAGCAATAGTCTGACCCCAGGTGTTAACACAAAGCATAGCGTGTTCGCCGTGATAGGAGGGAGGTGTTCTTTCGGAAGTGTTTTTTATCTGTTCAGAGGCAAGTTTAGAAGCTTTATTAAGGACTTTACGGACAAACTCTCGTAAGTCTCCATGGACATAACCGGCAGGTGCAGGAGACAGAATTTTTACGATGGATTCGGGATCGAAATTAATTTGTGTATAACTCAGATTTGAAATATTTCGTAGCCATTCTTGTCGCCCCTGTGGTGTATATACTTCCCACGATTCGGGCTCAATTCCGTCAGGAATGGTTTTTTCAGTATGTATTAGCTCTTTCCATGTCGGCAGTTCGGCATGAGTTGCACGTTCAATGGAAAGCCCGTTTTTTTGTAAATCTGAAATTAAATCGATACCCCGTAATTTGAAAAGCACAAACGGGTTGGCATCAATTTCCTGGCTAATTTTATAAATTACGGCGGCAATATGTTTGCAAGGAACCGCATAATCAGGACAAGAGCATGACAGATCTAAATCCTGCCAAGATTTTGGGAACAGCTTAATGTGTAATTTATCGCAAATAGTGAGAACGGAAGGATCTAATTGGCGGGCGGTTAATTTGGCAAGAACTAGAGGAGATTTATTGATTTCGGCTATCAGTTTTTTATGCTGCTGCTCGGTAATCGGAGGTAATGAGATTTTGATACGGTAGAACGGTTCGTAATGCCCTGCAACTTTTGCTTTAATCAGTCCTTTATTTTCATCTATAGTGAAAGACAAGACTTTACCCGTGTTGGCATAACTTTTACCTCTGGGTAGTCGGCCACTGTAGTCCATTCCGTTTAGAGCTTCAAGCCACTTTTGTCCCCACCAGGTAGTTCCGTATTCTGTTCTTGCCATTACAAAGATCCTTAAAGTCCAGTTTTCTCCTGACCTGTTATTTTGCACGTTTAATCAGGCTTAATGAGTAATTAAATTAAGTTCGGATTAAGTTCGGCTAAAAATGTGTTTGATTCAAGGAGTAAGTTGGATTTCCGAAATAATGTATTTATGGCTAACAAACGAACTATTGAATGTCCAATCGGTTGGAGTTGGGATCGTTATTCATCTGTGAGAAGAAAAAATGCAAATCTAGACAGTCCAGTGATGTACCATGAAAAAGAGCTCCGAAAAGGAGCTCTCTGATTAAGCAAGATTATTGTTAGTTTCTCTTAGGAAGAAGCGGTTCGGATCTACCTTTGATGCCAACTAACGATAAGGCGGTCATCAATGCTAACTGTGGGCCGAGGAAAGCATCTGTTGCATCGAACCATTCCTTAACATTGTGATTGAATCCTTCGGTGCCGCCACCGCCAAGAGTGGTTGCAGGAATGCCAAGGCTAATTGGAACATTCTGATCGGTACTTGCGCAGGTGTATTTCTTTAATTCAATGCCAAGCGCATCCATGGCTCCACGGGCTGCAAGAAGAACCGGAGAGTCATCTTTCTGATCACCGGCAGGACGTTCGCCAATCGGGACAATCTTGACTTTGATCTGCATATCGCCTTCAGCTTTCCAGCGGGCGTTTTCTTCATCAGCAGCTTCTTGAAGCAACGGGAGAACACGATCAACCAGTTTGTTGAGTTCTTCATTGTTAACAGAACGGGTGTCAATTTCCATAGTGGCTGATGCTGCAATGGAGTTAACAGTGGTACCACCGACAATCGTTCCAACGGTGAAAGTTGTTTTTGGTTCTTCCGGAACCTGAAGATCAGAGATCTTGGCAATTGCTCTGCCGAGTGCATGAATCGCACTGGCTGTACCGAAAGCACTCCAGCTGTGTCCGCCGGGGCCTTCAAAAGTTACACGGAAGCGGCGTGAACCGGTTGAACCGTGAAGAATTCTGTTAACGTTGGCTCCGTCGACAGAGACGAATCCGTCAACGTGTTCTTCATTTGTTTTAAAGAGATACTTTGTACCTCTAAGGTCGCCATTGCCTTCTTCGCCAACAGATCCAATAAAGAGAAGATCTCCGACGGTTTCAATATTATTTTCCTGAATTGCTCTGAGAACTTCGAGGATAACTGCCAAACCTCTGGCATCGTCAGAGATCCCCGGAGCGAAGAATTTGTTGCCTTCACGGCGTACTTTTACGTCGGTTCCCATCGGGAAAACTGTATCCAGGTGAGCAGCAAGCACAAGACGAGGACCGTTACCGACTCCCGGGCGAATACCAATGACGTTACCTTCCTGGTCGATCCTGACATTAGTCAGGCCAAGATCTTGTAGTCTGCGGGCAAAGTCTTTTGCTCTCGTTTCTTCGTGGAAAGGGGCCGCTTCTATTTCTGTAATTTCCACCTGATCTTTGAGGGTTCTTTCCTGTTCGTCTTTTGCAGCAGCAATCGCTTTGATAACCGGTTCAAAAGTTTTGATTTGATTGAAAGCTTCTACAACCTGGTTGGGAAGGGGAGGCAATTTAATTTCTTCAGCCATTTAAATCTCCTGAGTGGTAATGTCGTAATCATATAGAGGTAACACACCTATTAGCAACAAAAATTTTCAAACCAAATGTGAGAAAAATGTAAGAGGAGGAAAGCGTGCTCAAATGTTGCGATAGAAAAATTCGATGACAAATATAGTCAACATTTATTGGACAAAACCCTAATGCTTCCTTAGACTACTCAGAAATTTTTAAAGGAGAGACAACAATGTCTTTAATCGGTACTCAATTACAGCCGTTCCAGGCTGAAGCATTCAAGAACGGCGAATTTGTTTCTATCACAGAAAAAGATTTGCTCGGCAAATGGTCTGTCGTTTTCTTCTATCCGGCTGACTTCACATTTGTTTGCCCGACAGAATTGGAAGACTTGGCTGAACAATATGCTGAATTCCAGAAGATCGGCGTAGAAATCTACTCTGTTTCTACAGATACACACTTTACACACAAAGCATGGCATGACAATTCTCCTGCCATCAAGAAAGTACAGTTCCCGATGGTAGGTGATCCGACAGGTAAGTTAACACGTAACTTCGGTGTCATGATTGAAGATGCAGGCTTGGCTCAGCGCGGTACATTCGTTATCAATCCGAGCGGCAAGATTGTTGTTTGCGAAATTCATGACGGTGGTATCGGTCGTGACGCAACTGAACTCCTTCGTAAGGTTCAAGCTGCACAGTTCGTAGAAGCCAACCCTGGCCTCGTATGCCCAGCCAAATGGCAACCTGGTAAGAAGACTTTGAAACCGGGTCTTGATCTCGTCGGTAAGATCTAATTCAAGCCTTCGGCCTAAATAAAAAGCTCCGTACTTTTGACAGGTGCGGAGCTTAAGTTTTTTAGGTGGATTTTTTAGTGCTTAGTTTTAGCGAAAGCTCCGTCAGTAATCATCAAAATCAGTTTTTGGCAGACGTCTAAGTCTTTATTTTCCCAAGCTTGAGTTCTCAGTGATTGATATTGTGCGGCCCCTTCAAGTGACTTGTGGGCAGTGTCTTCATAGTATGTGAACCGAAGGAAGAAGACGTTCTGCTCCGGCTCCTCGATCTGAATTTCAAATTTGCTTGCCGGAATTGATTCAGACTCCTGAATCTCAAAAGTGATTTTATTTTCCGGTTCTGTTAATACCTTGTCTTTAACATGATAAGGCCCGAAGTCTAAAGTTCTTGATAGAGTGACTTTACCGTCCGGGTGCAGATCTTCATCAATTTCTGCTGAGTCAAGTGCCTCAATGAAGTCCTCCGGGTGTGTTGCAAAAAACATCAACGCCCCCCATAAATCTTGTCTTGTAATTTGCAGTGAAGCCTCATCGGAAGGTTTCGACATCCGAATGATATGTTCATGAACCTTTTGCATTTCTTATCCTATGCTGATGCGGTGCCGGTTTGAACCATGGCGCCTTGTTTCTTTCTTTCAATCCTCTTCTCAAGCCAGATGCTATATCTGGACATAATAAAACTGAAGACAAAGTAGATTATGGCAATAAATAAATAGCCTTCAAGGAAGAAATTGCGCCAATTGGGATCGCCCAGAGCAAGTCTGAGGCTGCCGGTTAAATCATACATTGAGACAATCGTCACCAGAGAAGTATCCATAAATGTCGAGAGCAGACTGTTGACAAAGGCCGGGATGATCGTGACGAAAGCCTGAGGCAAAATGATATAAACATATACCTGAAAACGGTTTAATCCCAAAGAGTCTGCTGCATAGAATTGACCTTCCGGTATTGTCTGCAATCCTCCGCGGATGGTTTCCGCCATATATGCAGCCTGAAAAAGCACGATGCCGGCAACAATGCGCCAGAAGGCATCAATCCGCCAGCCGGCAGGAAGAAGAAGAGGAAATATAAAAGAGGCTACAAATAGAACAGTGATTAAAGGGACTCCGCGGATGAGTTCGATGTAGCCGATAGACAGATTGCGGATGACAGTCATTTTTGAACGTCTTCCGATTGCCAGAGCTATTCCGATAGGAGCAGACAGAGTCATGCCTAATAGGGTCAGGATAATAGTAAGAGGCAAGCCTCCCCAACTGTCTGAGTCGACCTCCTCAAGACCGAAGATTCCGCCTTTCATCAGTATAAAAAATATTGCTAAGGCCAAAACCCAGCCGGAAGCTAACCACTTTGCTCCCCGCTTTGTCCAGGTCTGAGGAAACGCAGAGATAATGAGCATTAAAAGGACAACACCTGTCCCGGCGGCAGGCCGCCACTGAAGCTCATAAGGGAAGCGGCCGAAAATAATGAGCCTCCATTTTTCAGTGACGAAGCCCCAACAAGCTCCGTCTTGAGCTTGCATACAGGCTTTAAAGTCTGCTCTAAAAACAGCGTCTGCAATTCCCCATTGCCAAACATACCATCCGGCTAAGCCAAAAAACAGCAATAGACCTATCGTTAAAACGGAAGCCAGAGGAGAGTAGAAAAAAGCTCTCCAGAGGCGGACAGAGTATTTTAAAAACCGGTTACGCCCCATGTGTCCCCCTCGTTACTTTGGCATTTAGCCAGTTCATAAAAACTGCCGTGATCAGGTTTAATGTCAGGAAAACTGACATCACAATGACAATAACTTCCAGTGCCTGACCATTGAGGTTAATCGTTGAATTACCGATGGAAACCAGATCAGGGTAACCGACAACGACCGCTAAGGAAGAGTTTTTAGTTAGGTTCATGTATTGACTGGCCAGTGGAGGAACTGCCAGCTTAAGCGCCTGTGGAAAGACAATATAGCTGACAACCTCAGATTTGGACATACCCAAGGCAGAAGCGGCCGACCATTGACCTTTTGGAACCGCCAGGAATCCTGCTCTGAAGATTTCTGCAATGGATGCAGACGTAAAGAAAGTTAGCCCAATCCAAAGCGCTAAAAATTCAGGTGAAAGAGAGGCTCCTCCCTCGATAGCAAATCGTTGTACTTCAGGTTTAGACCAGCCAAAGCTATATCCGCAAATTATCCAGACTATGATCGAAAAAACGAACGCAATGCCTAGGCCGATTGTGGTGGAAACAAGGCCGGTCATTTTTCTCATGAGAATTTTGCGGACGAGCCACCAACAAAATCCAAAAGAGAAAGTTGTTATTAAAAAAGGTATATGCCAGTTTTGTGGGATAGCAAACTGAAATCCTGCTTTTGACAAGACTGCCCAAGAACCGAAATGTAAAGGATCAAAAGAGTCAGGAAGAAGTTCAGTTATGAGTAAATAGATCAACAGAAGCTGAACCAGCAGCGGGATATTGCGGTAAAACTCAACGTGTGCTGCTCCCAGGAACCTGAGGATGGGATGCTTGGAAAGTCGCATCAGCCCGATAATGATACCAAGTACCGTTGCGGTGATGATAGATAAAACCGAAACTTTAATGGTATTGAGCATTCCGGCAAGGAATGCTTTGAAATATGCTTCGGAAGAGTTAAAAGTAATAAGAGATTCACCGATTTCGAAGCCGGATCGTTCAAAAAGGAAACCGAACCCGGAATGAATATTTCTGGCTTGAAGATTTTCCGAAACATTAAAAACAAACGATCCGAAAATAGCGATCAATATTAATAGCAGAATTCCCTGCCACAAGCCTTCTTTTAATTTTCTGCTTCTTTCCCGGCGTCTCCAGGAAGCATCACCTTTTGGTCCTGCCATATCGATTTTATTCAAGGTAAAAAATGGCGGAGAATTCCGCCATTCTGTAGGTTAGCTAATTATTAGCGGACCGGAGGAGCATAAAGAATACCGCCTTTTGTCCACTGGTTGTTTACACCGCGTGGGAGAGCCAACGGAGTTTTTGGTCCGAGGTTCTTCTCGAAGCTTTCGCCATAATTGCCGACTTGTTTGATGATTCTGTAAGACCAGTCTTTATCGAGACCGAGCAGTTTGCCCATATCTTCCCCGCTACCGACCAGACGTTGAACGTTCGGGTTGGTGCTGGTCTTCTTAAGCTGGTCGACATTTTCCTTAGTGATTCCATACTCTTCTGCTTCAATGAAAGCATTGAGAACCCAACGGGCGATCTGGAACCATTCGTTATCTCCGCGTCTGACGGAAGGTCCGAGCGGTTCTTTAGAAATAACTTCCGGCAAAATGACGTAGTCATCCGGGTTGGCGGCTTTTGTTCTTGCGCCGGCCAAGTCGCTCATGTCAGTTGTATAAACCTGGCAACGTCCGGAGAGGAATGCTCCCTGGGTAGCTTCCGTTGTATCAAAAATAACTGCTTTGTACTTCATGTTATGAGCTTTGAAGTAATCTGCAACGCTTGGTTCGCTACTTGTTCCGGATTGAACGCAGATAGTTGCGCCGTTTAATTCGTTGACAGACTTAACGCCAAGTTTCTTAGGAACAAGAAAGCCCTGGCCATCGTAATAAATAGTGCCGACGAACACAGCGCCGAGAGATGCGTCACGTGTTAGGTTCCAGGTTGTATTACGGGCCAAAACGTCAATTTCACCTGCCTGCAAAGCAGAGAATCTCTGAGGAGAGCTCAAAGGAACAAATTTGACTTTATTTGCATCGCCGAGAACTGCTGCGGCTAAAGCGCGGCAATAATCAACATCCAGACCGGACCATTTTCCCTGACTGTCAGCATTTGAGAATCCGGGAGCTGCTGTGTTAACACCACACACAACGACATCGTCTTTCTTGATCTTATCCAGGACGGCACCGGCCAGAGCGGTCTGACTGAACATCAAGGATGTCGCTGCAACAGCAGCAGAAATTACAAGTTTTTTCATCTATTTGTCCTTTTGATTTGAGAGGAATCCTATCTTTGGGGTTGTTCGGCCCCATTGAGAAAAGTTTACAGCATTGATGTAAGAGATCGAAAAATGTAAGAAAGAATTATGCAGTCAATCAAAAAATATGCAGTAATTTTTCTATTTGAGGCTACAAAAAAAGAAATCGAAGCACTCATAACCCATTTTTACTCAATGAACCGGTTACTACTTTAAAAATCGCACAAACTATTGGGACTTCAGAAGGGTTTGTGTTATGGAATACAAAGACTATTACAAGATTCTGGGTCTTGAAAGAGATGCCAGCGAAGCCGATATCAAGAAAGCTTTTCGGAAATTAGCGCATAAGTACCATCCGGATGTTTCAAAAGAAAAAGACGCAGAAGCCAAATTCAAGGACGTCAATGAAGCCTATCAGACTTTATCCGATCCTGAAAAGAAAGCGGCCTATGACCAATTAGGGCAACGGGCCGGCGGAAGCCATTTTGAACCGCCTCCGGGTTGGGGCGGATTCGGTGGATTCGGTGAAGGCGGAGCTTCAAACTTTGATTTCGGAGGCGCAGGATTTGATTTTGCTGATCTGTTTAGTCAGATGGGCGGTGCCAGAGCTTCCAGACAAAGAGCAATGGCAGGGGAAGACTTGGAGGCAGCTGTTGAAATTACGCCTGAACAAGCCTTTAACGGTACTTCTGTCAGCCTGTCTCTAAGAGAACCCGAAGAGCAAGCCGACGGTAGTGTCCGCCATGTGACCAAGACTCTTGAAATCAAGGTCCCTGCCGGAACAATAGACGGACAGAGGCTGAGATTAACCGGTAAAGGTGGCTTAGGATATAACGGAGGTCCCAACGGCAATCTTTACATCACAATTAATATCATTGAAAGCGGTAAGTTTAAGGTCGAAGGCCGAGATGTTTATTTGTCCGTGCCATTAGCACCTTACGAAGCTGTTCTTGGCACAGAAGCGGTTATTCCGTTGTTATCCGGTAAGAAGGTGTCGGTCAAGATTCCGGCCGGTGCGAGGGCAGGACAAAAGATCAGAATCCCCGGTAAAGGATTCCCGAATAAGAAGGGAGACCCAGGCGACTTCTATCTCGTTCTTTCTATCGTGGTTCCACCTGAACCGACCGAAGAAGAGAAAGAGCTTTATAAGAAACTATCTGAGATTTCGAGTTTTAATCCCAGAGCTGATCTATAAGGAGTTAATAATATGAGTCAGGCTTTAGTAACACAGATTCAAACTTCATTAGAAACTCTGAACATGGATGAACTTCAGAAATTAAGCGGTATTCCGGAAGATGTTTTTAATGAATTAAGAGAGCTGGGTGCCTTGGATGAATTTATGTCTGACGGCGTCACCTCCGTCAGTACCGTAGTGGTTTTTAAAAAGGCTGCCCGGTTGAGAAACAGCTTCCAGTTGGATGCCAATTCATTAGCGCTGTTGATTCATTTCATAGGAGAGACCCAACAGTTGCGTAACCAAATCAGGAGGATATATAGGACTAATCCTTATTTATAAAGCTCTCAATTGGGAGAATTTTCCTCAATCTGAGATAATGTCAGGTTAAACAAGAGGAAGATTGTGGATATAACTCTAAGATTAATTGGAATAGTTCTGTTGATTATGGCGGCCGCGTATTTCGCGATCGCCGAAATCTCCCTGGCCGGTTCCAGAAAAGTCCGTCTAACACAAATGGAAGAGGCCGGGGATGAAAGGGCCCGTCTTGTTCTCAAACTTCAAGAGAAACCGGGTCCGTTTTTCTCCGTTATTCAAATCGGCATCAATGCGGTTGCCATCTTAGGCGGTATCGTCGGTGAACCGACTTTTACCGTCATTTTTGAAGAGTTTCTTGCACCGTTTCTGCCGGCGGATATCGTGAGAACGGTTTCTGTGGGAGCATCGTTTGTACTGGTGACGTTCTTGTTCATCATGTTTGCAGACTTAATTCCTAAGCGTGTCGGCCTTAGCCGTCCGGAGACCATCTCAGTCAAACTTATCCGCTCAATGCTGTTGCTGATTATGCTTCTCAAACCATTAGTTTGGGTTTTAACAGCACTGTCGACAGCCATTTTAAAAATGTTAGGTTTGCCGACTAAGAACAATAACAAGTTGACTGAAGAAGATATTGTTGCAACAGTAGAAGCAGGCGGAGAAGCCGGTTTGTTGGCTCCAAGCGAGCAGGCTGCCATTGAAAATGTGATGGATCTTGAAAGTCGTTTAGTCCCCAGCGCAATGACTGCCAGAGATTTTATTGTGTACTTCACGCTGGACGAATCCTATGACAGTATTGCAAAAAAGATTGCCGGAAGCCCGCACAACAAGTTCCCGGTCTGCGACAGAGATATCGATCATGTGATCGGCTACGTTGATTCGAAAGAATTGCTTAGAAAAGTAATTGAAGGGCAAAAATTCTCACTTAAGGATGAGAATTTTATTAATCCTCTTCCCGCCGTTCCGGACTCATTGTCTCTTTCAGAGGTTCTGGAACTGTTCAAAAATAAACGAGGCGATTTTGCAGTGGTCGTCAATGAGTATGCGCTGACAGTCGGTGTCATTACTTTAAATGACATCATGAGTACTGTGATGGGAGACTTTGTGTCGACACCAGAAGATGCTCAGATAGTTCAGAGAGCGGACGGATCGTGGCTGATCGACGGGTCAACACCGATTGATGACGTCGAAAGAGTTTTTGATTTCGGGGAACTTCCTGATGATGAAACCTATGAAACAGTCGCCGGCTTCATGATGTACATGCTAAGAAAAGTGCCGAAACTGACGGATAGTTTCATTTATGAGGGCTATAAGTTTGAAGTGATCGACGTCGAAAGAAACCGAATAGACCAAATTCTGGTGACAAAAGTCGAATCAAGTCCGGATGAAACCGAAACATTGAATTAAAAAACATACGAATCAAAGTTAAATCTCCTTGCCGTACGCGGGAGATTTTTTTGTATGCGTAATTTTAATATTCTGATTTTTATCCTAATAAACAATAATGAATATAATTCTCATTACTGTTTAGCTGGCTACCTGCTTACTAAATTTTTCCCGGAACCAAAACTCTTAAGGAGAGTTAGATGTTTTTGAAATCTGTATTAACTGCCGGGCTACTGACATTTTCTGCCTTGGCCTTGGCTGCAACTCCACTCAAGGAATTGAATATTTCCTACGTCAAACCACCGTTTGTTCTGCAGTTGCTTGTGATGAAAGATCACAAGCTTCTGGAAAAAGAATTTGAAAAAGACGGCATAAAAATTAATTGGCACAACATGGGAACAAGTCCTGAGGCCGCTAAAGCAATGGCTGCAGAAAGTCTGGACATTGCCGGCAACATGAACACAGCTGCTCTTCTAATGCTTAATTCTGAAGGGTTGCCTGTGAGAGTGGTTACCGGAACAGCACATCCGACATCTAACTTTGCAATCGTCTCAAAACCCGGCACAACTTTAACCGTCAAAGACTTGAAAGGTAAGCAGGTTGTTGGTCCGAAAGGAACTTTCTTACATCAGCTTCTGGTTGCTGCCTTGGAAAAAGAAGGAATGAAGGAAAGTGACGTTAATTTTGTCAGCATGGGTATTCCAAAGGCTCTGAGTGCCGTTATGGCCGGCAGAGCAGATGCTGCTTTGGTTGCTTCCAGTGCATTGATAAAGGCCAACAAGGGCGGCGCCAAAACGATCATCAGTGCTGAAGGCTTAGTGGAACCGACACTGGTTATGACGACGACAGAGAAATTTGCTAAAGAGCATCCCGAAATTGTGAAACGGATAAATAAGGTTTACAAAGAATCATTGGCATGGATGAAACAGCACCCGCAGGAAACGGCAGAGATGGGCGCCAAAGAACACAAAATTTCTGTTGAAGATGCCAAGACTTTAATTGCCAGAAGCCATTATTTCGACAAAATGAATCAGAAGGACATCGAGGACCTAAAAGTTAATGAAAAGTTCCTTCGGGACAATGGAATGATTAGACACGATGTAGATATCGAAAAGCTCGTGCTCCCAATTGCCTTTCAATAAACAGGACTTTACAAGGATATTGCAATGAAAACTGAAGAAATTAAAGTAACCCAGGACGGAAAGACAGTTACTACGTTAACTCTTGCTGACTGTGAACAGTACCATGGTTTGAAACGCTGCGGCGGTTTGGCATTATGCTTTCGTATGATGAAGTATGCCCTGGACAAACTCGTCTCTGAAGGAGAAGTTGCCAGGCGCGATCTAATTACGTTAAAAACGGCTTTTCCGGGACCCGGCATTACAGATTCTGCCGAGATGATAGGCAGATGTGTGACCCGCAAACGATTTATGGCGTTACCGGCTGAGGATATCAAAGCACCGGAATGTATTTTTGGAAAACTGTATTTTGAGATCGGCTACGGCAATAAGGTCATGAAACTCACAGCTGTTGATGGAATTGTATCTCCTGAATTTTTAGCGGCCGGACGAAAGTTTTATACCGGTACAGCTACGGCCGAGGAGACAGAGACATGGATTGGCTTTAAAGGCAAACTCTATGATGCCGTTTTGAACAGCGAAATTCCTGATCTCATGAAAATTGAAATTGTCGGTTAAAGCTCAGTAAGTAAAGGCCGGAGGTTTTCCGGCCTTGGTATTTCCCTACAAAGCAAGGTTATAAGGAAGGAAAATCTAATACATCATCCTTCCTTGCTTTGTTTTTAACCCGGTTCGGCGGTTTTTCTTACGGTTTTTGCCCGACCGGTGGTTGTTGTCTTAGCTGCAGCTGTCTTAGGCTTTTTTTCTTCGAATTTAAATCCGACTTTACCGCCTTTTTCTAAAACCAGATAAGCTGAGAAGGGACGTTTTGTACGGTTAGAAATAAATTTGGTCAACAAGTCTGTCGTGCCTGTCGACAACAACTTCTTCATCTGTTCCGCCTCGATCGGTTGCTGAAGGATGACTTTACCACTGCGGAAGGTACATTTCTTCTTGGCATTCGGATCAAGGGCATTCTCACAGACGTAAGCGTTTTCTGTTTCTAATACCCGTTTGCCACAGATTGGACAGGTACCGATAGATTCAAGCTTAGTGATATCAACCGGTTCCTTAGGAGTTTCTTCCTCTTTATTCCCAAAGTCGAAATCGAGTTTGTAATCCGGAGCGGGACCAAGCTTAAGAATAGCTGAGAAGGGACGACCCATCTTGCTGATAAATCCGTCTAAGGGTCCGATTTGTCCTTCTTTAAATAGTTGATCTACTTCTTTAGGTTCAAGCATTCTGCCGCCAGGGTGCTTGGTAATGCTGTAATCACAGTGTGAGCAAGCAAAGCGCTTGTATTGCTCAACCATCGGAGAATGACATTTCGGGCATTTAGCCGTAAGGTCAGCCGGTTGTTCAATAGGAACCGTATCTGCGCCGTAACTTTTAGCCTTATCAACAATCTCTTCGGTTAGTTTTGCAATTTCCTTCATGAAGTCTTTGCGCGAGAGTTTGCCTTTTTCGATTTGAGAGAGTTGATACTCCCATTCGCCTGTCAACTCAGCCTCTGATAATACGTTGATATGCAACCCATGAAGCAATGTCAGTAATTGCTGGGCTTTAGCCGTCGGAACGAGTTCGCGGCCTTCGCGGATCATATAGTTCTGAAAGACCAGCCCTTCAATAATAGAGGCGCGAGTGGCCGGCGTACCGATCCCTTTTTCTCTCATGGCATCCCGTAATTCAGCTTCCTGAATTTCCTTGCCGGCATTTTCCATAGCACTCAAAAGAGTAGCTTCGGTATATCTGGCAGGCGGTTTTGTTGCCAACTGTTCTGAATGAATTTGTTCGACGGAAGCCGCTTCACCGGCTTTTACCGGAACCATGATTGGTTCACCGGACGTGTCGGCAACTTTCCCATAAACAGCCATCCAGCCCGGATCCACTAAGAGCTTTCCTTCACTAAGAAAACTATAGCCTTCGACTTCAGTTATCCGGGAAATATTTTTAAATTGCGCTGACGGATAAAAAATAGCGATAAAGCGTCTGACAACCAAGTCATAAATTTTTTGTTCGGCTTCACTTAGAGAAGCAGGAGGAACCTGAGTTGTCGGAATAATTGCAAAGTGGTCGCTGATTTTTGAATTGTTGAAAATCTTTTTATTAAAAGTGACCCAATTGTTCTTCAGGACCTTGGTCGCAAAGTGTCCCCAGCCGGTTGATTCGAGCATTCCGAGAATATTTTTAACGGACGGAATGTAGTCTTCCGGCAATGCTCTGGCATCTGTTCTAGGGTAAGTCAATACTTTATGTTTTTCATAAAGGGCCTGGGCAATAGCCAGCGTAGTTTTGGCTGAGAATCCGAAACGAGAGTTGGCTTCTCTCTGCAGAGTTGTCAAATCATAAAGAAGAGGGCAACTTGTTGTTGAAGGTTTGGAAGTTTCAGAAACTTTGCCTTTTTTACCTTTACAGGCATCAACGATTTTTTGTGCCTCTTCAGCAGACCAAAGGCGATCGGCCTTCAAAGTGTTATCTGTTGATTTTTTAAAGTTCGGATCAAAATACTTTCCATGGTAAGAGCCGGCAGAAACTCCGAAGTCAGCATGAACTTCCCAGTAGTCTTTCGGGACAAAGTTACGGATCAGGTTCTCACGTTTGACTACAAGGGCTAAAGTAGGGGTTTGAACACGTCCGACGGTCGTTAAAAAGAATCCTCCGTCTTTGCTATTGAAAGCAGTCATGGCTCTGGTTCCGTTAATGCCGACCAGCCAATCGGCTTCCGAGCGGCTTTTAGCAGCATCGGCCAACGGTTGCATTTCTTCAGCTGTTCTCAAGTGATGGAAAGCAGCCTTGATAGCATCTTTTGTCATGGATTGAAGCCAGAGTCTTTCTGTCGTTTTTTTCGTTTTAACGGCTTCGATGATATAACGGAAAATCAGCTCACCTTCGCGTCCCGCGTCGCATGCGTTAATGATTTTGTCGACGTCTTTGCGCTTTATTAATTTAGACAAAGTTTTTAGCTTGGCTTCCGATTTTTTAATAGGCTGTAAATCGAAATGGGGAGGAATGACAGGAAGATGAGCGAAACTCCATTTCCCTCTTTTAACTTCATACTCTTCAGGTGCCTTTATTTCTAAAAGGTGACCGACTGCAGAGGCGACGATGTATTCATCGCCTTCATAATAATCAGTGACTTTTTTTAACCCGCCCAGGGTTTTAGCAATATCAGTCGCAACTGACGGTTTTTCAGCAATAACCAGAGTTTTGGCCATTCGTATTCTCTTAATTTTTAAAGTTCTTTTTTCTAAATTATCACCTTTTCAAAACTTTGTCGAAGATTGAAGGCAGTCTCTGAATGAAGGTTGTATCTCAAAATGAATAATTGGCTGACAGAAATATGGAAGGTGGAGGTCAGTGCAGGTAGAAACCGGGCCGAGGAGTCTAAGTTTTTTCCGTATTTTCTTCCCGATAGAAAAATACCGTCAATTCTGACGGAGAAGTTAGCCCGGTCTTCAGAAATAAGTACCGGGCTGTTGTATCAGTTATTGAAACAATTCTGTGGACAAGTATCTGTCACCGGTATCAGGAAGAAGAACGACGATGGTTTTTCCTGCGTTTTCTTCTTTTTCCGCAATTTTTGTGGCAGCAGCCAAAGCGGCACCGGAAGAGATGCCTACAAGAATTCCTTCAGTTAACGCTAACTCTTTTGCTGCAGCAAAGGCTTCTTCAGCGCTGATTGGCAAGACTTCATCTAGAACTTTCACGGATAAGGTTTCGGGAATGAATCCGGCGCCGATTCCCTGCAGTTTATGAGGCCCGGGTCTACCGCCGCTAATTACGGCTGAAGTATCCGGCTCTACGCCGACAATTTGTATGTCCTTATTTTTTGATTTCAGGAAGTTCCCTGTTCCTGAAATTGTTCCGCCCGTGCCTACTCCGGCGACAAAGAAATCAATATTGCCCTGAGTGTCTGCCCAAATTTCCGGTCCGGTAGTATCGAAATGGGCTTGCGGGTTAGCAGGATTAACAAATTGGCCGGGAATGAAAGAGTTTGGATATTGAGCAGCCAGTTCATTCGCTTTTTCAATTGCTCCTTTCATGCCGAGTTTGCCATCGGTTAATACGATTTCGGCACCATAAGCTTTTAAAAGATTTCGTCTTTCAACGCTCATAGTTTCCGGCATAGTCAAAACAACTTTTAAGCCTCTTGAGGCGGCAATGGCTGCCAGACCAATCCCTGTATTTCCGCTGGTTGGCTCAATAATGACTGTATCCTTATTAAGCAGTCCTTCTTTTTGAGCTTTGTTGAGCATTGCCAGGCCAACTCTATCTTTGACAGAACCGGCAGGATTTAAATATTCGAGTTTGGCCAGAACGTTGGCTTTTAATTCATGATTTTTGGAATAGCTATTCAGCTGTAAAAGCGGGGTATTTCCCACTAACTCTGAAATTGATTGATAGACGGTCATATGACTTCTCCGCAAAGAAAGGAATACATGAAAAGGAAAATCAGGTTTCCAGCCGATAAGCAAGAAAGATTACATTCGGCTGACAAAGGAAAAAAGAAACTGAAAGGACTAACAGAGACAACAGCAGGTATAGCAACCGCTTAGCAATATTGCGTAAGTTATCTGCTTTCTCATTTTGCCTCTGCTGTAATCGTTAGAACGTACAAAATCTGAATAGTGCAAATCATTATATGGACCAATATCAGGAAAATTCAATAATTCACTAGTTTTTTGTGAGAAAGTTTCTCAATAAATACTTAGAAAGGATTAAAACTTGACGGAGCTGACTAAAATTAATCCAAATTGAAAAATGGAGTATCAGGTGGCAATTCTTCCTATTTTGAAGTATCCCGACGAAAGATTAAAAACAAAAGCAAAAGCAGTTACTGAGTTCAATGATGAACTCAAACAGCTGGCTGCGGATATGGCTGAAACAATGTACAAGGCACCGGGTGTGGGTTTGGCTGCAACCCAGGTCGATAAACACATTCGCATGATTGTGATCGACGTGACAGAAGAAAAAAATGACTTAAAGGTTTTGATTAACCCTGAAATCATTGAAGCCAGTAAAGAGACCAAGCCCTGGGAAGAGGGTTGTTTATCTCTTCCGGGAATCTATGACAAAGTAAAACGCCCTGCAGAAGTCAAGATCAAGGCACAGGATTTAGACGGTAATACCTTCGAAATGCAATGCGACGGTCTTTTAGCTGTTTGTGTCCAGCATGAGATGGATCATCTCGAGGGCATTGTTTTTGTTGATCATCTTAGTTTGCTTAAACGAAACCGCATTTGCACGAAAATCCGTAAGCAAAAAGCAGAAGCTGCAAAAGCTGCTAAGGAAGAGTCGAATTAGTTCTCGCTATCCCAAACGTGTTTAGCGATATCGGTCGCTAACTGCTCGTAGTGAATCGGAGGAAGGTCATGTCCCATCAGAGGCATGACCTTTAATTTTGAGTTGGAGATTAAGTCGGCGACTTCTTTTCCGGCAGCCAACGGCAACAGAGGATCATCCTCTCCATGAATAACAAGTGTCGGAATAGTTAATCTCGACAATTGAGAGGAGCGATCTCCGCTTGCCAGAATTGCCAGAAGTTGTCTTTCAACCGCTTTTTCGTTAAAAGGTTCCTCGGACAAACGGGAAAATAAATTTTCCGACTCTTCTCTCGGATAGTCGTATTTTGGACTCTTGAGAACATTAAATAGTTTTTTGTAATGCTCTTTCAGACCTTCCTGACTATCGGTCTTCTCCGGCTGAAGAAATAGAGAGTAAATGGTTTTAATTTTTCCTGTGCCCGTGCGCGGATTGCCGGATGCAGACATGATGGAAGTCAGTGACTTGACCCTTGAGGGATGAATGGTAGCGGTTACCTGCGCGATCATTCCTCCCATAGAAACACCGACTAAATGAGCCGCATCAACATTTAAATAGTCCAACAGTTCAATCAGGTCCATCGCCATGTGCTCAAGTCTATAAGGAGCTTTTACAGGGAGTCTGAGAAGAGCTCTTCCAATGGCCAAGGCGGTTGACTGGAAATTTTTGTCAGTTGGGAAATACTGTGATTTGCCGACATCCCGGTTATCAAACGTGATGACCCGCAGACCTTTTTTGACCAGATTGCGGATTAATTCCGGGGGCCAGGAGGCAGAGCTCATGCCAAGCCCCATAATCATAACGACGGTCGGTAAATGCTTATCTCCATATTCGTGATAAGAAAGCGTGACGTTTTTTAACTTTGCTATGGGCATGAATTAATTCCGAATCGGGTCAATCTCAATATTTTGAGGCTTCATTGTCCTACAATCAACAAACAAAGTTTCTATTATTCGTTGAGATGATCTGCTCAGTTTAGAAGAAAAGGAAAGTTTTTACATGAAATTAGTTTTTGCCGGTACCCCTGAATTTGCTGCTTATGCTTTGGAAAAATTAGTCGAAGACGGACATGAAATTTCCTTGGTCCTAACCCAGCCTGACAGACCGTCAGGGCGCGGACGCAAGTTAAAAGGCAGCGCTGTCAAAGAAACAGCACTCAAAGCCGGTATCCCTGTTGAAACACCGCTAACCCTTAGAAGAAATAAAGGCGGAGAAGAAACAGAAGCAGTTCTTCAGAAAATAAAAGATATTCAGCCGGATCTGCTCATTGTTGCTGCCTACGGACTCATTCTCCCTCAGGAAGTGTTGGATATTCCAAAAGGAATTCTGACAAACTATCCGAATCTTAAGGCGGTGAATATTCACGGTAGTCTATTGCCGCAATGGCGAGGTGCTGCCCCGATTGCCCGTGGTTTAGAACACGGTGACAAAGAAGCCGGAGTAACTCTGATGCAAATGGATGCCGGTCTTGACACCGGGCCGATGCTTTATAAAAAAGCGATTGAGATCAGTTCTTCGGATACGGCTCTGAGTCTGACGGAAAAAGTAGGAAGGTTGGGAGCCGAGATGCTTTCAGAGTATCTGAAAGCTCCTGAACAATATTCTCCGGTTGAACAACCTGAAGGAGCTACCTATGCTCATAAACTGGAAAAGAGTGAAGGAGTTATTGACTGGAACCAAAGCGCCTTGAGTATTGCCAATAAGATTAAGGCTTTTAATCCATACCCGGGGACGACCTTCAACCATGGAGAGACAGTTCTCAAAGCCTGGTTTGCCAGTGTTGATAAGGGAGAAAAAACGACAAAGTCGGCCGGTACCGTTATCAAGGCGGATGCAAAGGGGGTGTGTGTCGCCGCAGGTGACGGAGCAATTGTCTGTCTTGAGGAGCTTCAAAGACCGGGCGGAAAGAAATTGAAGGCAAGAGAGTTTTTGGCCGGACATTCGATTAAAGAAAATGAAGTTTTGAAATGAGCAATAGTCCGTTATCCCACTTATTGATACCGGCTGCTGCAGCGTGGCAGAAAGTTAAAGACGGCACCTCCATCGATAAAGCCCTCTCTGAAGTTGCTGCAGAGCACAGAGCCGTTGTCCAGAGTCTTCTGTATGCTGTGGTGCGTAACCGCATGCTGGTATCCTGGATTGTTAAAAAACTTGCATTAAGAGAGCCGAAACCACAGGTTGCCGCTATTCTTGAAATTGCTTTGGCACAGGCTATTGTTGAAGGAGAAAAGCCCTTTACCTTAGTCAATCAGGCCGTTGCTGCAATTAAGTCACAACGCTCTACCGCGGCTGCGGCTAATTTCTGCAATGCGGTTCTCCGGAAGTTTTATAGGGAAAAGCAGTCTCTGCTGGAAGAAGCACAAAAAGACGAAGAGATTCGATTTAATGCTCCGAGGTGGTGGATAGAGAAATACCGGTTGATTTTTGGGAAAGACGCCGATCACATTCTGACTCTCCAGAGAGAACATCCTTTGTTGGTTCTCAGAGTCAATCGGAAGAAGATCTCACGGGCAGGCTATCTTAAAAAATTAGAGGAAGCCGGAGTTCAGGGGGCACTGCCGGTAGGACTTGAAGGCGTTGCACTAATGAATCCTCTGCCTGTGTCGGATATTCCGGGGTTTAAGGACGGCGAAGTATCCGTTCAGGATGCAGGCAGTCAACTGGCCGCTCAGGTTCTAGCTCCGCAGGACGGAATGGTTGTGTTGGATGCCTGTGCTGCTCCGGGCGGTAAAACCGGCCATTTGTTGGAAACTGCAGATATAAAGCTGGATGCGATAGAAAAAGATCCAATCCGTGCCAAAAGAATTTATGAAAATCTCGAGCGTCTCGGTTTAGACGCAGATGTTAAAGTTGCTGATGTAGGCAAAATTGAAGAGTGGCATAAAGCCGGCAAACTTTATGACAGAATTTTATTGGATGCTCCGTGTTCGGCCACCGGAATCTTGAGACGGCATCCGGATATTCCTTGGCTCAAAGATTTGCGTGATGTCAGGAAGCTGGCAAAAACACAGGCCCATTTATTGGAGCAAATGTGGAAAATTCTTGCAAAACAAGGCAGAATGTTATATGTCGTCTGCTCAGTGATGCCGGAGGAAGGAGTAGAACAAATTGAAAAATTTGTGGCTTCCCATGCCGATGCAGAACTAGTACCGTTTGAGGGTGCACCTAAAGGGTACATTACATTAGCACCCCATCAGGCTCAGGCAAATGACGCGTTTATGCCATGGGTCCGGGACGGATTTTTCTACGCATTATTAGAGAAACATTGATGAAACAAAAGCTAATGAACATGATTTTTACCGTGGTGACAGCGGTGTCGCTGTTTTTTGCGGTAATGACTTGCGCGTTAGCTGAAGGAATTGTCCCTATTCATACTCAGGTTACCGCGATCAAAGATGAAGTCAGTGGAATATATTTTGAGGGAAGTTTTGAGCTTGAACTTTCCTCTGAAGTCAAAGAAGTTTTAGAGCGCGGTATTCCTCTTGTGTTTAATCTGGAAGTAGAAGTCAATAAAAAAAGATGGTACTGGTTTGATCGTCAAATCGGCAAAGTCGTTGAGAGAATCCGTCTTTCTTATAATCCTCTGACCAGACAATACCGTGTCAGCGTTGGTGCGATGACTCAAAATTTTGATTCGTTGGATCAAGCGGTCTTTTTTATGACCACTATTTCTCGCCTGTATGTCGCGCCATACCGAAATATCAACCCCGAAGACTATGAAGTATCTGCAAGATTTTATCTGGATACTGAGAGATTGCCAAAACCCTTCCAAGT
This sequence comes from uncultured Turicimonas sp., assembly GCA_947854175.1. Taxonomy (GTDB): domain Bacteria; phylum Pseudomonadota; class Gammaproteobacteria; order Burkholderiales; family Burkholderiaceae_F; genus Turicimonas. The sequence goes on along the minus strand of CANTYJ010000071.1, from coordinate 24,242 downwards.
TACTCTGAAAAAGGATGACGGCTGGGATCTTAATACAGGATGGTTTCAAGTAGACATCGTGCCCTCCAAGGAGTAAACAGTGTCCAAGTACCTTAGAATCGTGCTCCTCATCCTGGTGGGCGTCAGTTGTGTATTACTTTTTTTACTGGTTAATGCCAGCCGTAATACGGTTGTCTTTGAACGTTATTACACGCTGATACTCTGGGTCAATTCTATTGTTGCTTTAGGATTTCTCGTCCTTGTATCACTCTTACTTTACCGCCTTCTAAAATCAGCCAGGAGGAAAAAGTACGGTGTAAAAATTCTGAGTAAGTTTGCCATTGCATTGGGCCTTACCGGTCTTTTACCCGGCGTCCTGATTTTTATAGTATCCGTGCAGTTTTTATATGGGTCAGTGGATTCATGGTTTGACCAAAAAGTTGAACGGGCCTTAGATTCCGGACTGACTCTGGGCCGTGAAGTTCTGGAGACTTACCAACAGGCTCAGCTCAAACAAGCCAGATCTTTGGCTATTGAGTTGGCAGAGACTCCTCCTGCCGAGTGGGTATCTAAACTGGACTCCTTAAGAGAAAGAGAAGGCCTGGATGAAGCGATGATAGTTACCGCCAGAGGCCGGCTAATCGGAGTGAGCGGTTCCTCATTTAATCTCTTGGCACCGGTGGTTCCGTCTTTAAGGAATATTCAAGTAGCCCGCACAGAGGGGTACTGGGAAGGGCTTGAAGAAAAAGAGGGAGGTGCCCTTCAGGCTAAGACAATTGTTCTGGTACCGACTATTGAGTTACCGAATGTCCCCGGTTTGTCGTTGTCTTCCATAACCGAACCTAGTCAGACGGCAGGCGGTCTGCTGTTGGGCAAGAGCATGATCGAACAGCAGGGGCAGAATGGAGAGCCTGTTTTTTTAGAGGTAACAGATAACATTCCACCTTCACTGGCCCACAACGCAGAAGTACTGATGAACGGTTACCGGGATTATCAGGAGATGACTTTGGCCAGAGGTGGTCTGCGTACAATCTATCTGATTTCTTTGACCTTAGTGCTTTTAATGTCCATGTTTGCCTCCATTGCTCTTTCGGTCATTATGGCGTCCCGGATTACAAAACCTCTGATGTTGCTTCTAGAAGGGACTCGCAGGTTAGGAAGCGGTCATTATGATTTACTGCCGGAATCGAAAACCAATGATGAAGTCCAAGAGCTTACCCGTTCTTTTAATATTATGACCACTCAACTGGCCGATGCCAGGGCAGACATTGAGAAACGCGGAGAAGAACTCGAACAGGCAAAGGATTATCTAGAGAGCATTTTGTCAAAAATGTCCTCAGGAGTAATCGTGACAGATCAGCACTGGAATATCTATTCGGTTAATGCCGGAGCCTCTGCAATTATGAAAAAGGATTTAGCGGAAGACTTAGGTAAGCCTCTATCCGAAGTGTTACCGGATTTTATTGAGCCGATCCTGGAAAAACTTGGAAAACCGGTGCATGGTAAGTATCCTGATGTCTCGTTGCAAAGCGAAGTGTTGGTAGGAAACGGAAAATCTCATAAGCGGGTATTTCTGTTTACCCGTGGTTCTTCTCTTTCTCTGGGAGGAGGCGAAGGCTATTTATTGTTGTTTGATGATATTTCTTCACTCGCCGCTGCTCAAAGGGCTGAGGCCTGGACGGAGGTAGCAAGGCGCCTTGCACACGAAATCAAAAATCCGTTAACACCAATTCAGTTGGCCGCAGAGCGGTTGCAAATGAAACTACAAGATAAAGTTAATGGAAAAGAGGAAGAGATCCTACAGAAGGCTACAAGAACAATTGTCAGTCAAGTGACGGCTATGAAGCAAATGGTTGATGATTTCCGGTTGTATGCCAAGATTGGTTCTCCAAGATTTGAGAGTATCAATCTTTCAAAATTCGTTCAGGAAGTCTGCAATCTATATCTGGCCGGTGATATTAAAGTCTACCTCGATCTGGATCCGGGCGTTCCGCTTATAGAAGCTGATGCCAACATGCTTCGTCAAGTTATTCATAACCTTGTTTCGAATGCGATCGAGGCATCTGTCGATAAAGATAAGATGAGAATTCTCATCCAGGTTAGAACTTTGTACGATAAGGATAGCGGCAGTCCCGAGGCTGTGGAATTAACGATTACTGACAACGGACCGGGATTTTCGGCCAAGATTCTGGAACATGCTTTTGAGCCGTATGTGACAACCAAATCCTCCGGAACCGGCCTGGGATTGCCAATGATTAAGAAAATAGTTTCTGAACACCGTGGCACCGTTATGGTTGAAAATGTGGCGGAAGACGGAATTATTGTGGGAGCGAAAGTTACTATTGTATTTAGACAGTTAGCATGAGCGAGGATTTACTCACAGCGGAAATACTTTAGTAAAATGGATAAAAATAGTTTGTTATAAAAATATGGCGGTAATTTTAGTAGTGGATGACGAAGTCGGGATCCGAGAACTTCTCTTTGAGATCCTGACCGATGAGGGATATTCGGTAATTCTTGCCGAAAACGCAAGTGCAGCACGGATAGCTATAAACCAGCATCCTGACTTAGTCTTATTAGATATCTGGATGCCGGACAATGACGGAGTATCGTTGCTAAAAGAATGGAGTTCTACCGGCAAGCTAACTATGCCGGTGGTCATGATGAGCGGGCATGCTACTTTAGATACTGCAGTAGAAGCAACCAAATTCGGTGCAGTCGATTTTCTGGAAAAACCAATTGCTCTTTCAAGACTGATTTCATCGGTGAAGTCTGTCTTGGAAAGAAGTTCTAAAGAGCCGCGAATTGGCGTATCACACCAGCCACAGCCTATACCGCGCCGTCCGTTGGGTTCGCAGAACGATTATCCGCAACAGATGCGTCCGATTAGACAGGAAGCACAACCAATGCCACATTACCAGCAACCGGTACAACAACCCGGTTACGGTATACCTCATGTCATAGAACACAAGCATGATTCATTGACCTCACTGATGTCGGCAATTGACTTTAATGCACCATTGAGGGAGGCCAGAGACCAGTTTGAGAGAATCTATTTTCTGAATCTTCTCAAAAAGGAAAATAATAGTATGACGAGAGTTGCGAGTTCTGCCGGGTTGGAAAGAACGCATCTTTATAGAAAGTTGAAGCAACTTGGATTGGAAGTCGGACGCGGCAGTCGTTCGAAAGATAAAGGCGACTCTCTGCCTGAAATCTAACAACTGTTTGGGGGAAAAATGCGAATACTGATTCTGGGGGCCGGGAAAGTTGGTTCCTCGGTTGCCGGAAATCTGGTTTCGGAATCCAACGACATCACTATCGTTGATAAAGATAAAAATAAGATCAACGAAATTCAGTCCCAGTATGATTTGCAGGGCATCGTCGGTGATGCCACTTCTCCCTCTGTGCTTGCAGAAGCTGGTGCGGCCGATGCTGATATGGTCATTTCGGTGACTGCCAGCGATGAGACGAATCTGGTAACCACGCTTATTGCAGAACAGCTTTTTAATGTGCCGGCAAGAATTGCCCGTGTCCGTAACGAGGAGCTCAGGGAGTATCCCGCACTTCTTTCCACCGCTGGTTTTAGAGCTACTTCAGTTATCTGGCCGGAAGATGCTGTGACAAAGTCTATTGTTGAACTGATTCAGCATCCGGAGGCTCTTCAGGTTATCGATTTTTCAACAGCAGATTTGATATTGGTTTCTGTCAAGGTTGCCTCTGAGTCAAGAATCGCCAACTGTCCGGTTGAAGATATCCATATCCTCGTTCCGGACTGCCGCGTTTTCATTGTCTCTATCTGCAAGAAAAAATTTAAAGTGACTAATGTAAAAGGCTCAACGGTTCTCGAACCCGGGGATGAAGTCTTCTTTTTGACATTAAAGCAGGATGCTCCGACCGTCATAAGACAGTTTAGAAAGAAAGTCAGACGAAGTGATCGGGTTATGATTGCAGGAGGCGGATCACTGAGTCTCCAACTGGCAAAAGCTCTGGACAATATGGAGACACCTTATGGGGACGCTTATAACATTAAAATTATTGAGGAAGATGTAACCCGCTGTCAATATCTGTCCCAACATTTGTCCAGCTCTGTTCTTGTCTTAAACGGAGACATGACAGACGAGACTCTTTTTATCAACGAGGGTATCGCAAACATTGATGTCTTTGTTGCAGTCAGCAATGATGATGAAGACAACTTTATGAGCTGTCTGCTGGCAAAAAGACTAGGAGCTCACTGCACTATTGCATTAATCAACCGTGCAAGCTATATCGATTTGGTTGATTCAACGGATATTGACATCGTTTTTTCTCCAAATGAGTCCGTGTTGTCCGATCTCTTAAGGCATATCCGGCAGGGAGATGTAGTCTCTGCTCATAATTTAAGACGGGATGCTGGCGAAGTCATGGAAATGGTTGCTCACGGAACTCCAAAAAATTCTAAAGTGATTGGTAAACCGGTTAAAAAAGTTGGTGTACCTGCCGGCGTTTCTATCGGTTGTATCATCCGTGGAGCATCTGACGATCAGGAAGTCTTAATGGCATCCGATGAAGGGTTGACAATTGAAGACGGAGATCATGTCATTCTTTATGTTGGAAACAGAAAACAGATACCGGAGATAGAAAAACTATTTTCACCTTCGGTAGGATTCTTTTAAAGGCGAGACGATATGCATCCGGTCCTTCGTCTCATGCTTTTACCGGTCCTCAATGTTTTGGGACCGATTGTCATCGGGTTTTCATTATCGATGCTTATTCCGATGGCTTTATCATATTGGAAAGCAGACGGTGCCTTAGATAGTTTTGTCACTTCGTTTTTAATTACCTTTTTCTCAGGTTTTATTCTTTGGATTTCGACCCGCAGCTTTAAACGGGAGCTTATTCCCCGGGACGGTTTTTTACTTGTGACCATGGCGTGGGTGCTTCTGGCGTTTTATGCCACATTGCCAATATATCTGCAGATTGACGGAATCCCCTTTACACATGCGTTCTTTGAAGCGGTCTCAGGCATTACAACGACGTGTGCAACGATCTTGAGAGGGTTAGACGATCTTCCGATGAGTATCAATTTCTGGAGATGTTTTCTAGCCTGGATGGGAGGTATCGGAATTCTGGTAATGGCCGTTGCAGTATTGCCATTGTTGGGCGTCGGTGGTGCGCAGATCTTCCGTGCTGAATCTTCCGGTCCAATTAAAGAAGGGCGTCTTACACCGCGAATTGCTGATACTGCGAAAGCTTTCTATAACATTTATTTTGCGCTTTCCGTGGTTTGTGCCATTTGTTACCACCTGGCCGGGATGGAATGGGATGATGCGGTGATGCATACCTTCACCACGGTTTCTCTGGGCGGATTTTCCAGCCATGATGCCGGATTTGCATACTGGTCGACAAGAGCAGTTGATTATGTGGCGGTCGTTTTCCTGCTGATTGGGGGTATTAACTTTTCAATGCACTTTCTAGTGTGGAGAAAACTAGATCCCAGACTGTACTTTAAAGACGTTGAAAGCTTTAGCTGGCTATTGACTGCAGCAGTCATTACTGCACTCACAACATTCTTATTGATGAGCACGGAGACCTATACTGAAATTGAGGATGCTTTTTACTATTCATTGACCAATGTTGTGTTTGTTGTCAGTACCAGCGGATTTGCCAATACAAACTATGGTGACTGGCCACTTTTAGTTCAATTACTGATGCTTTTCGGTTCCTGCTTTGCTACCTGTGCAGGTTCAACCGGTGGCGGTATCAAAATGATTCGAGCCATTGCGTTGGTTAAACAGGGAGGGTTGGAATTTAAGAAAATACTTCATCCGAGACTGGTTATTCCTCTGAAGATTGGCAACAAACCGATTTCAAGTCAGGTGATTTTCGCGGTTTTGGCATTTCTTATGTTGTATATCGCGATTGCTTTCACAAGCACGATGATTTTCCTATTTACAGGCATGGACGGATTGACTGCTTTTTCAACCGCGATTGCTTGTCTAAACAATCTTGGTCCGGCACTCGGCTCACTTGGGCCTGCCTATAACTTTGCTTCTCTAACAGATTTCCAAGTTATTTTCTGTACGTTCCTGATGATCATAGGACGTCTGGAACTCTTCACAGTTTTGGTTCTCTTTACAAGAGGATTCTGGAGAGCCTAATGAGTTTAAAAAATTAATCTCATCGTTTCCGGTGAGATTAATTATCAAGGACATTAGAAGAAAACTTTATTGTTAAATTTTAAGGGACACCCCAAGTAACCGGGGTATTGTCTTTCAAGGAAAGCTCAAGAATCTCCATAAAAGGATAAGCTCTCTGGGTAAAGTAAACAGGTTGTTCCATGGCCGGTTTCTTTTCTTTATCCAGATCCTTTCCTTCCCGGAACATTTTGTCTTCTTTATCTCTAAGTTCTTTGAGCAGTTCTTTTTCCTTCGCGATCCTTTCTTTTAGTGCATCAAGAGCCGCAGGAATTTCTTCAGGAGTGATAACGCCTCGGATTCCTAAAGGTTTTCCGATTACCTTGAAGATTTCCTCAGCAGTTTCTCTAAACATATAGACTTCTCCCGCTGCCTTAGAACGGAAAGTAACAATTGCCATGACCTTCTCCATAAACCGATTAAATTGTTTTATTTGATATTTGAGTAGTATAGAAGCACTGAACCCAAATAGGAGAAGGACGTTCTCAGAACGGAGTGAGGCGATGATTGTCTGCACAAACCACAAAGTTTGTCACTTCAGTGACCCTCCAGGACTTGTTTGTCCTATCGTTTTACAGCTAGTAGAACAATTGCTACACCTATCAAGGTAATAGAGAAGGTTCCTTGAAAATTGACAACAATATCGCTTTTGTCGGATAATTTCGCTAACATGGGAGGGGAGATAAAGGCGTGTCGGTTGAGAGTGTTTCACGACAGAATCCTTATTGCACGACTTAATTTTTAGAGTTGGTCCTCGTGTTTATCTTCTTTCTGGTTTCATAGAGTAGAAACTAGAAGGGTTTGCCAAAGCCACTTTAGATATTTCTAATACTTTGACTCTGTGCCAAACAGGTAGTAAGGTCTCAAGTTGCTCAGTTAGGAGGAAGAATATGTATAAAGAGCGTACAGCGGCTCAAGTTGCGGCTTACTTCCTCTGGAAAGCTAAAGAACCTGTCAAGTACATCAAACTTATGAAACTTATGTATCTGGCTGAACGTGAGTTCCTTTTAAGCCATGGAAGTCGGTTAACCGGTGATGAACTTTATTCACTTCCGTACGGCCCGGTACTTTCTAACACTTTAGATAAATTTCACGTGATCGATTCTGATACATATTGGTCTCGTTGGATTAAATGTGTAGAAGACAACAAATTTATTCATAAGAAGGCAAATTTCTGCAGGGAGTCTTTTAATTTTTTAAGTGATGCTCAGATGAAAATTCTCGACAGGGTGTACCAAAAATATGGACACTATGAAGCCTTTGACTTGGTAGATTTGACTCACACTCAAGAACATTGTCCTGAATGGCAAAACCCTGGAAAATCTTGTTTACCTCTCAGAATTGAGGATATTTTGAGGAATCATGGTAGAAATCAACAAGAAACCATAGCTACAATGCAATCTCTGCAGGAGCAAGATGAGTATGACAGGTTGATTGCAGATTTAGTCTCATGAGTTATTCTGCTTTAAGAGGGGGTACGGTGTTCGGCGTCTCCGGATTTAGTGACCATTTGATTATCCTTTGTAGTCAACCGATGTTTTATCCCTAAATCGGAGCGGACGCAATTTTGACAGTAAATGTCTCATCATGGCATGATGGAGCGCAAAGTAATGATTCCTCCTGTATTCTTGAAGTCGGAGATCATTTTTTCATAAAACATAAAAGTTTTTGCTTTTATCAGGCTGCTGTTCCGATGAATGTTCTCAAACTAGAAAGAAAAGTTGATAATAAGGAAATGAAGGATTACGGAATGCTTGAACCTGATGTGTTCCGAAGGGTTATTGAAGGTTTTGAGAAAACACCTGTTCTTTCACGTCAAGCATTAATGTTCATCCAAGAAATGCAAAAGAACGGAATTTTCCTTCAAAAAGAACTCTGATTTTCTAATGGTTCTCCCTCCCATCTCTATCTCGTAGGACACCTGTTAGTTAAGGTGAAAATTTTCTTTCCGTAATTTGTTGTAGTGCCCTCTTAGTGCTATGTTGTCGTGATAAAGAACATTGTGCTTATTTTGTATGCGCTTACATTCGTTTATTCAAGTCACTTTGATCGCAAAGAAAGTTATGATCCTCTGATATACAAGGCATGAATGGAACATAGGAGTTTAAGGAGATCTGTAGTATAGAAAATGTTTTGATGGAATATTTCAGTCTCTATTCTTCATATTGTTAATGGCACTCAGTACAATTGAACGATTACTATTGGGAGCAAAAAATTGAGCACTGGATTTTTATTAGTGGGGCACGCTCCACTGGCCGGAGCTTTTAAATCGGTTCTGGAAGATATTTTTGGGCATCTGGAAGGTGTTGAGGCTGTCGATATTTTCTCGGATGAACCTAAGGAAAAACAGTTCAAAGATTTAGAGCAGGCATGGAGCCTGATTTCCTGCGAACAAAAATTAATTCTGGTTGATGTTTTTGGAGCAACTCCGGGTAATGTTGTCTGTGCCTTTGCAAAAGAAAAAAATTGTGAATGCTTTGCTCCCTTAAGCCTTCCAATGATAATGAAACTTATCTGTTATAGAGAACAGCCCCTGCATGTTCTCAGGGAAAAAGCAATAGAAGCATCTCAACTATCAACGAGGTCAGAGCGTGAAAACTGTTAAGGTAACCGTGCTAAATAAATTAGGGCTCCATGCCCGGCCGGCAACTAAACTGACACAAAAAGCCAACGAATTTTTAAGTACTTTAAAGATTTCAAACGGAAAGCGTGAAGTCAATGGGAAGTCGATTATGGGAGTGATGTTAATGGCAGCCTCTCAGGGAACAGAGTTGACATTAACCGCTGACGGAACAGATGAAAATGAGCTGTTGGCAGCAATTGTTGAACTCTTTGCCGAAAAGTTCGGAGAGGCACAATAACCATGGCAGAGACAAAAGAGCACAGCAGAAAGGAGCTAAGAGGTATCGGAGTCTCTAGTGGACTTGGCTTCGGAAAGGCCAGAGTTATGGCGATGGCTCCATTGCAGTTGCCGCAATACTCCATTACTAAAGATAAAGTTCCTGCAGAAAAGGCCCGGTTGGCGAAAGCAATTACATCAGTCAATAAAGAAATAAACCAAATGCTCAAAAGGACTCCGAAGAGAGCTCCTAAAGAGCTGAAGTCATTTCTGGAAATGTTCAAGATGCTCATCAATGACCAGACGATGAAAGAAGAAGTCGAGAACATTATTGCTGATCGTCTAATCAATGTGGAATGGGCTCTTGCACTGCACTTAGAAGAAATTAAGTCAGTGTTTGAGAACATGACGGACTCCTATTTGGCTGAGCGCGGAGATGATATAGAACACGCTGTAAACCGCCTTCAGGAAGAGCTCTTAGGAAAAGGGAGCAGACTTCAGGCGGAGGTCAAATCTGCATTGGACGAAGTAATTCTGGTTACCAATGATCTATCTTTGGCCGATGTGATCTGGTTAACAGAGTTCGAAGCTCTCGATTTAGTTGGAATTATCACGGAAAAAGGCGGCCCTACTTCTCATACAGCGGTGCTGTCTCAGACTTTGTTTATTCCTGCAGTTGTGGGTGTAGCAGGTGCAAGAAGTATGATTGATGACGGCGATCTGCTTTATGTGGATTCGAACACCGGCCAAATCATCTGTAACCCGACCCCAGAAGAAACAGAAGAAATTAAAGAAAAAGTCCGGGAGCAGGAGAATCTATATTCTGAGTTTTACCGTGCAAGAAGGCGTGTTGCAGAAACTAAAGACCGTCGCCATAAAGTTAAGCTGATGGCCAATGTTGCCATGATAGCCGGATTGGATGAAATTCTTCACCAGGGGGCTCAAGGAGTGGGGCTCTATAGAAGCGAGTACTTGTTCATGGGGCGCAATAAACTACCGGATGAGGAAGAACAATACGAAAACTACAAAGAACTCATCGAAGCAATGGGAGGTCGCCCTGTGACTATCCGGACGCTGGATGTTGGTGGCGATAAGCTTCTGAGCCGGGAAGCAAAAGAGGCCAATGTTCCCGCCGGTCTCCTTAATGAGGAAGAAGAAAACCCTGCATTGGGGCTTAGAGCTATACGGTTTACTTTGGCAAATCCGACACTTTTTATGACCCAGATACGGGCTATTTTGAGAGCCGCTTACAAAGAAAATGTCAAGATACTGCTTCCGATGATCAGCTCGATCTTTGAAATTAAAGAGGCAAAAAGATACATCGAAACAGTCAAAAAACAGCTTGAAACCGAAGGTATTCCTTATAATCCGGATGTTCCGGTCGGAATCATGGTTGAAGTGCCTGCAGTGGCTATTAAGCCGGAAGCATTCTTAAGAGAAGTGGACTTCGCGTCATTGGGAACGAATGATTTAGTGCAATATTCATTAGCAGTTGACAGAGGTAATCCGTCAGTTGCTCCAATTTATAACGAATGTCATCCTTCGGTTTTGTATCTCATTGCAAATACTATTAAAGTAGCCAAGAAATTGGGGAAACCTGTTTCTATATGCGGAGAGATGGGTGGAAAAAGAAAGTTTGCGCCGTTCTTTATAGGGTTAGGGTGTGAAGAGTTGTCAATGGCGGCTATGCAGATTCCGAAAGTCAAAAAACAGATAAGAAAACTCAATAAAGAAGATTGTGAAAGGTTTGCCCGTTTACTTTTGCGGAAGGAAACGGCCCCTGATGTAAAAGAAACAATTGAAAAATTTTTGAAAAAGCATGAGGAAACACATGACAAATGAGATTATTCCTTTGACCATGGATGAATTGGAGCAGATGGATGCGCTCACGGAGAAACTAGCTGAACAGGTTGGACCTCACGATATTGATGCTTCATTTCTTGACGGATTTTTAACCGGTTGGGCTTTGTTGCCTAATCCGCCGGTACATCGCCAGTGGTTGAGCCTGATTTTTTCAAAAGATGGTAAACCCATTGCAGAAAGTGAAGACTTTAATGCCTTAAGAAAACTGCTGATGAGGAGGTATAAAGAAATCAGTCAAAGGTTAAAGACATCACAGGTTATCGATCCGGTGCGTTTTGAACCGGAAACTGAAGAGCTTCTAAAGGAAGATCACGATACCCAGATGAGTTATTTAAGTCCTTTTGTTAACGGGATTTATAGCGCCATTTATGATGTTCCGAATAATTTAGACCTTAATGACATTGATGCCGTCTATCCGCTGGTAGACGGAACATTGAATCTGGAAAGTATTCTCGGAAGTAAGATTAATGAGGGCGGTGAGGAAGTTGATGAAACTGCACCGGTCTATGACGACTTTTATGATGCTCTGGAAGCCATCGTCGTCAATGTAGCTTTAATGGCCGAAGGAATGAAAGGTTATCCGTTGCCCGAAGAAGTTCGGGAGAAACTCGCCGAAGAGGAAAGTGACGACGAGTCTTAATCCTTGTGGGCTGATTTCTTCTGAAGATAAGCAATTAGTGGAATAAGGAACAGTACAGGTAGTCCTAACATGGCTGTTCCGATGAAGAAGCTGCTGTAACCGGCTGCTTCGACAAATACTCCGGAAAATCCTGCCAAAAATTTTGGCAGGATCAGCATAATGGAGGAGAAAAGAGCATATTGGGTGGCCGAGTATGCAACATTGGTCAGTCCCGAAAGATATGCAACAAAAGCAGCACTGGCCAAACCGCCGGCTAGGTTATCGGCACTAATTGTCAGAACCAGGAAAGGGATACTATGTCCGACATTTGCCAGCTGGGAAAACAGCAGATTGGTCGCTGCCGAAAGGACTGCCCCAATAAACAAAGTTTTTAAAACCCCTATTTTCATGACCACGGCTCCTCCGATAAAGGCGCCGACCAGTGTCATAACGACACCAAATACTTTGGAGATGGCCGCTACTTCTTCTTTAGAGAATCCCAAATCACGGTAGAAAGGATTACTCATTACACCCATCACAACATCGCTGATGCGATATGTAGCAATCAAAAGAAGAATAACGACAGCGTGCCAACGATAACGGACAAAGAAATCAGCAAGCGGTGTTACGCAGATTACCTTAAACCAGCCGACAAGTCTTCCGAGCGGGAAAGGCCACGAAGGATGCTGCTGACAGAATTGCATGATTTTTGTTCTGGTCTCTGACAGCTGTAAAGCTTTTTCTTCCAGATCTTTTTCACTGGGGGCAGGCGACAACAAAGTCGTCAATAATCCGACAAACATGGAAAAAGCCATGACGCAGTAAGAGACCATCCAGCCTCTCTGATCATAGGCTAACGGATCTGAACCTGAAGCAGTCATTGCTGCAATAGCAAATGCGCCGGCTCCGGACCAGATCATGGCTAATCTGTAACCGGTCTGATAGGAGGCTGCTAAGGCACCCTGATATTCTTCGGCGGCACTTTCTATCCGGTAAGCGTCTAATGCAATATCTTGGGTTGCTGAGGCCACCGCAGTGATACCTGCAAAAATGGCGATGCTTAATAGACCGGTCCGGGGATCACAAAGGGCCATTCCAATCAGACCAATAATGATGATGACCTGGGAAAAAGAAAGCCACGCTTTACGTTGCCCCAACTTCTTAGTCAGAACCGGAAGGCTGATGTTATCGACGAGAGGCGCCCAAACCCATTTACAGCCATAGGCTAAACCGAACCATGTCATAAAGCCAATGGTTTTCAGATCGATGTCGGCTTCACGAAGACGAAAGCTCAGGGTCCCGAGAACCAACAGTAGTGGCAGACCCGCAGAAAATCCAAGCAGGAACATCCTTAAACACACGGGTTTAAGATATATTCCAAAGAGTTGTTTCCAGGATTTCTTATCTGCCATATTTAATTTTTAATAAATGTCTGCAGGAGAGTTTACCCACGTCCACTCTCCAAGTTTTAGGGTCTCGGGAAGAACCAATTTACCAAACTGAATTCTCTGCAGTGCTTCAACTCTGTTTGAAACCGCTGCGAGCATACGCTTTACTTGATGATATTTACCTTGGAAAATCGTGAGATCCAGGATTTTTTCATCAACAAGTTTACAGTCAGCTGCCTTGACAATCTCATCAGAGTCGGCCAGTTTTACTCCATCAAGTAGTTGTCGGATTTGTTTATCAGTGACAGGATGTTTAGCGGAGACCCGGTAGACTTTCGGTACTTTTCTTTTCGGATGAGTTAAGCGGTGATTGAGCTTTCCATCATCTGTCAGAAGTAGTAAACCGGTTGTATCTTCGTCGAGTCGTCCGATAGGTTGAACATTTCTGACTCTTAGAGGAGGAGGTAAAAGAGAAAGAACGCTTGGGTGATGAAGCGGTTTAATGGAACATTCGTAGTGTTCGGGTTTATTTAACAGAATGATGGCTTTTTCGAAGTACCGCCAGGATCGGCCGTCAACTTCAAAGGTGAGGTTCTCTGTTGGAATGTCTTCGAACGGGTCTTTAATAACCGTCCCATCGATACTAAATCGTCCGTTAACAATTAACCCAAGGCACTCATGGCGTGAACCGAATCCCTGAGAAAACAAAATTTGTTCAGCTTGCATGTTTAATCTCAAATTTATAATCAATGATTAACGGAGCATGATCGGAAAATTTTTCTTCCTTATAAATGGAAGTGCAGTAAGCTGACTGAGCTAGTTTTTCAGTGCCAATCTGATAATCAATCCGCCATCCGACGTTTTTTGCCCGAGCCTGGCCTCTTTGACTCCACCATGTGTATTGCTCAGGTCTTTTATCGAGGAGTCTAAAGACATCGAGCCATCCTTCCTTCTCGAATAAATTGGTCATCCACTGTCTTTCTTCAGGAAGGAATCCTGAATTTTTAAGGTTTCCCTTCCAGTTTTTAATATCGATTTCTTTATGGGCGATATTGACATCTCCGCAGACCAGGACTTCTTTTCCCTGTTCTTTGAGTGCTCTCAAATGCGGAAGGAAAGCATCTAGAAATCGGAACTTGGCCTGTTGTCTTTCTTCCGAAGAGCTTCCGGAAGGGAAATAGACGGAAATTAGAATGAGGTTGCCGAAGGCTAGTTCAACGTATCTTCCTTCATTGTCAAACTCCTGGACTCCGAATCCGGTTTTAACTTGATCAGCTTTTTCCCGGCTGTAAACTGCGCATCCCGAATATCCTTTCTTGACAGCGTAATGAGCATAAAAATGGTATCCGGATAAATTCATGATTTCATCGGTTAAATCTGCTTCCTGAGCCTTCAATTCCTGAATGCAGACAAAATCCGGCTGTTGCGCTGATAACCATTGAAAAAAACCTTTTTGTTTGGCACTTCGAATGCCATTTGTATTTATTGTGATAACCCGAAGCAATTTAAAGCCTAAAAAAGAAATAAAATTAAAAAATTAGTCGCTAATTACTTAACCAACCGAAATGTCCACTCTACAACAAAACTTTATTAAATTCTGTATCGATTCAAAAGTTCTAAGGTTCGGAGAGTTTAAAACCAAAGCAGGAAGACTCTCACCTTATTTTTTCAATGCGGGACTATTTAATACCGGCATGATGTTACATACTCTTTCGGACTTTTATGCAAAATCTCTGATAGCAGCCATTGATACGGGAAGAGTTAAATGCGACATGATTTTTGGACCGGCATACAAAGGAATTCCTCTCGGATGTGCCGTGGCAATCCGAATGGCCGAGCTCGGTCGTGACATTCCGTTTGCATTTAACCGCAAGGAAGCAAAAGATCATGGAGAAGGCGGCACTATCGTCGGAGCCCCTCTAGAAGGAAATGTAATTATCATCGATGACGTTATTTCTGCCGGAACATCTGTCAGAGAGTCAGTTAATCTTATTCAAGCGAATAATGCCACGCCCTCGGGAGTGTTAATTGCTCTTGACAGGATGGAATGCGCCGGCAATGCAGAAGAGGTTAAGCCGATGTCTGCTGTGCAGGAAGTAGAAAAAGAATACGATATGCCGGTCGTCTCAATAGCGAACCTGAAAGATTTAATGCTTTATTTGAAATCTTTGGATACTCCGGAGATGAAACAGTACGGAAAGGCTATTGAAAAATACAAAGAGAAGTACGGTCTAAAACATCAATAAAACTTGTTGAAGGGAACAGCTTTACAAGTCGGCTTCATTCAATCAGTACCCGATTTAAAACTGTTTTCCTTTGTTCTGTTCAAAGGCAATGTATTTTTGCGTTCCTTGCTTGAATTTAGAGAGAACGTATTGTTATAAAAACGCTGCACGAAAGGACTTGAAGTGGACAATTTTCATCAACTTATCAAAGGATTCCAGAACTTTAAACAGAAATATTTTTTAAAGGAACGTGAATATTTTGAGTCCTTGGAGAGAGCTCAAAATCCTAAAACGATGGTTGTGGCCTGTTGCGATTCTAGGGTTGATCCGGCACTTCTTCTTCACTGTAAGCCAGGAGACTTGTTTGTCATCCGGAACGTAGCAGCTTTGGTTCCTCCTTCTTCGATGGCCGGAACGCCAAGTGCTGTGATGGCAGCTATTGAGTATGGAGTAAAACACTTAAACATCGAGCATATTGTTATTCTGGGACACTCTAACTGCGGAGGAATTCACGGATTGATGGAACCGGAAAGCATTCAAAATGAGACCTATATCCAGGACTGGGTCAATATTGCAGCGCCGGCTTTGGATAGACTTCAAGAGCTGACCGGAGATGAACCGCATGATGTCAGAGAAAGACACTGCGAAGAAGGAGCCGTTCTTGTCTCTCTTGATAATCTTTTGTCCTATCCCTGGATTTCTACCAAGGTTGAAGAAGGAACTCTTAAGTTACATGCTCTTTATTATGATTTAGCTGCCGGAGATCTCTATCGTTATAGTCCGGAAAGTGAAGACTTCCTAAAGATGAGGCTGAAAGGTTAGGCATTCAAATTTTTGGTTGGAATAAACTGGATCAGAACAAGTTATTTTTTTGCCGAAATTGGAAAAGTATTGGAATGAGCAAGTTCAAGATTATTACCGGAGATATCACCAAGCTACCGGTGGATGCCATCGTTAATGCTGCTAACCGTATGCTTATGGGAGGGGCCGGTGTTGACGGTGCGATTCACAAAGCGGCAGGAAAACAACTTTTAGAAGAATGTCTGACTTTGAACGGATGTGAACCGGGCCAAAGCAAGGGAACAAAAGGCTATTTATTACCGGCTAAGTATGTTATTCACACTGTCGGACCTGTTTGGAAAGGCGGAAATAAGAATGAACGAGAAACTTTGGCTTCCTGCTATAAAACCGCTTTGGATGAGGCCGAGAAGCTAAATCTTAAAACTATTGCATTCCCGAGTATTGCGACCGGTGCTTTTAGATTTCCAAAAGACGAGGCTGCAGAAATTGCAATAAAAACAATATCCCAACATCCTTTTGACGGAGAAGTGGTGATATGTACTTTTTCTGAGCCCGATGCTGAGATCTACCAACAAAAACTTAAACAAGTTAAAGTGTAACTTTAGGCTTAAAAACCGAGAGGAATTGCTTAATAACTATTTGAAAAATCGGAATACAAAGATGTGAATCAAGTCGATGGGATCACGCTTGTCCATTCCACATTTAGGACCTTTGACCTTTTCCTCTTTGTTTATGAAGAGAAGGAGGTCAGAAGAATTACATTGTCCCTTTAGAGTTGCAATCATCAAGCCACTTTTCCTCTAAGTCTCTTTTCAATTCTTCAAAAAGACCGATGAAGTTTTTTTGAATTTGGACGATAAGATTTAAGGCCACTTCCTCATTGAAAGAGTGGGAGGCCTCATTTCTTGAGGCAAGCATACTTGTCCATTTTAATTAATCCGATCTTGTAAGCCAGCTTAAGAATTTGCTTTGGAGAGCTTGTTTGGGCTTCTATGAAGCCATGGTCACTTAAAACCTCTTTTAAAACTTTCCATGATTGTTCAAAGCAAATCAAAAAAAGTGATATAGCACCGGCAAGCTCTATCACTCCATAAGGTGGAGAAAGGTCTTTTGCCTCTTTCAAGTTGTTAAGAGCTTTTTTGAAATTTTCAAACTTTCTCTTAAAGTTCTACTCCATCCCGTCTGATTTCATTGAGAAGTTCCGATTGGAGTGGGTTATGTAAATTTAGCACATCAAACATCAACAAAGTATTAATTTCATCGTCAATGTATGATGCTTCACTATTGAATTGCATTGGATATGCCAAAAGAAAAGCTATCTTCAGTACGGGCCAGAAAGGAAGTCGAAGTAAAGAAGAGTTCGCAAAGAGGAGTTGAATTCCGCCATATCATTTCTTCGATTCCGTTCGAAGATTACTTCGTCGGCAAACAAAAAAGTCTATTGAATTTATCTGAAGAGCCCGAAAATTTGCATCATGTTTGATCTGGATCAAACACCTTAAGGCGAACCGCGCACTACCATACCCCCATCAAAACTCTTTGTCAAGGAGAACAAAATGAGCATTTCCAGAAGAACATTTTTCAAATCTTTTGTTTTAGGGGTTACAACTACGGTAGCCACTTCGACACTGGCAAACGTCACACAACCTGCCAAGTGGGATCAAACCTGCGACGTTTTAATAGTGGGGGCAGGAGCTGCAGGCTTATTTGCAGCGGTATCCGCTAAGGAAAACGGCGCAAAATCAGTAGTGCTTTTAGAAAAGGCTGCTTCACCTTTCTTGAACTCAACATCCCTTTCAGCAGGTAGTGTGAATGCTACGGGGACTAAAGCTCAATTCCAAAACGGAGTTGAAGACCGTGGCAACACAGCCGAATTTGCTAAAGAAGTTGAAAAAACCGGAAAAGGTATCGCAGACCCGAGACTGGTCAAGATCTTTGCAGAAAATTCTTCCAAGGCATTAGATTGGCTAACTGACCACGGTGTAGTTTTCACTCCTCAACCAAATGCAGCCTTCCGACTCAAGAGAATGCATGGATGCGATAAACATACGGGTGCTCAATACATTGACACTCTCTTTAAAAATGCAAAAGAAATTGGCGTAGACGTTAAGCTTAATACAAAAGTAGTGGAGCTTATTACGAACAAAGAGGCTGACGAAGTTCTCGGAGTCAAAGCCGTCTCCAAAGGCAAGGAAACTTATATTCGAGCTACAAATGGCGTCATTATTGCAACAGGTGGATTCTGCGGCGACGTTAATATGATCGATAAATACATCATGGACTTCCGCGGAGCTCTTACTTTTTCTTCTGCGAACAGTCAGGGAGATGGGCTGAAAATGGCAACCAAGATAGGAGCAGCAAGCACCCATATGAATTATGCGGCAGTTTATGCCTATGGCGTTCCTATGTCCAAAGACAAGAATAATAGAAAAGGCTGGATTTTCAGAGGTCACGTGATGAACCTTTATGGTCCAATCACAGTCGGTCCTGATGGCAAGAGATTCGTCAATGATGATTTAGGCGCCACTTCTATTTCCCAGGCAATGTCCCACAAAGGCTTCAATAAAGTCTTCCAGATTGCCACTGAAGCTCAACTTTTAGACTTTATGAAAAACGATCCAATCCAGGTAATTGGATGGGATCAAAACACTTTCAAGAAAGAATTGGAAGAACAAAAAGTTTTTGTAGTGAAGGCAGACACCATCGCCGAGTTAGCAAAGAAAATGGGGTTACCAGTCGCTGAGGTTGAAGCCACTGTCAAGCGCTATAACGAGTTCGTTAAAAATGGCAAGGACGAGGACTTTGACCGTAAATATATGAAAGGCACTTTTGAAAAGGGACCTTATTACGGATTTATCGGTCAACCAATTGCAGGAATCTCCTTAGGAGGATTGAAGGTAGACAAAAATCTTAATGTCTTGGATGTCTATGATAAACCGATTAAGCACTTGTTTGCCGCAGGCGAAGCTATTGGAGGCATCCATGGTGGCTCTTACATTGGAGGTAATTCGGTTGGTTCAAGCTTGACTCTAGGCTTGGTTGCGGGAAAGAATGCCGCTAAGAGTAAATAACCTAAAGAAAGAAGTTATTTACTAAGGTAAACTAAATAAGACATAGTGCGACAATATTTGGCACTATGTCTTTTCTAGTTATGTACATTTATGTGAGAAAAATAATATTTCTTTGGCTGCTTTTTGGAAATCTCGCTTGTATGGGTAGTGAGGCGGCCTCAATTTTTAGAATTGCAATTATGCAATCTGAAGAACATTTGTTTCATAAAGAAATCGTGGAGAATTTGTTGGAAGGGGTAAAAAAAGCTCTTCCAAGCTCAACAAAAATAGATGTCTTTGAAGGAACTCCAGAGCAAATTAAAAACAAAGTAAGAGAGCATCAGGTAGAGCTCATTTTTTGTAACAGCGTTCTCTATCGCTCTCTCCTTCCATACGGAGTCAAAGACTTGGTAACACTTCAAAGTGGTTGGAATCCTAATCCTAATCGGGCTGAAGGAGCTGTGGTAATAGTAAGAAGGAAAGATCCGGCAGACTCTTTTAAAAAACTTCTCGAACTTCAAAAACCCATGTTTGAATATCATCACACCAGAAAGATGGATGTGTTGTATTACATCTTGGGAGAAGTAGAAAGTCAGCACCTCAATAGTGAAAAATTTCTTAAATTTACTCAGGCAACTTCTGCCACTAACTTGGAAATTATCAATCGAGTAGAAAATGGGGTCATAACCGCAGGTCTTCTTCCTGCTTGTTTTTTAGAAAAGTATGCCGTAGAGCATCCCTCGGTTTATAAACAAATCAAAGTCATTAATCAGTTAAGATCCTCTGAACTTCCATGTTCCGTATCGACGACTCTGTATCCAAATTGGTCTGTTTTAATAACGTCCTCTATCAAAATAAAACAGGCTACTGATATCGCTCAGCAATTGCTTTTACAACCTAGAAACATTGATGCATCTTGGTGGTCAGTCTCTACACAATTTAAAAACGTAGATGCTCTACTAAAGGACCTAAGAGTCGAACAGTATGCCTATCTCAGGGAATGGACAGTACGGAAGGTTATCGAACAATACTTTCCACTTTTTGTCCTAGCTGGGGCGGTTCTTATAGGAGTCGCCCTTTATGTGCTTTTCGCCAACAAGCTTATCAAAGTCAGAACTAAACAACTTTCCCAGAGCCTGAGTAGACAAAGTAAATATCGCAAAGAATATGAAGTGCTTAAAAAAGACAACGCCATTTACGAGAGAATGGGCGTTGTAACCCAGATTTCAAGCATTATCACGCATGAATTGCGCCAGCCCCTGAATTCCATCAGTTGTTTTGCCCGAGGTTTGCTCATGCAGCTAGAGTCGAAAGAAGTACCCCAAGAGAAGATAGCTAATATTGTCTTCGAAATCGATAAAAAGACTCAAAAAGCGGATGAAATTATTAGAAAGGTGAGAAACTTTTCAAAGTACGGAAGAAGTCCTTTAATTCTTGAATTAAATCAGGCAGTTCGAAATTCAATTGACAGTTACATCTTGAGCAGTAGCAACGGAGCCGAACTCATTCACTTGAATGCCAGCTCAAAAGTCTTTATAAATATCGACCCATTCGAACTTGAACTTCTTGTGCTCAATTTATTAAGGAATTCTTCCGAGGCGTTGGCGAAGACGGCAAATGCGCAAATCAATATTTGGATACGGACTTCTGATAAACCTGGCTTTGTCGATCTGGTTGTCGAGGATAACGGGGGTCTTGTCTCAGAAAAGACAATTGAAAAACTAAAACATGGGCTAGAAACGAATAAGGATGAAGGTACAGGGATAGGTTCTAAAATAATTTCTGAGATCGTGTACCATTCGAACGGATACCTCAATTACAAGGCTTTAAAAAAAGGCGGTTTGTCTGTCACGATTCAATTCCCAATAGTGAGTCCTAATGAAAAAGAAAGAAAAGATTGTAATCAGACTGGTAGATGACGATGCAGACCAGAGAAGTGCTCTTAAGTTTCTTCTAGAGTCAGCAGGGTATGAAGTCCAAGAATTTGAAAGCGGACAACGGTTTCTAATTGAGGACGAACCGTGGGTAAATGGGTGCTGTATTTTTGACTTGCAAATGCCTGAAATGGATGGCCTAACACTTTTGTCGAAATTAAAACAAAGAGGATATACAGTTCCAATAATTTTCCTGTCGGCTCACGGGGACATTCCTTCTACTGTTGAAGCCATGAAAAACGGGAGTTTGGATTTTTTAGAAAAACCAGTTGACGCTAAAAAATTATGTGCTCTGTTAGCCTCGATTTTGGAGCAAGACGGCAGAAAAAGGAACTCTGGCCTTTCATCGGAACAAGCACGGAAACTTCTCTCACAATTATCTCCACGGCGTCTTGCGGTCGCAAATTTGATTGCCCAAGGGCTTTTGAAGCGAGAAGTAGCGGAAAGACTAGGGATTAATTTAAAAACTGTAGAGTCACATTGCCTTTATATTTACTCTTTTCTTGACGTGCACTCAGTTGCCGAGTTATCTGCTTTGATTGAGTCTGCAGAATTAGAATACTAGCTATCACCTTATGTTAAAAAGAAGACAATTTATTTGCAGCTCATTGCTTTTATTGGGGCCCTCCTTGCACGCTCAAGATAACCCTGGTACCACAGAACTTTGTGATTTGCTTATTATCGGTGCCGGGGCTGCCGGACTTTTTGCTGCTATCTCTGCAAAGGAAGCGGGGCTCAAGCGAGTTATTCTTATTGAAAAATTTCCTTCTCCTTTTTTTAGTTCTACAGCCTACTCTGCTGGAAGTGTTAACGCTTCAGGAACGATCTCACAGATTCAACATGGAGTTATAGATACAGAAGGGCTTAGAGAGTTTGAAATGGAAATCTTTAGAGAAGGGAATTTCAAAAACGACAAGCATCTTGTGGCTAATTACGTGAAAAATGCTTCTTCTACCTTAGATTGGTTATCTGAAAAGGGTGTAGAGCTCACACCAGCAGAAAATTTCGCTTTTAGACTGAAACGAATGCATGGTTGTGACAGAGGTACGGGATCCCGTTATGTGGAAGTGCTTTTTTCCGAAGTCGTACGTCTCGGGGTTGAGACATGGTTTCAAACTAAAGCGCAAAAAATTCTAACTGACGGTTCTAATTCTGTACTTGGAGCAAAAGTCACACGTAACCATAAGACGGTCAATATTTTAGCTAAGAACGGGGTTATTTTATGTACAGGAGGATTTGCAGGTGATGTCAACCGAATTGATAAAGACATTCCTTCATTTGCCGGAGCTCCTACTTTTTCTTCTCCGTCGAGTCTAGGAGAAGGTCTCGATATGGCTTGTGCCATCGGAGCATCCACTCACTTTATTCCCTACGCTGGTGCTTATGCATACGGAGTTCCGCTTGACGACGAGACCCGGCGGGGGTTGATTTTTCGGGGTCATGTAATGAATCTCTTCGGTTCGATAACGTTAAACCGTTTGGGCAAGAGATTTACCAATGATGACCAAAATTCAACCAAAGTAGCTCAGCTTCTTGCTCGGAACAAAGAAAAAACAGTTTTCCAACTTGCAACTCATACCCAGTTACAAGAGTTTTTGAAAAACGATCCTATCCAAGTCATTGGATGGGACCGAAGCAAATTTTTACAAGAAATGGAAGACGGCAACTATTTCATCTCAAAAACCAATTCTCTGGAGGAAGTTGCCACTCTCATGAAAGTTCCGGTTATCCCATTCATTGAAGAAATCGAACGTTACAACGGTATGGTACGCTCAGGAAAGGATACTGATTTTGGGAGGAAGCACCTAAAAGGGTTATTCAATGAAGGTCCTTTTTATCTTTTCAAAGGAACTCCAGTAGTTGGGATAACTATTGGTGGGTTAAAAGTCAATGAACGACTTCAAGTCGTAAACGAATACGGTGATCCTATTAAAAACTTCTTCGCTGCAGGAGAAGTAGTTGGAGGTTTGCACGGAACCTCTTATATTGGAGGCACCTCTCTTGCGGGGGCACTGACACTTGGGCGGCTCGCTGGTAAGATAGCTTCGGAAAAGCCTAATTCTTAGGGACTCGTCTTCGAGGCTTTAGAAAATAATTTATAGGTTAAGAGAGAACTCAACTCTAAAAAAACAGACATACCGACATTGAAATTTAAAGAATTGCTCTTGCTTTTTAACTTAACAAGTTAAATAGAAACACGATGTATGTGCTATTAACTATCAGGAAGCTAAAGAAATTGAATAAAACCACGTGTTAGACGACATTTCGGTTAACATGGGAAATTAGATATACTCTGAGACTCAAAGGATAAAATAGAGTTTCCTCAATTAAAACTCTGAAGCTGATGGGAGTGGGAGTTAAAGAAAATATCGGCAAACTCAAAATGCGGTATGTCAAGAGGCTTTTATTTATCAATGATAGTTCCAAGCAACAAGTAGTTTTCGAACGAAGTTCAGTTGCTATTTACAAAGTTTGAGCCGGCATTTTTATCGTTTGGCTTTTGTTTGCTTTGGAGATATCAGGAGATTTTTGAAAAACAATAATTACCTAAAAAGAACCGTAAACTTAAGTAAATCAAGTTTACGGTTTCTATGGCTAACTTCAAATTGGATGAGTTCAGAACTTGCAACAAGATGGCGAAATTTCTGATTTTTTTACAATCCTTGGTGTTATCACTTCAAGCTATGAACGGTAGCAGATAGTTTGACAAGGCTTAATGCAACATTAGTAGCTGCTTTTAGTGAAGCTATAGGAATACACTCGTAAACACTGTGATAATTTAATCCTCCGGTGAAGGCATTAGGACATGGTGCATCGCCCACTAAAAATCGGCAAGTAAATCCGCAAAAATCGGCAGGTCGTCTACCTGTATCTGAACTGAAAAAACGGACAAATAAATCGTTGCCGACAGTTTTTTGTTTCAATGCCGAACGGCTTATTTTAGAGCTTTCCCTGTCAAACTTCCGTCACCTTGTTTCAAGCAAACCGACAAGTTGATTCATAGGCGGCAAAACTGGCTTCTACCAGATGTTTTTAATTCACATTTCCGCCATCCTGCACCATATCGCCGACAGTTTATTTCATTGATTCGGCAACTCTTTTCTTATCTCCAACGTTTTTAATCAAATCTCCGGCACTGTAATTCACTTTACCATCATCGTAAGTCAGAACTCCAGATATTTATGTCGCAACTCCGTGAAGCTATTTCCAAGTAGCGTCATATTGACTCAAACCTTCATCAATTCATTTCGTATCTCCGTCATTTTGTCTCTCCGACACCAAACGGCTCCGACACTTTTTTGATTATTAGCTCCTTTTATGGACAGAACCGCAGCCACTGACAACGTCGTTCTTTTACCGGCAACAAAATT
>CANTYJ010000070.1 GCA_947854175.1 uncultured Turicimonas sp. | reverse complement strand
CACCCTTAGGGAATTATGTTCCTTTAAATGTTTCGAAGCGCTCTTTCTGTTACCGTATCGGCATTAAATTTTGTCGTTCACTATAGGACTGTGATATTTCCTTTTTGAACACCAATCGTCCAAAAACCATAAGCCAATCCCATCACAGTAGCTCCTATGATTGCTACTAGAGATCCGGAAAAGTTCCATGGTTTTGAATCTCCGTATCCTGTCAGCCAAAGCATATTAAATAGTAAAAAATCTAAACCGAAAATCAGAACGGTAGGGTTCTGGGCCTTTGCCCAAGCCTTTGTAAAGTTGGAGTAGGCTGCCCAAAAGATAGCAGCAAACAATGCAAGTAAATAACTTAAAGGATTAGACTGAATATGAATTATCATTGTTTCAATGTCTAGAACAAGATTATTTCCTAAAACAACTGAAATCCCATAAATAGCAATAATCATTCCGATAGCCAACCACCACTTCGCTTTCTGACCATTAAAAATAACCGCAAATAAAATCGTCAACGACGGCCACAAATAATTGATCATTCCAACTTCCATTGTTTGTGTGCCGCCCTGCGCGTAAGAAAGAGAAAAAGCAAAGGTCAATGAACAGCCCATAGCGCATCCCAATCCGCAAATGTAATACTTGATCGGCATTTTTTTGATAGTAGGAATACCAAACAAACAAAAAACAATGATGAAGGCCACGGTATACATTACCGCTAAGCCTTTTCCGACTCCTAACGATTCAGTTATACTTTTGACAAAAGAAACAGAAAGCCCCCAGCATATGGGGGACACGCAACCAAGCAGCGTCGCCTGCTTGGCAGATAGGTTGAACTGCATATTTAGTCGTCAGGACTTTCCAGTCTTATAAATTGATCATCTGCGGTAAAAAACAAATTTTTTACCATCTTTACTGACAAGAATGATACCAAAGCTGCAGAGGCTGCAATGCAAAAATAAATTAGCAATTGATATCTAACTGCAAGCAAAGGAGACACGCCGGCTAAAATTTGTCCGCTCATTAAACCCGGTAAAGAAACAATACCTAAAACCATCATAGAGTTAATAGTAGGCATCAGAGCTGCTGTCATAGAAGCTTTTACTGCATCCAGGCTGGCCTCATTGGAAGTTGCTCCCAACGCTAACAAAGTTTCTATTTCATCTGCCCGGGTGTCAAACTCACTTCTGAGTCTTTCAATAGCCAGAGAACCGGCAATCATTGACTGGGCTATTAACATGCCTCCCAATGGCACGATATACTTACCATCCCACATCGGTTTCGGACGAATGACTACAAACTGCAGGTATGCCAAGACAAGCAATGCACCGACAGAAATTGAAATAAAAAGGATACCCATAACTTTATATTTTAATTTCCTTTCTGTAATGCCTTTTAAGGCTCTCTCAGCTGCTTGTGCAGCAAATGCAACCATTAAAATTAATAACCCTGAAATAATCCAAGGATTGTCTTGTGAAAATATCCAAACTAATAGGTATCCAACGATACCTAATTGAACACAAGAACGAAAAACTGCAATAAACAGGGACTTTACAAGGCCAAGTTTATAGATTAGAGATAAGGCGACCGCAATTAGGACAGGAACCAGTCCCACAGCCATTTGCAAATAAGATATCTCAATCGATCCGGCAACTGTGGACATAATGACTCCTTTTTATAATTTATAAGCCTTCAAGAAGTCGGTAACTCTTTCATTAACCGGCTTATTAAAAAAATCATCGACCGGAACATAAGCAACAATCTTTCCGGCATCAAGCATTAAAATTTTATCGGCCAAAAATTGGGCTTCCTCCAGGCGGTGAGTAATCATCAGACTGGCAGACTTTTTAGCTTTAATATCTGACTTCAATGTTTTTAAAGTAAGGCAGAAGTTATGGCTGGTTTCTACATCCAAAGAGGCTGTCGGCTCATCAAATAAAAGCACTTGAGGATTTAACATTAGACACCTGGCAATACCTACTCTTTGCTGTTGTCCACCGGAAAGAGCTTCAGCCTTCACTTTGAGCATTTCTTTTGTAATTTCGGCTTTTTCAATGGCAGCCTCTAAGCGTTGATCGATCTCATCTTTGGATAAACCTTTTTCATACATACACCCCATTCTGATATTTTGCTCACAAGTTCCCGGAAACATGACTGCTTTCTGAAAAATATACGCAATATCTTGTCGTAGTTTATGAATATCGTAGGTTCCCAGGTCTTTATCATTCCAAAGGATATTTCCGCCTGTCATCCCATAATCCAATCGGTTAAGCTGGCGTAAAAGTGTTGATTTACCTGCTCCACTTGGTCCCACAATGCAAACGAAATCCCCTTGTTCGATGTCAAACGTGAGTGAGTCTAAAATCTTTGTATTGCCTTTTGTGACTGTTAAATTGTTGACGCTAAACGTATTCATTTTGATCTTTTCTAATTGTTACATGTTTGAATATACCCACTCTTTTCTTATCTAAAAGTAATTTGCGCCTAAATATGGCAAATCAATAAGATTAGTCATGAGAACAATGGTTTGTTTTTCTTTTAAATTTAATCTTTCTTAAGAAATTCTTTTATACAATTGAAAGGTTAAAAGAAATAATAACGAAAGGTGACATATGAAAAAAATCGCTGTGTTAGGAAGCGGTGCAATGAGTCAAACTTTTTGCCACAATGTAATCAAACTGCTGGAAGATGATTATTTCATCACCTGTGTTTTGGCAAAACATTTTGAGCACGCCCTGGAACTTTCAATGGAAATAGGTGCTTCTGCTTGTCACAACATGGACGAAGTTCTGGCACTTCAGCCCGATATTGTGGTTGAATTTGCCGGTGTTGAGGCGGTTGAAAAATATGCGGAAGATATTCTGACAGCCGGCTGCGATCTAGTTATCGCTTCAGTGGGAGCGCTCGATGACAGAAAATTCAGAGAGCACATTGTTGAAGTTGCCAAAGAACACGAGCGTCATATCTATATCACGAGCGGTGCTATCGGAGGTTTCGACATCATGGGAACCTTTGCTGCCTATGGCAAACCGGAGGTAAGCATTGTTAGCCGTAAACCACCTCAAATTTATGACAATATGCCCTATCTCGCGAAAAAGCCCGTCAGAAGAGATCAGGAAATTGTTGTTTTTGACGGAAATGTACACGATGCCTTAATTGGTTTTCCTGGCAATGTAAACGTATCCGTAGCAACATCATTAGCTTCTCATTGTTATGACACGAAGGTCAAACTGATAAGTGACCCGAACGCAACCCGTTCAACTCACCATATTAAGTTACATAATCCAATCATGGATGCAGAAATGACCTTCTCTGCCGATCCGGACCCGGAAAACTTAAAGACAAGTATGTCAGCTGCCTGGAGCGTGATTGCTCTTTTGAAGAATTTGGCTTCTCCTCTTTCTTTCTTCTAATAGAGAGTTCCTTAAACGATTTAAGACGGCCTTCGGGCCGTAATTTATTAATTTAAGCAAAATTAAACCCCGATATCTTCATCAGACATCGGGGTTCTCTTTTATGTTGAGCCCGGAGGCTACCTACTTTCGCAAGAAATACAACTCACTATCATCGGCGTGGAGG
>CANTYJ010000069.1 GCA_947854175.1 uncultured Turicimonas sp. | reverse complement strand
CTATTTTTGAAGAGATTTTTTCAAGAAATTGTTCCATTTATTTTCGGCACATTTCCAGTGTGCCGAAATCTCTGAATTTTCTAACAACCTTGATGCCAAAAGAGGGGTAGACGACCTGCCGATTTTTGCGGATTTACTTGCCGATTTTTAGTGGACGATGCATCATACAGTAGTGGAGACTCTGTCGTGTAATAGGATGATGTCTTTACTTCAACAAAAATGTTTTTGGCTTCTGGAATTTATTTTGTAATCAAAAAACAATGAATTAATATTGATTTAGCAATGATAAAGGAATGAGTTATGGCAAACCTTCAAATTAGACTTGAAGACAGTCTGAAGCTGCAAGCTCAAAATGTTGCAGAAAGCATGGGATTGGATCTAACCCAGGCCGTTCGTTTATTTCTTCATCAAATGATTAGAGAAAATGGGCTTCCTTTCCGACCTACAGCAGATCCATTTTATAGTGAAAAAAATATACGACATCTGGAAAAAGTGGTCGATGACTTGAACACTCGACGAAATACTGTATTTCATGATTTGATTTAAAAATAATATGTTGATTTGGCATTACGATGCTTGGACAGAGTACCTGAATGGCAGGATGTCGACCGAAAAAAACTTGCCAAGCTGAATTCTTTAATCAAAGAAGTAATACGCACACCGTACGAGGGGACGGGTAAACCAGAAGCATTGAAAGGGAACCTAGAAGGTTTTTGGAGCAGAAGAATCGACCAGGAACATCGCTTGGTCTACAAGATTTGTGGCGACGATATAGAAATAGCTCAATGTCGGGGGCATTATTAACAACGAGATAAGCGTCACTAAACAAAAATCTGGAGTCCGGGCACTAAAAAAGTGAGATTTCTATCGATAATGAGTTTACTTTAATTGTAGGCAACAAAATTTTCCGATCGATGTCTAGAGAAAATTTTAGAAATTTTTAACTATTCATAATTGGATCATCTATTTCATTTTCCATGTTGTAAAGGAATGGCAGTGTCTTCCCTGCCATGTGATAGGATGTCTACTCGACTTAGGTAAATAGTTCAACATTTGGTATGTAAGGTTCATAGTTCATAAGAAAATAAAATAACTGGAGAAAGGTTATTTCAAACGGGACTGAAAACACAATTGTTGAAATATCAGCCTTGAATTTCTTCTCAAATGCATCGACATCAACGAGTGACCAACCAGATCGGCAATCTATTTCAGTTATTTTTAATCCGCTTCTTTGTTTCGCCATGGTGGAAAATCCAATCAAACCACGTTGAAAGAAATGAAACGGGCATAAAAACGAATGCCCATAATTAGATTACATACGCTATCCGATTCGTTCCGAAGCCTCATTAAAAGTTTTCACACAAATATATTTAAGAGGAGTCGGATTAGAGCTGACTGTAGAGCATCACAACGCCCATGGGCGTAGCGATCTGGAAGTTAAAGTTGGCGATCGCCATTGGATCCTTGAATTCAATCAAAATCGTAAAAGAAAATGAGAGTGCAGAAAGAAAACTTGAGGAAGCGGTTAATCAAATTAAAGATAGGAAATCCGGTTATGAAAGTTCAAGTCAAGAAGTTATTCGGGTTGCTTTGATTTTCAGCCTGGAAAAGCGTGAATTTGTAAAATGGAAAGCTGTTTCCTTATAAACACAATTAGGAAAGATCTCTTGATTTACTAAAAATCAACATGCTTTCCTTCAGGAAGAATTCTATAAAAAGCTCAATTTAGCCTCTTTAAACTGGTTGCCATCTTCCATTCTTGCAGAAAGTTACAGTTGTCTTCTAAAGAACCAGGCCGCTAATGGCAAAGTCACGCCGGCAATTAGCATCATCGGAATAATATCTTTTCCTAAATTCCAAAGACTTTGATCGGCAAGATAAACTCCATGAACAAAGTTTAAGGCATACATCAAAGGATTCAGATAAGTCACATATTGGAAAAATTTCGGCATGTTTTCCACTGGTGACACCAATCCCGAAAGAATAACCATCGGAATAATAAATACGAAGCAGAAAACAATTGCCTGTTGCATCGTCTTCGATAGTGAAGAAATGGACAAGCCGACTCCGACGGAACTGGCCGTAAAGCAAATTAATCCGATTAATAAAGTAAAGAAGTTACCTCTGAATGGAATACCAAACCAGGTAAAGGCCAGTACCCAGACTAAAAGGGCCTGAAGCAAACCGATAGCAATTGGAGGTATGGCTTTTGCAATCAGGATATCAAACGGGGTGTAGGGTGTGACAAGAAGTTGGTCAAAGTTTCCTTGTTCTCTTTCTCTCGCAACCGATAAACCGGAAAGAATTAGTACCTGAATAAAACTTAACGTTCCAATTAGAGCCGTAACAAAGTTCCAACGTGTTAGAACATTTGGGTTATACCAGGACCTGAATTGGAAATTAAGGGCAGGGCGGATCTTTAAATTCTCTGTGGTGTAATCGGTAATAATCTGGTTCAGTTCAGCAGCCGCCAGGGAAGCCGTTGTCGAATTGCGTCCGTCCAATATAACTTGCACCGGTGCAGCTTTACCGCCGGCAACCAGAGAATCAAAGTTATTCTGGAAATGTACCGCCATCATGGCTTTCCTTGGTGTGATTTCTTCTCCTAAATTTTTCGGATTATTTAACGTTGCGTATCGGGTAAATATTTTGGAGGCATCAATTTTTGCTATTAATTCATGGGAATACCTGCCATTGGACTCATTGATGAGAACATACGGAACATTTTTCAAATCAAAAGTGGCAGCGTAGGCAAACAGAAAAACTTGAACAAACAATGGCACAATCAGAATAAAGCGTGAGCGTTTATCCTTAATAAGTACAGCGGTTTCTTTCCAAAGTAGAAATCGCATCCATTTAAGCCATTGAAGAAAACTTTTTATCATCTTATTTATCTTCTAGATTTTCCAGTACTTTTATTTGCAGTATTCCTAGATTGGTAGTTTTGATTTCATTTAACTAAAGTATAAAAACTCCGGAAATTAACAGTTGCTATTTCTTCTTAAAGTGATACATCGTCCCGTTAGGTAAATATTCCCAAGTGGAGTCTAAGAATTTTAAAGTTACATCTTTTCCACTAAAAAGCAGAACCCCGCCAATACGGTTTCCCGAAGCATCTGTTCCGGTAAAATTCAGTATTTGGTTTTTCAATACACCGGTGGCATCATCTATTGAAGTGAGCCTAAATAAAGAAATTTCTATCCGATAATTGGTAGCTGAAATCTTCGTGATTCTGAGAGAGGAGCCGTCTATTTCGTCCACATAGAGTCCTGTAATACTTTCTCTTTCATAATCACTTGAATTATTGAAATAAATGTGATGACCAGGAAGCGACATATGATGACAACCGGCCAGCATGAAAGTTAACCCGGCAGTCAATAGGAAGACAGAAACACCATTTCTTTTGAATGGAGTCGTTCTAGAAAAGTTAGATAGGTTGGTCGTCATAATGTGTTCAGGGTTTTAAACTTGTTTTTCCGTTAAGGTGAGGCTTGACAAAAACTCAACCTCATCCTACTGCTCCGCTAAGAAAGTTTTTTATCATTACTTCTTCTCCAAAGTTTTTTTGAGAGTTTTGTTTGTCAAATAGAAGAAAACGACGATATAGGCCGTCAATATCAGCCAGTCCTTCCAAATAATCTGCCAATCGTCTCCTGCTAAGAATGATCCGCGTAATAATTCAATGAAGTATGTCGGAGGTAACCCATAAGAAACATAAGCAATAAAATCAGGAACGTTTCTTAAATCAAACACAAAACCACTCAACAGAACAGACGGTAAAAAACTGACCATTAAGGCGACTTGGGACGCAAAAAACTGATTTCTTAGACCACCTGAAATTAATAATCCGATACCTAAGGAGACCAACAGGTATAGCACAGACGAAATCAAAATAACCCAGAAAGATCCGACCATCGGAACTTTAAAAATGAGAAGCGCCGCCACTAAAGTGATGGCAAAACCACAGAGACCTAATACAAAGTAAGGAATAATCTTGGATAGAAGTATCTCAGAGGTGGTCACCGGAGTAGAAAAAAGCATTTCCATGGTGCCTCGTTCCCATTCCCGAGCAATCACCAAAGCAGTTAGGAAAGTCCCGACCATCGTTAATACGACGGCGATGATGCCGGGCACGAAATACCAGGTTGAAGAATTGGCAGAGTTGTACCATAGTCGCTGTTCCATCACGATAGGTTGTTTGGCTGAAAACCCTAGCTTCTCCATTGAGATCATGATGGACTGCTGGACATAGTTTCTCAGACTGTTGGCAGATGTGGTATCCACGCCATAAGCGATGATTTGAATATTTGCTTTCTGATGTAATAGGTCAGAGCTAAATGTTTGCGGAAAAACTACAATTCCTCTGACTTCTCCTTTATCAAATAATTCTTTTGCTTCATGCATAGAATTAACCTGAATCGGAGTAATGTAAGTGGATCCTTTAAAACCTTGAATAATAGAAGTTGTAACTTTTCCGGGATCCTGATTAAAAACTGCGATTCTTGCATCGGTTAAGTCCAAAGAAATACAGTAGCCGAAGATAAAAATTAAAAGCAAAGGTAGAAGAAGGCCCATAGCTATAGAACTTTTATCCCTTAAAAGTTGTCTGGTTTCTTTGATAGTTAGGGAAGAAGTCCTGACCCACGAGGCTTTTAGCGAATTTGTGTTCATGAAATTCGCTCCTTATTTTGCTTTTCAACAATGCGCACGAAAGCCTCGTTCATAGAATCTGTATCTTTTAATCCGGCATCTTTCTTTATTTGAGCCGGTGAACCTAAAGCTAGCATTTTTCCGGCCGATTGAATGGCCATCTTCGTGCAGTACTCGGCCTCTTCCATGAAGTGGGTGGTAATAATAATAGTTTTACCAATATCAGCTAAATGGTTCAGGCAACTCCAGAAATTTCGTCTGGCCAAAGGGTCAATGCTACTGGTCGGTTCATCCAAAAAAAGAATCTCAGGATCGTGAATTAAGGCCGCAGCCATTGAGAGTCTTTTTTTGAATCCAGCATTAAGGTCACCTGAGATTTCATCTTCTAGTTTTTCCAGTTCAAATTGCTCCGAAACTTCCTTTATTCGCTGTTCGAGAATATCGCCGTCTAAACCATAGGCTCCTCCGAAGAACGTCAAATTCTCCAGAATGGTAAAAGAAGGGTATAAAGAAAAGAACTGAGCTACATAGCCAATGTTTTTTCTTGCGGCTGCTCGGGCTGTTCTCAAGTTGTAACCGGCAACATTGATCTTTCCGGATGTTGCCGGAAGCAATCCGCAAAGCATTTTAAATGTTGTTGTCTTGCCGGCTCCGTTTGGACCTAGCAATCCAAAAATTTCTCCTCTTGTTACTTCGAAAGAGGTGTCGTTCACAGCGGTAAAGCTTCCGAACTTCTTAACCAAGTCATGAACAGAAATAAGAACTTCATTCGGATTGACCAGATAAACCTTTTGATCAGAGACTTTAAAAGTTCCGAATGACTCAAGTTCATTATTTTTCTCCTGAGCTTCTTTGAGAACTGCCATAAAGGTGTCTTCCAAGCCGGGAGGTAAAGGGTAGGAGCCTGTAACATCAAGCTTCGAACATAAGTTATTAATATCAGTATCTTTTTTTAATAAAACACGGACGCCCGATCCTTTAGGAATAGCATCAATAACATCTTTAGACGAAGTAGCTTCCTCAAGAAGGGTTCTGGTTTTCTTGTTTCCGCTTGGGAGATAAAAAACTTGTCCTTTGTAAGGCTCAATTAGTTCTTGTAATGTTCCGTTTATCAGACATTTTCCTGAATTCATGATGTAAATATGATTACACATGGCAGCTTCATCCATATAACCGGTGCTAAGAAGAACGCTTGTTTGATTCTTTTCCACAGTTGCACGGACAATCTTCCATAATTCCTGCCTGGATAATGGATCTACACCGGCAGTCGGTTCATCAAGGATAAGCAGATCAGGTTTACTGACTAAGGCACAAGCGATACCTAACTTCTGTTTCATTCCGCCGGAGAGTTTACCGGCCGGACGATCCGTAAATGCAGCAAGGCCTGTCATGTTCAATAGCTCTGCAAAAACAGATGCTCTTTGAGAATCAGGAATATCTTTTAAGTCAGCAAATAAATTTAGATTTTCTTGAACGGTTAGATCCTCATACAGTCCGAACTGCTGAGGCATATAAGCAATCCGATCCTTAATTTCATCGGGTTGGTCTTTAAGATTTTTACCAAAAAGTTCGATTTTTCCGGAGGTGAGATCAAGTAACTTTTCGACAAGCCGAAGAAAGGTTGTTTTCCCGGCACCGTCGGGACCAATTAGGGCTACCATTTGGCCTTTCCCAATCTCAAGACTGAATCTTTCGAGAGCAACAGTAGGTTTCCCACCTTTTTCCATAGGCGGAAATATTTTTGTCACGTTTGTTGCTTTTAAAACCGGGAATTCCAAAAAATCACCTCTCAAAAGAGACAGTTGCGGGCATTCCTAATCTCAATACATTGTCCTTATCATCAACGATGATTCTGACTTCATAGACGAGATTGGTCCTCAAATCCGGGGTCTGAACCGTTTTAGGTGTGAATTCGGCAACAGAGGATATAAATCCGACCTTGCCGTCAATCTTTTTATTTGGATAAGTGTCGATAGAGACAAAGGCTTCCTGTCCGGGCTTAATCTTTCCTAACTCGACTTCATTCACATAAGCTCTGACCCATTTAGGACTGGAAATTGCTAACGCAAAAACCGGACTTGCAGAAGAGGCCATATCACCGGGCTGTAGATATCTGCTTCGGATGGTTGCATCAAGTGGAGACGTCAGTTTGCTCTGTTTAAGTTTAAGTTGTAAAAGCTCCAATTCAGCTTTGGCAGCCTGCCATTGTTCAAAGGCCTGTTGTACAGCCTCCTTGCGCGGACCAATCTTTGCGAGTTCAAGAGCTTTTTGTTGTGAAATCAGCTGGCTTTTATCTACGTTAACCTGCGCCTGTGCAGAGTCTACTTGTTGCTTACTGACTCCTTGTCCTCTGGTGGCCTTGTAGATACCGCTGATTCTGTCTAAGTCTTTTTGGGAGAGAACCAGTTTAGCTTCAGCTGCTTCCACGGCGGCTTTTGCCTGATCAATTTCCTCGGGTCTGGAGCCGTTTTTTTGGATAAGGTAGGCCTGATAATTAGCCGCTACGGTAGCCTCAGCCTGTTTGATCTGGAGAAGAAGTGTGTCAGTATCTTGTGTAGCTAAAACTTGTCCTTTTTTGACTAGGTCTCCCTCTTCAACAAGCACCGTTTTAATTCGTTCGGGCCAAAGAAATGCCAAATCCACTTGACGGATATCTACATTTCCATATAGTTTGAAATCATGGCTTTGGTGAGTTGTGTAATACCAGTATCCACCTCCGGCGACAGCTCCTAAAGCAAGAATTGCTGCAAAAACTTTAACTTTTGCCGACATCGTTTATTCTCTTATAGTCTATCCAATTTTAGGATAATCCAATTATCAAGACGTATCCCAAATAACCTTCTGAAACGGGAATTTTGGTTAACAACCAAAGCATCCGGCAAGTAATTTTTTAATGGTCTGTTTAAAAAACGGCAAGATTTCTCCTAACTTTCTTTATGCAGAAAATATAACTGCACTAGCTAATGTTGCTACTAATGACCGGAATACTAAAGAAATGGTGAAGAGATAAAAATGAAGGTGGGCGGCGGTCCAAATTAAAGTCCCTAACATGAGACTCGGACATACATAAGCGGTGTCGAAGTTGGCCGCACGCCCATGAAAGTATTCTATGGAAAGTGGTTCAGTTATGGAATAGATTTGCACCAATATGAGTTAATTTGTCTTTGTGCTTTTAACAGCCCATCTGTTTGCGACGAATTCTGTAAATAGTCCTTCTAATATTCGTTGTTTACCGCTTGAATGTCTTAGAATTTTGCCAACATTGCGAGAGGCAGAAAATGGCGTTAACAGATCAAATTAAAAAAGAGTTTATTGACATCTGCGGTGAAACAAACGTTATTACAGATCCGGCCTTGTACGGACCTTATACCGATGATTTCACTGATCATTATGAATCAAAACCCATGGCTGTTCTTCGTCCTAAAAACACCGAAGAAGTCAGCCGTTTAATTAAAATCTGTGCCAATCATAAGATTCCTGTTATTCCTCAAGGCGGAAATACAAATCTGACAGGTTCTGCTTCAACTTCACAGCCTGATAGCCAAGTACTTTTATCTTTGTCGAGAATGAAAAATCTTATCTCTGTTGATACCAAAGGGGATTCAATGGTCGTTGAAGCAGGGATGGTTCTGGCTGATGTTCATAAATGTGCAGAAGAAAACGGACGTTATTTCCCATTGTCTTTTGCAGCTGAGGGTAATGCTACCATCGGTGGCTGTTTAGCTTGTAACGCCGGTGGTGTTGCAGTACTTCGGTACGGAACAACCAGAGAACTGGTTCTCGGAATTGAGGTGGTTTTACCAGACGGCCGGATTTGGAACGGTCTTAAATCATTAAGAAAAGATAACACCGGTTATGACTTTAAAGATTTATTTATAGGTTCAGAAGGAACCTTAGGTGTTATAACTAAAGTTGTTTTAAAACTTTATCCAATACCTCAGGAAAAAGAAACCGCATGGATTTCAGTTGAATCTCCTGCTAAAGCCGTTGATCTTTTAAACCGTGTGAAGGCTTCTGCAGGTTCCCTTTTGACCGCATTCGAATTAATCAGCGAAAAGCCAATCAGCAGAGTTAAAAAGAATCTGCCGGACATCGAAGTTCCTGAAATTACGCCTTCTCCTTGGAAAGTTCTTCTTGAATTGTCACTGTCTGAGAAGAGAGAAGAGTCAGCATTGGAATCTATCTTAGAACAAGCTTTTGAAGCTGAAGAGATTATGGACGCCGCCATTGCTAATTCTCTAAAGGATTCCGAAGTATTTTGGCATGTCAGAGAATCAATTCCTTTGGCTGATAGAACCGAAGGAGGCAGTATCCATAGTGACATCAGTTTACCGATTGCAGTTATTCCGGAATTTTTAGAGGTGTCTCTTAACAAGTTAAGAGAGGCTTATCCGTGGATACAAGATTCTATTTTCGGACATTTAGGGGATGGCAATCTTCACTACAATTTTGTTAGCCCGGAAGATCCGACTTTAACGTATAAATTTGAACAAGAATTGCGTGACATTCTTTATTCTTGTGTCATGGATTACAACGGCTCGATTTCTGCTGAGCACGGAATCGGGATGTTGAAGAAAGATCATAATGACTCTTTTAAATCCGAAGTGGAACTCGATTTAATGAAAAAGATTAAAAACGCGATAGATCCACTGGGAATCATGAACCCTGGTAAATTAGTTTAAATTTGGAAGCGACGGTTATGTCTAAACTTTTGAAAAAATTAAAACACGCTCTCAAACAAAAGAAAAAAATTTCCAAAAGTGAATCAGTTGGAGTAGAAGAACGGGTTGTAGATATTTCTGAAGAAGTTCTTGACGATGGTTATCTTGATGTCCAAGAAGATAAGACCGTTGTGATATTTGCTGTCGGTGGAACTATCGCGACCAGAACAAATGAAGAAGGTTATCTAGTTCCTGCAATGTCCGGGGAGGAGTTATGCAAAGAAGTACCTGAGATCCTGGACTTTTGCAATGTCGAAGTTGTTAACTTTTCCTGTGTTCAGTCGACAGCGGTAACACCGGAAATGATGCTGGAATTGTCAAAACAGATCCAGAAAACTCTTCAGAGACCTGAAGTTTCGGGAGTAGTCGTTACACACGGCACCGACACACTGGAAGAAACCGCTTATTTTCTGAGTATTTCATTATCTGATGAATTTCAGAATCAAAATTCGAAGCCCATTGTCTTAACTGGTTCTATGAGAGGCGGTGATGCTGTGGGGTTTGATGGATTATCGAATCTTTTATCTTCCGTCAAAGTTGCCTGCCACGATGTCGAAGACAATACACCTCAGGTTGTGGTCTGTTTTAATGACGAAATCCATGCCGCATCCAGAGTTCAAAAAACTCATACATCTAAAACCTCAGCATTTACTTCACCGGGATGGGGTCCCGTCGGATATGTGGATGAGGACTCTGTTTATTTCAGAGCCGGTGCTCTGAACCAGGATACCGGTTTTAACTTTCCTACTCCGGATAAGCTGACAGCCAATGTTGAGATTGTTAAGGCAGTAACCGGAGATAAGGGGCAGTATATTGACTATTTAATAAGCCAGGATATCCAAGGGATTGTCATAGAAGGATTTGGAAGAGGAAATTTGCCCCCTGAAATGATGCCGGCGGTTGAAAGAGCACTGAATGCAGGGAAAGAAGTGGTCATCGCCACACGTGTGGCTTCCGGTCGGGTTTTAGATTCTGACGGATCTCCCGGAAGTGTCAAAGATGTTATTCAAGCCGGTGCAATTCTAGGAGGAGAATCAACCTCGGCCAAAATCAGATTACTTTTAATGTATTTATTGTCCCAGCCGAAAGCTTTGGAACTTCGAAAAGAAGATCCTGAACTTTTCCGAGCTTACCTGCAGGAATGTTTTGATCCGGTACTTAGTGAAAGGTTGTTTTCAGTCAAATAAGAATTAATCAAGAGAATAGAGTGGCCCGAGATATCGGGCCTTCTTACAAGAAAAGTTGAATTAGTAATTCGTTGGTTCAAACAAAAGAATCTAAATACCAATTACGCTTTAACCAAAATAGAACTTCCTGACTGCCAATTGGATAGGAAACTCTTAATGGCAAAAAAGGATTGTCCTAAAATACGAACAGTAGCAAGTCCGATTTTCGGTCTTCCAGTTCTATCGTCGTTCTCCACTTCTATTTGTCCATCTTGTTTATGTTGAGCGTCGACAGCCTTTCAACTGAAGTACCGTTCAACATATTTTGCAATTACTAACTTTTCGACAAGAAGCGAGACTGCTTCTGATCCATTGGTTTAGTCCAAATTAAATGGTGACGAAGACTGTTTTTGTCCGTTCGCAAAAACTTCTAATCTTCCGTTATTGATCTCCAGAGTAATGTCTGAAGTTGCAGTATTGCCGTTGATGGAATAACCGTTTCGCGGTAATAAGAAACTATAGTGAGAAAGTTTCTTATCATTCTCTGCGGTCAAAGACAATTTGAAAGATCCGATTTTGTTACTTCCCGGCGTGAACTTCACTGAGCCCTCTCCGGAAATAATAAAGTCAGAAGCATTAATTCTAGAGGGCAGGAGATCAAAAGACACTTGACCATTCAGAATGGAATTTTTTAATTCTTCTGAAGAAGCTCCAATATTTCCAAAGAAGGGGGCGTTTTCTGAACAAACTTCTTTGTTTTCTTTGCAGAACTCATCACCATACTCGTCGTAGAAAAGTGCAGAGTAGGGAGATACGGATTTGTTCCAGTTTAGCTTCGCAGTAATCTGGGCATCCGGGACATTGACCGGTAAAAATCCTTTATAGGAAAAGTTATTTAACTCAATCGAAGTTGTTTGGGAAAAAATATCTCCGTTTTTTGTAACACCGGTATCAAAAGAGAAATCCGAGGAATTCACTCTGCCAAAGGTACTATTTAAGTTTGCACCGATGTCTTTGACGTCATATTTGAAAGCGATCGGCTGAGAACTTGCTCCATTGGAAGATATTTTTATTTCCTGAGAGCCGAGCTTGAGAAACTCACGTTTATTTATTATTGACATCGGACTAATTTTGATTGTTGTATCAAAATTGACTAGTCTC
Source organism: uncultured Turicimonas sp. (assembly GCA_947854175.1). GTDB lineage: Bacteria > Pseudomonadota > Gammaproteobacteria > Burkholderiales > Burkholderiaceae_F > Turicimonas. The sequence continues at coordinate 18,749 of CANTYJ010000069.1, read as the reverse complement.
TTAAATGAATTTTCTGCACCTGAAAAAGTGGTAGTTCCTAGGATTGAACCAACTTTAACCTCATTTCCGTCGGTTGTTAACGAAAAAGATTCAGAAGAAAAAACAGCCTTTTTAGGATTAAATCTGAAATCAAAATCCCATTCAGTTTTAGGCTTCATCGATTTCAAAATTAGATTGTCTTCATCCAATAGGGATGTTTTTTTCAAGTGGATCAACGCTTTTGGAGAAAAGCCTAACTTTACGGGACCTTCAAAAACTGCAATCGCCTCTGTCGGGTCTTCAACGTTTTTAAGGTAAGCCGAGATTTCAATATTACGTTCGGTAAAGGAAGAAGAAAGAATTTCTCCTTTAAACATTAATTCGTTGGAATCCAGTTGAGTATTTATATTCTTAACGATTTCATCTACTTTCTTCCCTTGAAAGTAAATAAAACCCGCATAACCCGCACATGCTAACGCTACTACACAAGCGCCGGTAACAACGATTTTTTTTGAGTTGAAGGCCATTTATTTTTTCTTATCTCGAATGTTTATAACGAAACAAATTATAAGTTACAAGATAAAAAGTCAGCCAACTATTAAGGCGTTTTTGAACAATTTCTCAAAGCTGGCCATGCGAATTCAGTTTCTTTGTCTTGTTTCAGCGAATAGGAATATGGCGATCGATGTCCAAATAAAAGAAAGTGGTAACAGTTGTGAGGTATTAAACGGCTCACCAAAAATAAACAACCCGACAAACATTGTCAGAATCGGATTGATATACATACAAAAAGCCAGCACGTTTAACTGCAAGTGTAAGGCAGCGTAGGAAAACGCCACCATCGGTACTGTCGTAACAATGCCGGTTGACAATAATACCCAGGTTAAATCTTCTTTTGGATTACCGGAGAAAAAATGTCCGGCTCCGATATGATTAAGAAAATAAATGTAGCTCACTGCCAAAGGAAGCATTAGAGCTGCCTCAAAGGCATTGCTTATCCAAGGATCAATCGTAATCTTTTTCTTGAAGGCTCCATAAATAGCCCAGGTCGATGAAACACCAATCGCTATCCATGGAATCCGTCCTAATTGAAAAACCATGATAAGCATTCCGACAAAAGCAAGAAATATGCTCAGCCATTTCAAGAAGGAAAGTTTTTCCCGGTAAAAAACAACTCCCAGAAAAACAGATATAAGCGGTGTCAAAAACATACCGATACCAAGTTCAACGACTTGGTTGCTGTTGACAGCATAAACATTAATCCACCAGTTGAAACCGGCAAAAGCAGCCGCCAGTGTCAGACAAACCGCTTTAAATTTTTCTTTTGCAAGATAGCGAAGGGAGGGCAGGACTTTATTAGCCTTTCCGAAAACAATCAGAATGCAAATCAAAACAATGAGAGACCAGACCACACGGTGAGCAATAACTTCCCAGCCACGGACTTGACCGAACAGTTTCCAGTAGATCGGTAAAAAGCCCCAAACAAGGTATGCACAGACGGCTCCCAATAGTCCAACTTGTTTTTCAGATAATGCCATTTCGATGTACAAAAAGACAGACCCGGTTTCCCGGGTCCATTCGTTAACTTAACTTATGAAATTAAATTATTCATAGAGTTTGTTAATGACGTTCTTAGCAAAACCTTCCTGATCCTTGATGAGCTTGCCAAGTTCTTTGTTGTCCTTGAAGTCCATAGAAAGACCGGCTTTCTTGTGAGCTTCAATAGTGGCAGGATCCTGCATTGTCTTCTTGAATGCATCAACGTAGAAGTTGATGATTTCAGGAGAGGTGCCCTTAGGAGCAACGATTGCACGGGCAGAACCGTACCATTCAGGATAAAGACCTTTTTCGCCTAATGTCGGAACATTCGGAAGTTCAGGAGAACGTTTTGTATCGAAAACGGCTAAAACTCTCAATTCCGGCTTGTCGCCTTTGGCAAGTTTGGCAACGTCAGCAACTTTGGCGCATGTGAAGTCCACTTCACCCTGACGCAAGGCTAAGAGCTGGTCAGCTGTACCGCCGTAAGGAACTGCTTTGTATTTGAAGTTGCCGCTTTGAGCCAACAACTGAGCTGCAGTGTGGTTGGAAGCTTTCTTACCGTTTGTAGAAGCTTTCAATTCTTTCTGCTTAGCTGCTGCAACCAATTCTTCGATTGTCTTATACGGTGAATCTGCTTTAACAGCAACAACACCGGACTCTGTCAAATGGTTGGCGATAGGAACAACGTCAGCTGCTGAGAAGGGAGCTCCTTTCTGGGCGGCCAATGTTGTAAATGTCGGAAGGTTGATAAAGCCGATTGTCTGGCCGTCCGGTTTGGCATTAACCAAGCGTGTCCAGCCGATCTTGCCGTCGCCGCCCGGAAGGTTCTGAATAACAAGTGTCTTGCCGACATACTTGTTGGCTTCTGTTGCTAAAAGACGGGCACCTGTATCAGTACCGGAACCGGCTTTGTATGCAACGATAACGTTGACATCGCTGGTCGGTGCCCAAGCCATTGCGACTGGCATTGTCATAGCAACAGCGACGGCTAAAAGTAATTTTTTCATTTCGAATTTCCTCCTAGGAATTGTTGTTAATAATGGTTAACTATGTATTGTACGTGTTTTCAATCAAACCTGAAATACTTTATTTGTTGGCATGACTTTCAACGTGTTTTTCCCACTTGGACATGAGCCACGGAGACAGTGTACCGAGCACACAAAGAACAATCAGGAGCCAGCAGAGCGGTGTACTAAACAGAATTGTCGGATCTCCGTCACTTAAGTACAACGATCTTCTTAAACCGTTTTCGCCAATCGGTCCGAGGATCAAACCAAGAACGATTGCCGCAGCATTCAAATCAAATTTTCTCACCAGATAACCGATAAAGCCGAAAAGGAACATCAATAAAACTTCATCAAAGTTGTTATGGATAGCAAAAGAACCGACTACGCAGAGAAGGAAGATTGACGGAATCAAAATTGAATCAGAAAGTCTGGAAACCTGGGCAAAGATTCTGCAACCGAGCAAACCGACAAACAGCATGGCAAACTGAACCAGTACGAAACCGGCAAAGAAAGTGTAGGTCATCGGAGCATAAGTGGTGAAAAGTTCCGGTCCGGGTTGCAGGCCGTGAATAATCAAACCGCCCATTAAAACAGCCGTTACAGATTCACCGGGAATACCTAAAGTCAGAGTTGGGATCAATGAACCGCCGGTTACAGCATTGTTAGCTGCTTCAGAACCCGCAACACCTTCAATAGAACCCTTACCGAATTCGTCTTTGTGGTGTGAGAACCGTTTAGCTTCGTTATAACCCATGAAACAGGCGATAGTAGCACCGGCGCCGGGCAGGATACCGAGAATGTTACCAATAATCCATGAACGGGTAATGGTCGGCATCAAACGTTTAATTTCAGCTCTGGAAAGTAATAGGCTTCCGCTAAATTTGGCAGCTTTTGCTCTTTCCTTGATCTTCTTCTCAGCCAGGATAAGAACCTGGGACATTGAGAACAAACCAATCAAAGCACAGGTTACGTTAACACCGTTGTAAAGACTTGGGTTGCCGAACATGAAGCGTTCGACACCTTCCATCGGATCCATACCAACAGTTGAGATCAAAAGACCGAGAATGCCGGAAATAAAGCCTTTAACCAGTGACTTGGAAGAGACACCCGCAATGATGGTTAAACCAAAAATTGATAACCAGAAGTATTCGGGGCTCTTAAACTGCATCGCCAGTTCTGCAAGGAACGGTGAAAAGAAATACAGAGAAATACAGCTTAAAAGACCGCCGCAGAAGGAAGCAAAGCAGGCGACGGCAAGTGCTTTGGCGGCTTGTCCTTTCTTGGTGAGTTCATAACCCTCGATAGCTGTTGCTGCAGAGGCAGGTGTTCCTGGTGTATGAATAAGAATGGCAGAGATTGAACCGCCGAAAATAGCACCGCAGTAAATACCGCCTAAAACGATTAAGCCGGTAGCAGGGTTCATACCGAAGGTAACCGGCAAGAGAAGAGCAACACCCATTGCTGCAGAAAGGCCCGGTAAGCAACCGATGGTTATACCCAGAGCGGTAGCTGCAACCATAATGACAAGAGTTAACGGGTTTAAGGCGTTAATGAAGCCGGCTCCCATGAGACCAAGTGTTTCTAACATGACTTCACTCCTTATTCAAACAAAATTCCTAAAGGAAGAGGAACCTTCAGGAATAAAGAGAAGACTAAATAAGTAACGCCCATCACACACACACAGGAAATGACTGCCGGAATAGGCCTGACTTTCAGGAAAAACTGTGCAAGAATCAGGTACAAAACGCTGGAAATATAGTATCCAAGGTAGTTGACTAATGACAGATAAATGACACAGCCGACAACAACACCGATGAATTGTTTTGGAAGGAATCCCTGGAAGATTTTCCTGAAATCATTAATGAAGAGACGATGTCTTTTGAAATGCCAAATCTGTTGTATTAACAAAATGGTGGTGCACGCATACAGAGCCACAATGAGGATTAGCGGGTAGGACTGTGCACCTTCCGGCAGTTGCACAGTCATCACTAAAAACCACGTGGCAACAGCGTACATAATGACGATTACGCCAATGTCAGAGTCTTTCATATTTAGTTCTTTAATTGAGATTGAGGTTAAAAATTTTTATTAACCTGTACTGTTATAAGTAGTACTGTAACGAATTGTATTCTAGGAGGTTGCCCGGCTTTTGACAATAGATCTTTGGCGTATTAGTCGAAAATACAAGCTCCTTTGTTAATTAAAGAACAATTTGGAAAAAGCTCACTTTGTTTTTTTCAGGTGAAGTTCAACTGTAGCAAGATGACCCATGGAAAATTCACAACCGCAATAAAGCTGGTTATAAAAATTATTTTCTTTGAGAAGTTCTCCCCGTCGGGTTTGAAGACCTCCCTTGCGCCAGTTCATTTGATAATAGGTTGTTCCGGGAACTTTAGCTGAGGCGAGAAGAGAAGCTTCATCAATTTGTTCTAAAAGTTTCCATCGGGAACCGGCCAGTGTGGTAGTAAAGAACCCGATATTTTCTTTTTGAGCGCATAGTGCTGTTGCAAGCATACGATGTTTAAAGCATTCAAGACACCGTTTTCCTCTCTCAGGTTCCCTTTCCAGTCCTTTGACAGCTTCCCGCCACTTTTGATGGTCATACTCACCGTCAATAAAACGGATGGATTTCTTTTCACAGTACCGAATTAACTCGTTTTTACGTTTTAAGTATTCTTCTTCAGGAAAAATATTCGGGTTGTAGAAAAAGACTGTTGTTTTAACTCCATGATTTTCCAGCCATTCAAGAATGGCAGAAGAGCAGGGCGCACAGCAACTGTGTAGCAGGATTCTGGCCGGAATGTGTAGATCTTTGTCGTTAGGTGTCACTGTGTCGTCCCAATAAAAATGACGACCGGGAAAGATCGCCATTCTAACGGTAAAGAAGAAAAAGCTTAGTTAATGGTCGGACTAACTTCAGCAGCTTCTTTATTAGCTTTATGAATCCATTGAAGAACAGTTGCTCTATTAACTTTAGTCATTTGCGAAATCTGATTGTAAGATTTCCCTTCTTCTCTTCTTAAACGAAGAACAGTAGCTTTCTGTTCGGCTGTGTAAACTTGCTGACGAGCACCTTTTTCTGCACGGAATGTTCCGATTAGATAACTTCTGTGCCAGTCTCTAGCTGTATAAACCGGAATGTTCAAAGCTTTTGCACAGTTTTTATAACCGCCACCGTTTTTGAAAATTTCAAGAGCTTTTTGCCGAGTTTCGAAAGAATGACGGGGCAACTGTTTGCGTACTGCCGGCTCCTTTATTTCAGTTTTTGCCATCTTGCTTAACCCTTTTGTCTGTTTAAATCAACGAAAATTATAGATAATATGCAAACTAATTTTGCATCCTCTTGAATAATAATAGCAAACAATCAACTTCTGCTTAACTAGTAATTCCAAGGCCTGTCCAAGAAATAACCTCCCTTATATGAAGGGGATATTTAAAAAATACCCTTAATTTTTATAAATTTAAGGTAAAGAAAGTTTAGATACTTAAATAAATTTTTTAAAATTTTATGATTGTTGGAAAAAATGAAAAAAGATTTCTGCAAATGTTTCAAAAAGTAAGAACTATGCCTTAAAGCAATAAATTGGAGCTCATTTGTCAGTTTTTTTGAGATTTATTCTCAAATAGAAATAAAAATTAGAAGTAAAAAAGTTGATTTCGGAGCGTTTGGCGTGGCTATTTACGTTTTTTCAAATAATTATTTTTTTCAAAATAGCAATTTTAAATTGACTGCTTTCAGTACCTGAAACTGGAAAATCTTAGGTCTTTTCTTTTAAAAAGTTAACTCTAAAAAACTACAATCACAAATACTTTAAATTGATAAGTAGAGAAGGAGTGGATTTTGTCAGTTTTACAGCCCGGACTTTGTCAAAGGTATGAGAAGGTCAAAAAAGCTCTGTCACAGGAAGAAATTAAATTTGGTAGAAAACCGAATTCAGTTCAATTACTCCCTGTATCCAAAACATTTGGGATTGAAGCCATCATTGAGGGTATTCAATGCGGAATGACCTCTTTCGGCGAAAATTACGTCCAGGAAGCCTGTGACAAAATCGATTACTGCAGAGAACATTATCCCGAACAAAAGTTAACCTGGCATTTGATTGGACATCTTCAGTCAAATAAAACGCGGTTAGCAGCAGAGCATTTTGACTGGATACAGACAATCGATTCTGTAAAAATCGCAAAACGGTTGTCTGATCAAAGACCTGAGGGAATGCTTCCTATAAATGTACTTATCGAAGTTAATATTTCGGATGAGGCGACCAAATCAGGCGTTCAACCGGCCGATATCCGGGCCCTGGCCGAAGCTGTAAAAACTCTACCCAACTTAAAACTTCGGGGGCTGATGTGTATTCCTGAAACAGGAGATACCCATGAAGAAAAAATGGCTCCATTAAATGCAATGAAGGTTTTGTTCGATGAACTCAATGCAGAAGGCTATGGACTCGATACACTTTCCATGGGAATGTCAGGAGACATGGCTGAAGCTGTCGAAGCAGGTTCAACAATGGTCCGAGTCGGGTCCGCCATTTTTGGTCCAAGAGATTATTCAAAAAAGGAAAAATAAATGTCTAACAAAAAAATAGCTTTTATTGGCGGGGGCAATATGGCCACCGCCATCATTGCAAGAATGGCTGACCATTGGGATGAGCATTCCAATATTCATGTTCTTGATCTCAATGACAACAAACTGGATAAACTTCATAATGATTTTGGAATCACTCCCCATAAAGAAATAGGCCCGTGGTTATCCGAAATGGATTGTGTCATTTTTGCAGTTAAACCACAGCAGCTTCCTGAAGCTTTATCGGACGCTAAAGAGTTTCTTAAAAATAATTTTGTCTTATCGATTGCAGCCGGCGTAAAAATAAGAGATATCGAGAAACTTCTCGGCCATAACCGGATTTGCCGGGTGATGCCGAACACACCGGTTAAAGAAGGTCTTGGAGTCTGCGGTATCTACATGGCCTCAGAAAACGACGAAGACAAAAAGACAGTAGAAGAAATCCTTTCTCCAGCCGGTTTGCTCATCTGGTGCAGTTTTGAATCGATGATCGATTCTGTCACTGCAGTCAGCGGTTCAGGTCCTGCTTACGTCTTTCTTTTCCTGCTTGCTCTTGAAAAAGCGGCCCTGGAGTTTGGGTTTACAGCTGAACAATCCAGACAGATGGCAATTTATACCGTTTTAGGTTCAGCAACCTTGGCTAAAAATTCTGACGAACCGTTCTCTGAACTGTGCAGAAAGGTTCAAAGTAAAGGCGGAACAACCATCGAAGCTACCAAAATTATTGAAGGAAGCGGCTTTCAGGAAATGATGTTAAGAGCAATGCAGGCTTGCCGCACAAGAGCAATTGAGCTAGGTGATGAATTTAGTGAATCGGTAGAAAATTTGAAATAACATCTAAAACCCGGCCGCCGCCGGGTTTGTATTTAATAACCGTCTCTGGAAAGAGAGTGGGGTTCAAACGGAAGGTGAGTAATGCCTTCCAGGTTGATTCTTGAGCAAGTCTCAGAGATTCTGTGGATTGCAGGCACTCTCGGGAATGTCTTTCTCCAGATTAAAGCTACCATACGGGTCGGTACAGGCTGGGTGAATTCAATGTACTTAGTGAGCTGATCATTGACATCATAATTTTTTGCGCTCGCAGGAAAAACCGATACTCCAAGTCCGCTTGATACCATATACCTTAAAGTCGAGAGGGAAGAGCCTTCAATGAAATGCAGATGGGAGCCGGGAATCGGTTCTCCTTTCATTCCTTCAGGACAGACCTTCAGAACCTGGTCCCTGAAGCAGTTTCCCTGGGAAAGGATAAGCATTTTTTCATGGATGAGATCCTGGGAAGAGATTTCATCTTTTTGCGCGAGTTCATGCTTGGAAGGGACTAAAACCACGAACTCTTCCTCATAAAGATAAGAACACATCAAAGATTCGTCATAAATTGGCAGAGCACAAATTACAACATCCAAATTTCCGGCTTTCAGATCCTGAATTAGTTTGGCTGTATAGCCTTCGGTAATGACAAGAGGCATCTCCGGCGTTCTCTCGATCGATTTTTTAATCAACTCAGGCAAAAGATACGGACTGATTGTGTAAATAACGCCAAGGCGGATTTGACCGGTCAATGGATCACTTTGTTCCAAGGGGATCTGTCTGATTTTGTCAGCTTCTTCTAAAACGATACGAGCCTGCTCAATGATGCGGCGTCCCATCGGGGTAACTGTTATTTCAGAATTCTTCCTTTCAAATAATTGAACTCCCAAATCCTGTTCAAGTTTTTTAATAGCAACTGAAAGGGACGGCTGGGAAATGTGGCATTTTTCGGCAGCTTTTCCAAAATGTCTGAGTTGGGCGACCGCAATCGCATACTTCAATTCATTTAAGGTCAATTTAAAACTCCTTGGGACTTAAGCTTCCAAATATTTTTCTTTGTTTTTAAACCATCTGGAAGCATGGATTTCAGCTCTCGGATCGTTATTTTCTATCCATTGAACAGCCAATTTCTTGGCTTTAGTCACGAGTTCTGCGTCCGTGTCTATGTTAGCAAATCTTAGCAGAGGAACACCTGACTGCCGGGAACCGAGAAACTCACCGGGTCCTCTTAATTCCAAATCTTTCTGGGCAATGACAAAGCCGTCAGAATTCTCACGGAAAATCTTAAGTCTTTCTTTGCCTTCGTGGGAAAGCTTGTCTCCGAATAAAGCGATGCAAAAGCTTTTTCCTGAGCCTCGTCCGACTCTTCCCCGTAATTGATGCAATTGGGACAATCCGAAACGTTCTGCGTGTTCAATGACCATCACAGTGGCATTGGGTACATCTACACCGACTTCAATGACCGTGGTAGAAACTAAAAGGGAAGTCTCGCCGGATTTAAAACGATCCATAATGGCATTTTTGTCTTCCGTTGAAACTTTTCCGTGGATAAGCTCAACCTTGAATTCCGGCAATGCTGCGGCAATTTCTTCATAGGCAACAGTTGCTGCAGTCAATTCAAGCTTTTCACTTTCTTCTATGAGCGGACAAACCCAGTATGCCTGTCGCCCTTGGGATAACTCATTTCGAATACTCTCCAGAATTTCATCTTTCCGTGATAAAAGAAAAATCTTGGTAGTGATCGGCTTCCTTCCCGGAGGAAGTTCATCAATTACAGAGACGTCCAAATCCGATAGATAACTCATGGCAAGAGTTCTTGGAATCGGAGTCGCCGATAACATCAAAAGATGAGGCATTAAACCTTCGGAATTTATAGCTCTAAGGGCTAACCGCTGTTCAACGCCGAATCGGTGTTGTTCATCAACAATAGCTAACCCCAAGTTTTTGTACTTAACACTCTCTTGAATCAGAGCATGTGTTCCGACAATGATATTTGCATCGTTTTCAATGGCTTCTAAAGCCTGATTTTTTTCTTTAGCTTTGAGTTTTCCGGTTAACCAGACGACTTTAACATTAAGTGGTTTGAGCCATTCAAGAATCTTGTTGAAATGCTGTTCGGCCAGGATTTCTGTCGGGGCCATAAGAGCGGCCTGATAGCCGTTATCAATCGCAAAGGCTGCGGCCATGGCTGCGATGACAGTCTTTCCGCTCCCAACATCACCCTGAACCAAACGGTTCATGGGGACTGACGATTCCATGGATCGAACAATCTCTCTCCAGACTCTCTTTTGAGCACCTGTAAATTTGAATGGCAATGACAGGTAAAATTGGCCGGTCAAGGAATGTTTTTTATCCACCGGTGTAACAAGAATAGGAGCCTTTAAACTTTCACGCCTTTTTCTGGACAAGGTCATCATTATTTGTTGAGCCATCAGCTCATCAAACTTCAGACGTTGCCAGCCGGGAGAAGTTTTGTTTTGTAATTCCTCAAGGTTGGCGTCCGGCGCGGGATAATGAATAGACGTAATTGCATCTTTCAGCGACGGTAAGTTCAACTGAGCCTTTTCTTGTTCAGTCAGAAGATCTTTGATGTCGACATTCAGGAAAGCTGTTTGAATACGTTTCCGAAGCCACTGCTGTTGGATGCCTTCTCCTGCCGGATAAATCGGAGTTAAGGTTTTATCTAGTTCATGGGTTGGTTTTGAAAGCTTAGAGTTCGGGTGCAGCATTTCGAAACCTTTTCCTCTCCAGGCAGGTTTGGGGCGCCCATAAAGAAGAACTTTATTACCTTCTTTGAATAATTCTTTAGTTCCGGGAAAGTATTTAAAAAATTTAACCTGAAGGGAACCCGTATCATCTTCGATAACTGCTTCAAGCCTTTTAGCAAAAATGTTCTCGTTGGATGAAACAACAGTGCCCTCGACTAAAGCATCCACGTCACTGACCAACTCATTGATAGGAGTTATCTGAGTCTTATCTTCATACCTTAACGGAAGGTGCAGAATGTAATCCCATTCTCCGGCCAAACCCATCCTTTCAAGTCTTTCTTTCAAAGGAGGTCGTTTCTTACGGGCCGGTTTTTGGTTTGCTGTTGATGTATTGGGCACTTCATTCAATTTTAAACTTCAGTGCCCACATTTTAATGGAGTTCCCGGTTAAAGAATGTAGAAAAACTTATCTGAAGTTTTTCATGTTGAATGTCAGACAGAAGCGGTTACCGGGGTGGTATGACTCAGAAACTTCCAGTAGTTTATTCTCGTTGTTCTTATAATGTCTGAGAATTCTTAATGAAGGTATGCCTGGTTCAGCGTTTAGATGAATCGCTGCTTCGACTGGAAGAGGTACTGCTGAAATTTTCTGATAAACCTCCGTGCATTTTTCCCCATATTCTTTTTCAATGAGAGTGGCCAAAAGTATAAGAGGGTTAGACTTAGCTAACTGGGGAAGCTTCCTATAATTAGGATTAACGTAAACGGAAGACCAGACGAGTGGTTTGTCAGGTTCATTAGGGTTCATTCTGACATTAGAGAATTTTAAAAACTCAATATCTTTTTCACACTCGAGTCTGGATGCGAGTCTTTCGTCAACAATACATTCAGACGTTAATTTCACAACTCTCTTATGAGAATCAGCCAGAGGATCGATGGAAGAGACAGAAGAGAACTTTTTGGAATATGTTTCATCAAACCCTAACGAAATGACTTTAGAGCCGAGTCTGGGCCAGCGGCGGATAAAACCTTGTTTGGTGAGTTTTTCCAAAGCAACCCGGACGGTATAGCGGCTAACTTTATATTTTTTACAAAGTTCAAACTCTGTAGGCAGAAAAGAATTAAGTGGGAAGGAACCATCAGAAATACCGGCTATCAGATCTTCCGCGACTTTCATCCAACGGGCAATTTTCATAATGCTTCTTTTATATTTATTGTTTATCGGGGACTTCTACTGTATTTATACTACCCCCTTTTAGGTATTTTCTCAATTGTTCGGACGAATCAAAATTCTTTATATTCAGGATAGTTAGATCAGTTTGTTATTTATTTATTATTTTTGATGAAAATATTTTAGTCAAAAATTATTAAATGTTATTTTAATAAAATATCATGTTTTATTTTTAAAACAGAATGAATCTAAGAGTCAAGTTCACCCATCTTTATAAAAGGGGTGACTGCCAGGGGTTATATTGGTTATTAAATATGAGAGGTGTTATTTAAAAACATTTATTACCCACTCAGTAAATGTTTCTCCTTTCTAGAAACCGTTCTAAATCTCAAAACGTATTAAAAATGAGACAAGCGTTTAGAAATTGGTGAATAAATTTCTTCAATTTCTTTGCTTCAAATGACTTGAAGAAAAGGACGCAAAATTGAAGCGATGTTTTCTGTAACATTACATAAAAAGGAGAAAACGGATGTCTTCTGTTAATTGCGTAAAGAGGTTGATTTGTATTCTTACAGTTTCATCAGCGATGTCTGTCGTGGGAGCTCAGGAATCTTCCCCTGAAGAAAAGGTTCCTGTGGCGGTTAACAATTCTGAAGAAATATCCGACAAAGCAACTTCTTTAGTTCAACAGAATGAATTCAAAGAAAATTCTGTTCCCACTACAATCGTGGAAACAGATTCCGAAACTAATCTCGATAAGGTATCCACTCCTGCAGATAAGCTTTCAGCGGGTGAGCAGAAAGCAATCGGCTCTGAAGAAACACCAGCCTCTTCTCCGGGAGGAGGACAAGCACTCGCTAAAGACCCTGATATGGAGATTTCTCCAGTAACTTTTACTTCTGAGGAACAAAAGAAAATTGATGTTCTTCTGTCGAAAGCGGAAGTGTTCTTATATGGAGACGGAGTTCCTGTAAACCTTGAGAGAGCTGCTCAGCTGTATGCGGAAGCTGCTGACATTGGAAGTCCTAAAGCAAAACTTCGTTTATCGACGATGTACAGGCAAGGGCAGGGCGTAGAAAAAAATCCTAAGAAAGCCTTTACGTTATTGCTTGATGCCTCTAAAGCAAATTATGCACCGGCACAAGCCGCATTAAGTAGTTTTTATAAACGCGGACTGGGAACCGAAAGGGATGAAGCAAAATCTAAGTTTTGGTTGAGCAAAGCGGCTGAAAACGGCCACCATATATCCAAAGTTCTTTACGCAACACTTCTTCAACAGACAAATGCTGAAGCGGGCCAAGTTCAATTAGCAAAACAGTATTTAAACGAAGTTAAAGAAGATGCAACTCCTCAAGAGTTGTATTCAATTGCCTATTCCTTTGCTCACGGCCTTTTATTACCTGAAGACAATGCCAAAGCGATGGAGTGGGCAGAAGCCGCAGCTAAAAAAGGACAGGTACATGCAATGTATCTCTTGGGAGAATGCTACTGGAAAGAAAAGGATTACAAACAAGCTGCATTTTGGTTTGAAAAAGCCGCTGAAAAAGGACTCGTAGCTGCTCAGTTGCAAACAGGTCGTTTATATCGGGACGGAACACCCGATGTAAAACCAGACATCTCCAAAGCTGTTAAGTGGTTGGAGAAATCAGCAAATTCAGGAGCAAAAGAAGACATATATAGCCTTCTGATTTTGCTTGAAACCGGTCCCAGAAGTATTCGTGACCACAAAAAAGCACAACAGTGGTTGAACTATTACTTGGAAAAAGCATCTCCGGATGAATTGATTAATTTGTCACATAAGTATTGGGACGGTGAGTCAGTACGCCGGAATTTCAATCTTGGAGGAGCGTTTGCTCTAGGAGCATTAAAAAAGGGCGACGAGAAAGATGTGTGTTACTTCGCTCAAATGTTGGGCACAAGAAATTGGAAAAATGCGGATTTTGTGACTGCATATTCTTTGCTGAATAAATGCGTAATTGATAATCCTGAAGATAAGAAACTTAAAGAGGAATTCGAACAGTTGCAGGAAATGATGTCTGCAGATCAAGTACAGGAAGCCCAGGATTTGGATCCGAGTGATGCTCTAAAGGATTATCTAAGTAAAAATCAACCCAAATTAGATTGAAAAAGTATTCAATAAAAGTTACAATTTGCTCGTTGTGGGGCAATAGCTCAGTTGGGAGAGCGCAGCGTTCGCAATGCTGAGGTCGAGGGTTCGATCCCCTTTTGCTCCACCAATGATAAAAATTTCAACTATAAATCAATCAGTTATAAGCGCAAGATGGCGTACTTGTTACAAAAATTTAGTCAAAAAAAATTAAAGGTGTTAATTTTTTAACTAATTATCTTAAGTTGAAAACAACTGATTACCAGTTTTATCTTATTCAAAAATTTAAAGGCAAAGGTGTTACAAAAACGAGCCCGGTTGCAATAAAGATTTTGAGAATTTTAGGCAATAAACCTACTCTAAGATTAACTGATGAAGAATACAGAAGACTTGAAAGATGTAAAACCTTCGGCCCAGCTTCGTTTAATGAGACAACTGTTGGGAATAAAGCTACACAAAAAGCTATGATGGTAAAGCCTTTGGAGCTACTGAAGTTAACGCGAAGAGATTTAACGTATCTTTGGAGTCAATTAACGCAATTAAATAGCCAAACGCACTAATTTACGAAAGAAGACTGGAATCAAGGAAAATTTCGCTGAGCGTCTGCTTCTTGAGCTTCATGGCTTACTTTTACAGCTGGCGGTCCAGGCGATCTTCTTTGTTGGGTGATTTATCTAAAAATTTTTGCCTGACTTACTTAACATAGCATATCGTTAAAATCTGGCTCTGCGTTATTTAAATTTGCAAAGTAATCGATGATTTTTTCATCCGGTGCCGAACGAATTGCTTTAATGTTTATAGTGTAATCATGAAGTACGAAACGTAATATGGAAGCAACGGGCCTCACTTTGTCGAGGAGGAACGTAGTTACAGTAGTTACAGAGAACAAGAATATTTTTTCTAAATCTTTTTTCGCTAAAAATCAAAATTATTTAGACTATTAGGGAAATAACAGGCTGATGAACATTAAGAGAACATATTACATATCAGGCGCCGTTGAAGAGGCTTTGAACTTAAACAAACCGCCAATTCCATTTGATGGTTATTTTGAAAGATTTATTAAATTCGAAATTGAAGGTATGGATGAGCGCTACTGCGACGGCAAAGCGATTCTCTATGCCAATGACCTCTGTGAAGACGCTAAATGGAAATACACGTCATTAATAGAGACGGCTGATTATCCCGATAAGTATTTACCTGATTACTTAAAAAGGCTTTACTACTTCGGAGAAGATAAAAGCGTTTGGGCTGTTTTACC
Source organism: uncultured Turicimonas sp. (assembly GCA_947854175.1). Taxonomy (GTDB): domain Bacteria; phylum Pseudomonadota; class Gammaproteobacteria; order Burkholderiales; family Burkholderiaceae_F; genus Turicimonas. Next base: position 3,609 of record CANTYJ010000069.1, on the reverse strand, counting down.
ATGCAAAATGAAATTCATACGCTTAGGTTTTATAGACACAACTCCTGAAGAATATTTAGACAAAATCAGACCGAAAAAAGAAACTTACCCAGAGTTATGGATATTATTCGCACTAGTTTTTATTGCGGCTATGTTTGCGTAGTCAATCAAGTCTTCTACTGTTCAAACTTACTTAGGTTATTATTTATCTATCAACTTTCAAAGAGGTAAATTCAAATGTCAGACTTCAAACAAAAGTACACGCTGAAATAATTTTCAGTTCTCAGGCATAATGCAAACGATTGTTATGAATCTGTCAAATCTGTTCCGAAATGTTCTACCAAAAAGTGAGCCATTCAAACTAAAAAAATTGTTCGTTTGACATCCTGTTCTTAGTATACGGAGAGGAAGATGTCAACTTCATAACCATAGATCGTTCTACCGCAGTCTATTGTGCAGCCTTTGATCTTTTTAAAACCAACAACATAAAAAAACAATAGTCAAACGGCATCGTTGATTAGCTACAGTTCTTTCTGATAAATAATATTAGAAACTGAAGATTACTCGAATTGACGCTTTTGTTTCCGTTATACAGTCGGAACAAACAGTTTTAATATCTGAAAATTTCTCATGAGATAAATAAAACAAAACATAGTATATTCAGGCTTTGAGATCTTTAAGGAAAGAAGATGGTTCAGGACTATTTCTCACTCTGTTCTAAAGATAAGCGCTATTTTTTGCTGAGAATTCACCATAAAGTCGACTTCTCTGATGAAATTGCCTGGGCCCACTGCTGGGACGTCAAAAAAGAAAAAAATGCTCTTGAATCCATCCGAAAACACATTTTAGATTACCTCGCCGACGGTTTCGACGTTATAGAAAATTGGCAAAACAAGGATCAACCGGGTTGGTATGAAAGTATTCTTCACCTTGGATTTGAAGAGATACTGGTAGAAATGAAACTTATTCCTGACTCGATCGGCGAAAAATCAGATATTGCAAAAGATATTTTTGAAGAAATTATTAAAAGACAAAATAAATACGAATCAGTCTCTGTTCCTACATATGTTGGAGACTTGTATTTGGCTCTTTATAAGAAAGGGATTGAATGTCTTGAACCTCGGGTAAAAGATGCTGTTTACTACGTTCAGCTAAAAGATATTTTTAACCGGAATTGGGATAAGATTGTTAGTGACCTAAATAATTATTCAATCTGGTAGGAGTTCAAATTATGAGAAGAAAAGACAGAGAGCTATCAAAGGAAGAAACAATCGAAATCTTAAGAAATACCCGTCATGCTGTTCTCTCTATGATAGATACCGAAGAAAAGCCCTACGCGACACCGATTTCACCGGTTTTAATTGGTGACGATCTGTATTTTCATTGCACAAATTCCGATGAAAGTAAGAGGAAAAAAGCACTTCTAAAAAATCCTTCAGTTATGGTCACTTTCATCGGAATGGGAGAGAACGATGAAAAAGCGGTTCCTGATAATTTCTCTGTCAATTATGTTTCAGCCGAGGTTGTCGGACAAGCAAATTTAGTTTCTGATCCGATTGAAAAGAAAGAAAAAACGTTAGCTTTAGCCAAAATCCATTTTCCAAAAGTTAAGGAAGAAGATATTTTGAAGGCTTTTGAGGCAGCCGGTAATTTCATCGATCTTTGGAAAATTTCAATTGACGAAATTACAGGCAAGGGAAGAAACAAAAATTTGTATTTCAAACCGAAAAAATAGATTTGTTTTTAAGCCTTACTGTATTTACTCACAAAAAATCAATCGACCTAAGGAGTCTTCTTAGAAAAAGAATAAAATATGGACAATATTTTATTAGGAGGTAATGTTGTCTACTGCCAGCAAAAATCCGGATAAACATACAGAGAAGGTCCGTTTCGAATTACGAAGAGGTCCTAATGATTTCATTAAGGACAAGAGAGCCTATTATGCTTACGTGCTTTCAAATGGAGTTTGCATAGGCTCTGCAAAAATGTCCAGTGAAGTCCTTATTCCTGTTGAAGTCAAAACAAGAACCGCAAAGGAAGCGGCTAACTTCAAAATTATTATTGATACGATTGAAGAAGATCTTAAGTGTTTTGCAGGATTGCTCGATGAGTCAGGAGAAAACCGTGGAGAACTTGAACAAGAGATTGAGAATCTCTGGATAATTAAAAAAAGAGGGCGCCCGGTCTCTGAAGAAGGACTCTTAGTCAGAACTACCATACTTTTATCAGAAGAAGATAAAAATAAGCTAAAAGTCTTGGGCGGAAGTTCTTGGATTAGAGAACAGATAAGAAAGGCGCAGTTGCCGGATAAAAGCACTTCTCCTGATAGCAACCCGAAAATTTCTGAAAACTTAAAAGAGGAAAAAGAAGAACAAAATGCCAGCAATGAGTGAACTTTTTTATCGAGAGCCCTACTGCAAAGAGTTCAAAGCAACGGTCATAAGCTGTAGTCCAAATAAAGATAAATACGATTTAGTATTATCTGATACGGCTTTTTATCCTGAAGGAGGCGGCCAACCCTCAGATACCGGGTTGATTAACGAGGCTTTTGTTTCCTTCGTAAAGAAAGTCGGAGGCAATATAGTTCACTCAGTGGATAAACCGTTTGAAGCAGGTCAGGAAATCACAGGAAAAATCGACTGGAACAAGCGTTTTGATAATATGCAAAATCACTCTTGTGAGCATATTTTCTCCGGTATTGCCAACGCTTTGCATGGAACCGCAAATGTAGGATTCCACATGGCCGATGATTTAATAACGGTTGATTTTGATAAGTATTTGACTGCGGAAGAAATTGCAAAAATTGAAGCGGCAACTAACGAAGCTATCCTTAAAGATGCACCGGTAAAAATTTTCTTTCCCGACGAAAAAGAGCTTCAAGAACTCAATTACAGAAGTAAAAAAGAACTGAAGGGAACCGTTAGGATTGTTGAGTTTCCCGGTAGCGATCGTTGTGCATGTTGCGGGACTCATGTGTCAAGAACAGGCGAGATAGGAATGTGTAAAGTGATCTCCTCAATGAAGCATAGGGGAGGAACAAGGGTGCAGTTCGTTGCAGGAGAGAGGCTTCATAATTACTTCAACATGTTATTACGGGAAAGTGCTTCCTGCGTTGAACAGTTGTCGGCTAAACCTCAAGAAATTTCTAAGGCTCTCGGCAAATTGTTTGAGGAAAATGAATCTCTACGGGAAAAACTCAACCGCAGAACAGAAAAGCTTTTCGAAAATATCTCTGTTAATCTTCCGGAGAAAGATAAACTATTGTTGGTAAATTGCCCAAGCTTAACACCATTTGAAATTAAAATTTTTGCGACAAAGCTTTCAGAACAAAAAAGCAGTAGAACGATAGCAGTCATATCCGAACAAAACAATTCGGGTCTGTTTTATTACATCATTTATTCTGTGCTTCCTGACTTGCCTCAATTGACTAAGAAATTCAATACGGCCTTAAACGGCAAGGGAGGAGGAAAAGCTCCTTTTGTTCAAGGTTCTGTGAACTCGACGGAAGAAAAAATAGAACAGACCTTGAAGGAACTTTTTGGTTAAGTTGCTTTAGCAGTGAAGGCTTTTTCCTGAGTTTTAGGGTTTAAATTGAGGAAATTTTGTTATATATATTAAGCCTCAAGGTTT
>CANTYJ010000068.1 GCA_947854175.1 uncultured Turicimonas sp. | reverse complement strand
TTTGATTTGTTTACGTCATATTTAACAAGGAGTTCGTTATGACAAACGTCGCTTATGTTGCCTTAGCTTGTGGCCTTATCATTGGCTTCGGTGCTTTTGGTGCTTGTATCGGTATCGCTATCATGGGTAGCAAGTACCTTGAAGCTTCTGCTCGCCAGCCAGAGCTTATCAACACATTGCAGACTAAGATGTTCCTTCTCGCTGGTCTTATCGACGCCGCCTTCTTGATCGGTGTTGGTATCGCCATGATGTTTGCTTTCGCTAATCCCTTTGTCGGCTAACCATAAAGATTTTGCTTAAGGTTTTCCAGACAACCGCAGTTCCGGTAAGGAATTGCTTTTAGGGATCGAAAAATGAACATTAATGCAACACTGTTCGTACAGATGGCTGTATTTTTCGTTGGTGCTTGGATCACTATGAAATATATATGGCCTCCGCTCAATCGAGCAATCGAAGAGCGGCAGAAAAAGATTGCCGATGGTCTTGCAGCAGCCGATCGTGGTGAACACGCTTTAGAAGAAGCCAAGAAACAAGGCGCTTCTATCGAAGCCAGTGCTCGCCAACAATCTCAAGTGATCGTTGCTCAAGGCGAAAAGCGTGGTCAGGCAATCATTGACGAAGCTAAGGCTCAGGCCCAGGTTGAAGCCGATAAGATTATCGCTGCCGCCAGAGCTCAGGCTGCTCAAGAAATCCAACAGGCCCGCGAGCAATTGAAGGACCAAGTTGCGTCATTAGCAGTTTCAGGTGCTTCTCAAATTTTAGGTAAAGAAGTCGATGCTAAGGCTCATCAGCAATTGCTAGACCAACTTAAGGCGAAACTGTAATCATGGCTGAAATCTCAACTATTGCACGTCCCTACGCAGAAGCTCTTATCAGCGCAGTAAAGGACAATAAAGAAGAGGGTTTGGCTGATAATGTTTTGCATGCTTTAGAAACTCTCGATCAAATAGTTGTTGATCCAGCATTGCAAGATTTAGTCAGCGACCCACATGTCAGCTCTGAAGAAATCTACAGTTTATTGCGCGGAATGCTGCCTAAAGAGATTCCTTCTGAAGCTATCCGGCTTTTGAAACTCTTGATCGAGAATGGCAGACTTGAGGCGTTACCGTCTATTACTGAGCAATTCAAACACCTTCTTCATCAAGACAGATCTGAGGCTGAAGTTTTGATTGAAACTCCTTTCCCTCTTAGCCAGGAAGAAGTAGATTCTTTGCTTAAAGCTTTGGAAAGAAAGTTCCCAAATCTGAAACTTTTACCTACTGTCCAAATTGACAAGTCTCTTATTGGTGGAGTTAAAGTCTCTGTCGGAGATAAGGTACTTGACGGAACAGTTAAGGCTCGTCTTGCAGAAATGCATGCAGCCCTCACAAGTTAATAACGGAGTTTAAAGCTATGCAACTCAATCCGAGTGAAATTAGCGAGCTGCTTAAGCAGCGAATCGAAGGAATGGGTCTTAACACCAACCTTCGTACGGAAGGCACAGTCGTATCTGTGACTGACGGTATTTGCCGTGTACACGGTCTTTCTGACGTGATGCAAGGCGAAATGCTTGAATTCCCAAATAACACTTACGGTCTTGCTCTTAACTTAGAAAGAGATTCAGTCGGTGCTGTTATTTTGGGTAGTTATGAACACATTTCTGAAGGCGACATCGTTAAAACAACAGGTCGTATTCTTCAGGTCCCGGTCGGCCCTGCTTTAAGAGGCCGTGTTGTTAATGCTTTAGGTCAGCCTATCGATGGAAAAGGTCCAATCGTAACGGACGAATATGACGTTGTTGAAAAGGTTGCACCTGGCGTTATTGACAGACAGTCTGTTAGCCAGCCAGTTCAGACCGGTTTGAAATCTGTTGACTCCATGGTTCCTATCGGACGCGGACAGCGTGAGTTGATCATCGGCGACCGTCAGACAGGTAAAACAGCTGTGGCTATCGATACAATCATCAATCAGAAAGGTAAAGACCTGACCTGTATTTATGTTGCTATCGGTCAGAAGGCTTCTACAATCGCTAACGTTGTACGTAAGTTGGAAGAATACGGTGCAATGGAATACACCATTGTTGTTGCCGCTTCTGCTTCTGAATCTGCAGCTATGCAATACATTGCTCCTTATTCCGGAGCCACAATGGGTGAATACTTCAGAGATCGTGGTGAAGATTCCCTTATCGTTTATGATGACTTGACCAAACAGGCTTGGGCATATCGTCAGATTTCCTTGCTGTTGCGCAGACCGCCGGGACGTGAAGCTTACCCTGGTGACGTATTCTACTTGCACAGCCGTTTGCTTGAAAGAGCAGCCCGTGTCAATCCTGAATACGTTGAAAGAAAGACCAACGGCCAGGTTAAAGGTAAGACAGGTTCAATGACAGCTCTTCCTATCATTGAAACACAGGCCGGTGACGTTACAGCATTCGTTCCGACAAACGTAATTTCTATTACTGACGGTCAGATCTTCTTGGAAACCGACCTCTTTAACGCCGGTATCCGTCCAGCTATTAACCCGGGTATTTCTGTTTCCCGCGTTGGTGGTGCAGCTCAGACCAAGATTATTAAGAAGTTAGGTGGCGGTGTTCGTTTGGCTCTTGCTCAGTACCGTGAACTTGCTGCTTTCGCCCAGTTCGCCAGTGACCTTGACGAAGCAACACGTAAACAGCTCGAACGTGGAAAGATCGTTACTGAGTTGATGAAACAACCTCAGTATCAGCCTCTTCAAGTTTGGGAAGAAGCTTTGGTTCTTTTTGCTATCAACATGGGTGCATACGACGACGTTCAAGTTAAGGACGCGCTCAAAGTTGAAAAGGCAATGCAGGATTTCATGAAAGTAAATCATGCAGACTTGATCGATCGTATCGAGAAAGAAAAAGCCTTAAGCAAGGAAGATGAACAACTTCTCACAGCCGCTGTTAATGAGTTCAAGAAATCCGGAGCTTATTAAGGCGAGATTGACGTTAGAGGAACCTAATGCCTAGCACAAAAGAAATACGAGCCAAGATCAGATCGGTACAAAATACCAGAAAGATCACAAAGGCTATGGAAATGGTTGCCGCTTCCAAGATGAAGAAGGCACAAGATCGTATGAGGGCTGCTCGTCCCTACGGAGATACGATCCGCAACATGATTGGACACTTAGCAGAGGCTTCGACTGAAATTACTCATCCTTTCCTCCGCAAATTGTCCAAAGTTGAATCCATAGGTCTTATTTGCGTTACTACGGACAAAGGCTTGGCCGGTGCTTTGAACACCAATATCCAGAGGTTGCTCGCTCATAAACTTCACGATTGGGCTACTGAAGGTAAACAGGTTAAAGCAACAGCAATCGGTAACAAAGGTTTAGGCTTCCTCCAACGCGTTGGCGTGCCGGTTGTATCGCAAGTAACCCAGTTAGGAGATCGTCCGCATCTTGATCGCCTCTTAGGTGCTATCAAGGTCCAGATTGAAGCGTTCCAAAAGGGTGAGGTTGACGTTGTTTATTTGGCTTATTCCCGCTTTATCAATGCAATGAAGCAGGAACCTGTCGTTGAACAATTACTTCCTTTGCCTAAGAGCGCAGTAGAGGCTGATGAAAAATCAATCTCCTGGGACTACATCTATGAGCCTAGTCCTGAACAGGTACTAAAAGTTCTCCTTAAACGCTATGTAGAAGCTTTGATTTATCAGGCTGTAGCAGAAAACATGGCTAGTGAACAAAGTGCCCGTATGGTAGCTATGAAGGCCGCTAGTGATAATGCAAAGAAGCTTATCGACGATCTACAACTGGTATACAACAAGACCCGCCAGGCAGGTATCACCAAAGAAATTACCGAAATTGTCGGTGGTGCCGCAGCTGTGTCTTAATTAAGTAAGAAATTCGAACGAGGATTAGTCATGAGTGACGGAAAAATCGTACAGGTTATTGGCGCTGTGGTTGACATTGAATTCCCACGCGACAAAATGCCTAATGTTTACGACGCTCTTGTCCTTGAAAAGGATGAGAACAACAAACTGGCTGAAGAAGGTTTAACTTTCGAAGTTCAGCAACAATTAGGTGATGGTGTCGTCAGAACCATTGCTATGGGTTCCTCTGAAGGTCTCCAAAGAGGTATGGCAGTTAAAGCTCTCGGACACGGTATTGAAGTTCCTGTTGGTCCTAAGACTCTTGGCCGTATCATGGACGTTCTTGGCCGCCCGATTGACGAAGCAGGCCCGATTGGCGAAGAAAAGAGAATGCCGATCCACCGCGCTGCTCCTAAATTTGACGAATTGAGCCCATCTGTCGACCTTTTGGAAACAGGTATTAAGGTTATTGACTTGGTTTGCCCGTTTGCTAAAGGCGGTAAGATTGGTTTGTTCGGTGGTGCCGGTGTGGGCAAAACCGTTAACATGATGGAACTCATTAACAACATTGCTAAGGCATACGGTGGTTACTCTGTATTTGCCGGTGTTGGTGAAAGAACCCGTGAAGGAAATGACTTCTATCACGAAATGGAAGATTCTAAGGTTCTTGATAAAGTTGCCATGGTATTCGGTCAGATGAACGAACCTCCAGGAAACCGTCTTAGAGTTGCTTTGACCGGTTTGACAATGGCCGAGGCTTTCCGTGATGAAGGTAGAGATATTCTTCTGTTCATCGATAATATTTATCGTTACACCCTTGCCGGTACAGAAGTTTCAGCTTTGTTAGGCCGTATGCCGTCCGCTGTAGGTTATCAGCCGACACTTGCTGAAGAAATGGGTAAACTCCAGGAAAGAATTGCTTCTACCAAAGTAGGTTCTATTACATCCATTCAAGCTGTATACGTTCCTGCTGACGACTTGACTGACCCGTCACCGGCTACAACTTTCGGCCACTTGGACGCAACAGTTGTGTTGTCTCGTGATATTGCTGCTCTCGGTATTTATCCGGCTGTTGATCCGTTGGATTCAACCTCTCGTCAGATTGACCCGAACATTATCGGTGAAGAGCACTACACAACAACTCGTCGTGTTCAGGCAACACTTCAACGTTACAAAGAACTCAGAGATATTATCGCTATTTTGGGTATGGACGAACTCTCTCCGGAAGATAAGCTCTCCGTTACACGTGCCCGTAAGATACAGCGTTTCTTGTCTCAGCCGTTCCACGTTGCCGAAGTGTTCACCGGTACACCAGGTAAGTACGTTCCTCTTAAAGAAACAATCCGTGGCTTTAAGATGATTGTTGACGGTGAATGCGATCAGTTACCTGAACAAGCTTTCTACATGGTTGGTACTATCGACGAAGCTTTTGAAAAGGCCAAGACACTGAAGTAATCAAAGGCGGAGAAATCCGCCGAAACCATGGAGAAACAAATGAGCAAAAAACTTAAAGTTGACGTAGTAAACGCTGAAGAGGGTCTCTTCAGTGGTGAAGCTGAGTTCGTTGCTCTTCCTGGTATCGAAGGTGAATTAGGCATTTTACCTGGTCATACTCCTTTGATTACTTTGATTCGTCCGGGTCTGGTCCGTATCCGTAAGGAAGGCACAGAGCAGGAAGAAGAGTTCTTTGTTGCCGGCGGAGTCTTGGAAGTACAGCCCTATCAGGTAATCGTACTTGCTGACGTTGCTATCCGCAGCAAAGACTTGGATGAAGCAAAAGCCAAGGAAGCTATGGATCGTGCCAAGGAAGCTGCCAAAAATGCTTCTAGTCAGATAGAAGTTGCCAAACTTGAAGCTGAAATTAGTATGTTGGCAGAACAGCTGCGCATCCTTCAAAAGTTCAAGAGATAATATTCTTTTGTTCATCAAAAAATCCTCGCCTAAAAAACGAGGATTTTTTATAATGTGAGAACTTAAAATTTAAAACCAAAGGAGATTAAAGTGATCCTAGTATCAACAGACGGTACAGAACTTTCTGATAAGGCTGTCCACACTGCAGCAAAGCTTGCAAAACAGCTTAATACATCAGTTCTCGGCATCATTGTTGTAAAAAATAAAGGAACTGAATCCGCGGTTAAAACTTTGGAAGAAGTTAAGGAAGTATGCGGAAAGTACGGAACACCTTGTGAAGTTTCTGAGATTATCGGCTCTTCTGTTCCGGATGCAATCCTCAAGACAGCAAAAGAAAACGACGTACGTTTTATTGTGATGGCAAGTCGTGGTCTGGGTACTTTAGGCTCTTTGTTCATTGGCAGTTCGACACAACAAGTTTTAGCCAAAGCCGATAGACCGGTTTTGGTTGTCCGCTAAATTTTATTTGAGCTTATTGGAAGGACTTCGTAAGAAGTCCTTCAGTATTTTTGGATAAGCTCATTCTGATGTAAACCTTCCGGTAATTTCAAATATGAGACCTGAGAACGATACCTTCCTTAAAGCTTTACTAAAAGAAAAAACGGAATACACACCTGTCTGGCTGATGAGACAAGCAGGGAGATATTTGCCGGAATACTGCGAAACCCGAGCCAGGGCCGGTAGTTTTATGAAATTGGCCATGAATCCTTATCTGGCTTGTGAAGTCACTTTACAACCTGTTGAAAGATTCTCACTCGATGCTGCAATTTTATTCTCGGATATTTTGACCGTTCCCGATGCTATGGGACTGGGACTGAGCTTTGCCGCCGGAGAAGGCCCTCGGTTTGAAAAGATTGTCAGAGATGAGAAAACCGTATCAGAACTATTTGTTCCGGATCCTAATGACAAACTCAAGTACGTCACGGACGCGGTCGTAGAAATTAGAAAAGCTCTCAATAATAGAATCCCTCTAATCGGATTCTCCGGAAGTCCTTTTACGCTGGCTTGCTATATGGTTGAAGGAAGAAGCTCCACATCATTTTCTAATGTCAAAAAGATGATGTATCAGCGTCCGGATTTATTCCACAAAATCTTAGACGTCAACACAAAGGCAGTAACTGCTTATTTGAATGCACAAATTGAAGCGGGTGCCCAGGCAGTTATGATTTTTGATTCATGGGGCGGCGCTTTAGCGAATCGCCAATATCGAGAATTCTCTCTTGCTTACATGAAAAAGATAGTGGAAGGTCTCACTAAAGAACACGATGGCGATAAGGTTCCATCTATTATTTTCACCAAAGGGGATGCTCCCTGGGTTGAAGAAATTGCTAATTCCGGAGCGGATGCAATGGGCCTTGACTGGACAGTTAGCCTCGGAAGTGTAAGAAAGCAAATTCAGGATAAGGTTGCTCTACAAGGAAACCTTGACCCGGCTGTATTGTTTGCTGATGAAAAGGTTATCCGGGACCAGGCCAGAGCCGTTATTGATGATTATGGAATGATTGGGAACGGCGGACACGTCTTTAACCTTGGCCACGGTATTGATAAAACTACGCCTCCTGAAAGTGTAGGTGCTTTGGTCGATGAAGTTCATTCTTATAGCGTAAAGTTCCACCGCTAACCAGATGAATAAAAAATCCCGATCGTATTTTGATCGGGATTTTTCTTTCAACTGTATTTATTAGAGAACGAACTTAGCAAAAAGGAAGCCCACAGGAACTGCAGCAACTAAGCCTAAGATACCCGGAATAAAGAATGGATGATTGATTACAAAGGATCCGTTCCATTTCCGGTCCATGTATGAACCTGTATCGTCACATGCAATGGCAAAAGCAGTTGTCGGATAAACAGTTGTAATGAACAATGCAGAGCAGGCCACGAAGCTGGCAAGAATCGTAGCAGCGTCAACACCAAGACTGGCAGCAACCGGCACAAGAAGAGCTGAGGTAGCGCCCTGGCTGAATAATAGTGCTGATACGCAGAAGAATGCTACGGCCAGTAAAGCAGGATATTGTTCAAGTAAATGGGTTGCACTCTCTTTAATTTCTGGAATGTGTGCTCCGATGATTGTCGAAGACATCCAAACGATACCAAGCACAACAATCAAGCTTTCCATACCACCGCCAAAAACCGGTGTGTCCTTGATTCCGCTTAATGGGAAACGGCAAACCCAGTAAGTGACCAAACCGCTCATCAACATTGCGATGATGATAATGTCACGGCTACCTAAGGTATGTCCTATTTGTGACTTAAACAGAAGCATGAAAACGATGAAAAGTACGGCTAACAAGAAAATTCCGACTGAGAGTTTTGCTTTAGGAGTTGTTTCCTCTTCTTCTTTCTGTTTAGATTTTAAAATTACAAGGCCTTCTTTCAAGCGCTTCTGAAAAATAGGATCTTTTTCAAGGTCAACGCCTTGATAACTGGAAATCAATACAGCCACAATGGAACCTACTACGGCGGCAGGAATGATGACAGCTAAAGCTTGACCAAATGAAACTCCCATTTTCTCAACTACAACGTACATAGCTGCGGTAGCTGCAGAAATCGGAGAAGCCGTGATAGCTATCTGACTCGCTATAACAGCACTGGTTAACGGTTGTGAAGGTCTTACACCATTTTCCTTCGCTACTTCCTGTATAACGTTTAAAACGCTCATGGCAGTAAAACCGGTTCCGCCTAATACAGTGAGCATAAAAGTAATGGCCGGTGCAAGGATATTGATATATTTAGGATTGCCCCGTAACAACCTGGCGGAAATCTTGACCATGTAGTCCATACCGCCGGCTAATTGCATACAACTGATTGCAAATATAACCGTCAAAATGATCAAAATGACATCGATTGGGATGTCACCCGGTTTCAGACCTAATCCAAAAACCGCGATTGCCATACCCAGACCGCCGGCCATACCAACACCAACACCACCTAATTTTGCCGCATAGATGATGCACCCAAAAAGTACTGCTATCTCGAGAAATATCATGGTAGTCTCCAAATGAGTGGATGCCAGTATATTGGGGTTATTACCTAATTTTGGGTAGAAAAACTATGCTCGTTATGAGTAAGACTAATGGTTTAATCTTATATTTGAGAGACTTTATTCACAAAGCAATGAGCCGCAGATTCTAAATTCTTAAGGAACATCGGTCCTCATAAATACAGTTTGTGAGAAAACTTTACGTGTTGTAAATAAACGACTTAGATTGTTATCAAACGTCACGTAATAAAAAGAACCGGAGCAATATTATTTAACCATTCCGGCCTTAGTCAGGGTCCGATATTTGCAAAATCTACTATTATTCAGGCATTAACGACAACAGGTAATGAATGGAACATAAGATAGTCAAAGTCATTGTTGATACTCCTTTATGGGGAGCGCTTGACTATTTGAATAAACCGGACGAAGGCCTGGTCGTTGGTCAGCGTTGTCTTGTCCCCGTCGGACGAAGAACTTGTGTCGGAATAGTCGTGGGTTTTTCCGATAGAAGTGATTTTCCGGAAGGGAAACTGAAGTCTGTAATCAAAAAAATAGATGAGATTGCACCCTTCACAGATAATTGGTTGCGGTTTACGAAGTTTGCAGCTACATATTATCTTTCTCCTTGGGGCGAGACGGCGATACCTTCCATGCCAAAATTCTTTAGGACAGCTCCGGGACAGAGGCATCATTCCTCATTGGAGAGACTAAGAAAGACCCAATTTTTTTCACCGCAAAAGCAGTCAGTTATTCCAACGCTCAATAAAGAGCAACAGGAAGTGGTAGACAATTTTTCTTCGGATAAATTTGAAATCGGTCTCTTATATGGCATTACCGGCAGTGGTAAAACTGAGGTTTACCTCAGACTGATTCAAAGAGTTCTTGAAAAAAATTCCGCGGCTCAAATTCTTTTAATGGTCCCGGAGATTAATTTAACTCCTCAACTTGTTGAAAGAGTAGCCAATCGATTCCCGAATTATTCAGTGGGAAGTTGGAACTCCAAAATGGCTGAAGGAGAAAAAGCCGCTACCTGGCTGGCGGCTCACGAAAAGAGACTTAATATTTTGGTTGGCACCAGATTGTCCGTTTTTGCCAGTATGCCCAATATTGCTTTGATCATTATTGATGAGGAACACGATAGTTCATACAAAGCAATGGAAGGCGTCCGGTACTCTGCCAGGGACTTAGCCATTAAAAAAGCTCAGATAGAAAATATTCCTATTTTGTTAGGATCGGCTACTCCCTCTTTTGATTCTTACCAGAGAGCTTTAGACGGGCGGTATAAACTGTTTGAGTTAACACAACGGGCAGTTAGTGAGGCACAGCTCCCGACATTGGAACTCGTAAATACTTCTAAAGATCGGATAAAAGGATATGCCTTAAGCGGCCAAGTCCGGGAAGAGATTACAAAAGTGCTCGAACGAAAAGAGCAAGTGTTAATTTTCTTAAACCGAAGGGGTTATGCTCCTGTGGTCAGTTGCAACAGCTGCGGCTGGGTTTCGACTTGTCCCCACTGTTCGACTTTTGCAGTGTTTCATAAAACTACGGGGAACCTTACTTGTCATTACTGCGGTTGGACAACTCCACTGCCTCGGCATTGCCCTAAGTGCGGTTCCGTTGAATTGGTGCCTTTGGGTAGAGGAACTCAGCGGGTCGAAGAAGAAATAAAAGAGCTCTGGCCTGAAGTAAATGTGATGAGACTGGATCAGGACACCACAAGACGCAAAGGCAGTGCTCAGAAGCTTCTTGAGAGTGTTCATCAAGGCGAAGTTGATATTTTGCTGGGAACTCAAATTGTTGCAAAAGGACATGATTTTAAGAAGGTTGCTTTGGTTGTCATTCTTAACTCTGACCCAATATTAATGTCACCGGATTTTAGAGCCAGGGAAAAGCTTTTTTCCGTGCTTATGCAGGTCTCAGGAAGAGCGGGACGAGGAGAGATTCCGGGGAAGGTGTTATTACAGACAGCTTATCCTGAGGATCCTTTATTTGAATACCTAAGAAAGCAGGATTATTCAGGATTTGCTGAGGAAGAATTGAGGGCCCGAAGTCATACTGCACTGCCTCCGTTCTCGGCCCAAGCTCTGGTAGTTGCTGAAGGAAAGAAAATAAATGATGTCCTGAAATATTTGGCACAAGTCAAAGATTTTGCTTTGTCATTGGGTGATCCGGACGTGCGTGTTTATTCTCCTGTTCCTCAGGCAGTGATGCGAGTGCAGGATATAGAGAGGGGACAGTTGCTTCTTGAAGGAACGACTAAACCAGCTCTGCAGAAGTTTTTGTCAAATTTTGCCGGAAGATTATTTAAAGAAAATAATAAATTCAACGTTTATATTGACGTTGATCCATTAATAAGTTGAGTAATAGATTGAATAGAAAAGATTTTGAAATTATGGCCCCGGTTGGCTCCTGGGAATCCTTAACTGCGGCAATTCAAGGCGGAGCAGATTCTGTTTATTTCGGAGCCGGTGCATTAAATATGCGATCTGCTTCATCTAATCAGTTTTCGTTAGATGACTTAAAGGAAATTGCATCTAAATGCCAAGACGCGGGTGTCAAATCCTATCTCACTGTTAATACGATTATGTATGACGATGATTTAGAGCAAATGAGGGCGATTATTGACACTGCTAAAGAATCAGGGATATCGGCGATCATTGCCTCTGATGTCGCGGCTATGACTTACTGTAACCGGATTGGAATTCCGGTACATCTGTCGACTCAGTTAAATATTTCGAATCTTGAAGCGTTAAAGTTTTACGCACAGTTTGCAGAAGTTGTCGTCCTGGCCAGAGAACTAAACGTTAAACAGGTCAGAAAAATCTATGACGGCATTCAGGAGCAAAAAATCACCGGGCCGGACGGTTCATTAATTCGAATTGAAATGTTTTGTCATGGTGCATTATGCATGGCAGTCAGCGGAAAGTGTTATCTGAGCCTCAACACAGTCGGAAGAAGTGCAAACCGGGGTAGCTGCATGCAGACTTGCAGGCGGGCATACATTGTCAAGGATAAAGAAAGAGATGTGGAACTGGAAATCGATAATCAGTACATCATGTCTCCGAAGGATTTAAAAACGATTGGATTCCTCGATCAAATGGTTAAAGCCGGTGTACGTGTATTCAAGATTGAAGGGAGAGCGCGTGGACCGGAATATGTCCGAACCGTTGTTGAATGTTATAACGAGGCTTTAGAAAGTATTCTGGCCGGAAAATGGGACGAACAAATTAGCAAGTCCTGGGATGATCGTCTTAAAACTGTTTACAACCGAGGTTTCTGGAACGGCTACTATCTCGGCCAGACTTTAGGTGAGTGGAGTAATCGTTACGGTTCTCAGGCTACCGAGCGTAAGGTTTACGTTGGTAAAGGAATAAAGCACTTTGGAAAGGCCGGTGTTGCAGAATTTCTTGTTCAGGCAGAATCGATTAAGAAAGGAGAGAAAATGCTCGTGACAGGGCCGACAACCGGTGCATTTTACGTCACTATGGAGGAACCTTGGGTCGACGAAAAGCCGGTTGAGGAAGTTTTCAAGGGGCAGCATGTTACATTTAAAGTTCCTGAGAAGGTCAGGGAAAATGACAAGTTGTACGTTATCAGAACCGTTGAAATAGACGATTCACTTTAATTAAAGAAAAATCGTGGGAATTTGTTTGCGCAACATCCTTTTGCCATATAAAATTCTCACTCGTGCACCCGTAGCTCATCTGGATAGAGTACTGCCCTCCGAAGGCAGGGGTAGTGGGTTCGAATCCCGCCGGGTGCGCCATCTTACTCCCCTCTTTTCCTTCTAATAGTCAATTTTCAGCGAAACAAACCTTACTATTGTTTTGTATTCGGCTGAAAGATACCCGGAAAAGTGATTTGAAATCCGGATAGGATTTTTTCCCGGTTTTGATTTTTTGCTTAAACCGTTACCTCTGATGGGAGAACAACCTGCCATCTAATGAATTTCCGCTCTTTAATCGAGAAAATAAGTGCCAAACGGAACATCTCCCGATCCTGGAAGGAACTACCATAGTTTCGTGTAACTATCTGCTGTACAGCCTCTTCCAACTTATCATCTGCACTCCTATTTTCTTCAACGACCTTAAATTCAAAAACCCAATGTCGATTGACAACGTCAACCTCAAGGTCGCTTCTTCCATGGGCGTTATGGTGTTCAACGATGGGCCTAAGCCCGGCACCGCTGAAAAAAACTTGTACAAGTGCACGAACTGAAGATTCAGTGTTTATCGGATAGTCCTTATAGTCAATAGACTCAACCAATCTGTTGAGAAGATGCAAAATCGATTCAGCATTTTCTGTCTGCAGACGATGAACAATATTATCTGCACCAACCTCTTCAACGGTTCTTCCTGCCAATAATTGTTGCATATAAAGTTGCGCTATTGCCGTTCGAACTTCATCATTCGGATAGTCAACATATGCTGTCGTACCTACAACCTTCTTTAAAGTTAAGTATCCGGTCTGAATCAAAAGACCTATATCTGACAGATTTTGCACATCCGAAGAATAGGAAAGGTTTACCAAAGGAATCGTCTTTTCTTTTGCATACTCCTCTGGATTTTTAAAAGAGTGAGACCTCATGTACTCAACAAGTACTGTCGGATTTCCTCCACTCCCAAACCAATAATCAATTAATCCGTTTTGAGGAGATGCTAAAAACTTTAACAATGACCAAGGAGAGAATACTTTTTGTTTGGCCGTCATTTCAAAACAAAAGCCGTCGTAATGTTTTGTTAATTTCCTCAGAAGGCTATCTTTGTTAGTTCTAAGAACGTTTGCAGCTTGTTCAAGATATCC
Source organism: uncultured Turicimonas sp. (assembly GCA_947854175.1). Taxonomy (GTDB): domain Bacteria; phylum Pseudomonadota; class Gammaproteobacteria; order Burkholderiales; family Burkholderiaceae_F; genus Turicimonas. The sequence goes on along the minus strand of CANTYJ010000068.1, from coordinate 36,578 downwards.
GTCAAAATACTTTTCTACTTCAGTATGGGTGTAGCCAAGTAAAGAACCATAAGTAGGATCCAAAGTCAGATCAGAAAGATTATTCAGTTCGGAGAAAATGCTTGTTTTATTAAATTTTGTGATGCCTGTTGTGAAGAAAAATCTTATTGCACTATCGTTTGATTTAACAACCGAATAAAACTTAGCTAACTGTGAACGAACGGAATTAAAAAGCGTCGCATCATTTAGACACGCAGTCAATGGAGCGTCATATTCGTCGATCAATAAAACAACAGAATTAGAAGTTTGAACGTCAAGCCAGTTAATAAATGCGCGGAGCCCTTCTGTTTTTGTTTTAAATGGGCTAACCAAGCTTAGCTGTAGCATCACATCAATGAGATAATTATCCAACTCTTTAACAAATTCTTGAAAAGATCTGAAATTCTTAACTCTCGAAAAATCCAATTTTATAACTTGATAAGTCTTATCTTCCCTCCAGAGCTTTTCAATGGCAAGGCCTTTAAAATCTCTTAATCCGTATTTGAACAATGACTCGAAAGTAGAAATTAGGAGTGATTTGCCGAATCTTCTTGGCCTGGCTATAAAGAATTTTTCTGGTAATGAGGCCAGTTTAAAAACTAAGTCTGTTTTATCAACATATATTTGATTACGCTGTCTTAATACAGCAAAATCACTTGTTCCTAACGGAAGCAACTGTAACCGTCTCATCTGTTCCATTTCAAACTCTTAGCACAGGCTTTTTTAGCAGTCTCTCCCAATTATAGCTTTTATAGTAGAAATAAAAATGAGGTCTAAAGCCCCCCCCCAGAGCTTCTTAACTATTCACTTAGGCAAGGAAAAAGGAGAAAGGAACAGGAAAGGATCTAATGTTGCTGTTTATAAGTTTTCATAATCCACAGAGCGACAATCTCGCTTGAAATTAAAAGGATTAAGCCTAGAGTTTCGGACACCGAGAGAGTTTCCTGGAAAAACATTAAACCAATAATTACAGCGCAAGGAACGCCAAAAAACTGAAACACACAATTCAACAGAGTTAACCCGCGCATCCAACCTATTGTCACGGTTAATTGCTGAAAAATTGTAAAGCCAATTAAAGGCCAGGCGATCCGGCAGTCAAAGCTTTGAATGACATCAGTACCTTGATAATATGAAATCAAAGAGCCGAAAATAGTGCAACCTAAAGAGAAATAAAAGATTGTTCGGGAAGAAGGTTCATCGATTGTTCCCAAGGCCTTCAGTGCCAAACTTGCAAAGGATAAGAATCCAGCGCTGGCAAAACCCATGACTATGAAAAGAATTTCATCTGACGATAAGTGAGGACGGTTGATGAGAAAAACGCCTGCTAATCCAACAAAGATCAAAGGGATGAGTTTTTTCCATGCCGAAGTGGCTTGTTTAAAAGATGAAATACAAAAAATAATTGCTGTGAACAGAGGAGAACAATAAAAAAGGGCTTGTGCGGTAGCCACAGGAAGTTTTTGTGCGGCCAACGTAAAAAGTCCGACAGCTAACAATCCTGATAAGACACGAGTAAAAGTCAAAAATATAGATAAAGGTTTGAATCCGGTACTTTTGATTAAGAGGATACCCAAAGATATCAGAGTCAGAGGAAGGTATCGGATGAATAATATTTGTCCTAATTCTAATGTGCCGTCAGTTAGTTTTATTGAGCTTGTTACACAAGCAGAAAAAAAGCCAGAACATAGTACAAACAAACTAAAGTTTGGGACCTCTTTCTGGCTTTTCATAAAGCTTATGTTTAGAACTTATGATTTATGCCGGCTGCTACTTGCCATGCATTAACCAAGTTGGCTTTAAATGGAAGACCACTTGCTTTAAGTGTTGTGGCCGATGATAAAAGTTTTCCTCCGTCAGCATACCCTGCCATACCGTAAACGTAGGTACGTTTACTGAGAGGATATTCATAAGCGGCATTTATATTCCAGGAATTGTATTTATCTTCCTGACCACTCTTAATACTCTTTCCGTCAAGCTTTCCGAAAAGAACTTTTCCTCCAAATTTGAGTGTACCGCCTGCCAAAGGAGTAGCCGCAGAAAGAAGAAAGACGTGTTGGTGACGTTTATCTTGCTGCGTTCCGTATTGATAACCGGCAAAAACCTTAGTGGCAGCAAATTTGTAAGAGCCTCCGGCTGTGACGACATAAGCCGGCTTTAAGGCCGACGAAGACTTATTATCAAGGGCTTCAAAAATTATTTCTGCATTTAGATTTCCTTTGTCAAACATACCGCCGATACCGTAATAATGAGTATTCTTTGACCATTTAACTTCATCGGTAGTAGTTCCATTGGAATACATAGCGCTTAACTTTAGTCCGGCAACTGGTGGGCTAACATATACAACAGCGTTATTTAAGCGGCTTTGATTGAATGTGTAGGCTAGGAAGGAAGCCGTGCCATAGCCAATTCCAAAAACGCTGAATTTAGCCATATTGAAGTCACCGGTGCCTCCGGATAGTGAAACCAGTCTTCCAAAAGCAATTTTTCCAAATGGACCGGTTACATCTAGGTAACTTTGTCTGTTAAAAGCTCCGTTTTGGACTACGCCGTCCTTACTCCAAGTATTGAACTGAGCACCGGTATCTAAAAGGAAGCCCTGCTCCAGATCAAATCCAACTGAATAACCGTTGCCTAAATCTTCTCGACCTCTTATACCGATACGGTTTCCCATTGAAAAACCGGAGGTGAAGTCTAGTATAGTGTCCTGCCCTTTTGCTTTATAAGTGGTGACAGCTGCATCAATAACCCCGTAAATTTGGACATTGCTGGGGGCGGCAATTGCAAGAGCCGGCAAGGAACATGCTGCTAATAATAGCTTTTTCATAATTCAATCCGTTGACGATAGGCAAAAGGTTCATTTGGGAACCTCTGCCTTTTGGTTTACTAATTAGTCCCAATACAATGAATGACGAGTAGCAATACCGCACATATTGTTCGGTTGAAGCATGAAGTATCTGTTCCAATTGGGTTGAACACTGATGTAGTTTTTACCGTTAGAGTCGACGCCTGTATAAGTAATCATATATCTATCCGGCATATTTTTAGCTTTGGTTGTGTCTTCCCAATAAATAGCCTGTCGTTTACCGTTAGCTTCTTTTGCCATCTTTTCGGCTTCAGCTTTAGTCAGCATTTTTCCGCCACCGTTGTACATCTTTTCAATTTTCTCCAAAGCTGATGCCACGGGTTTTGCTCCTTGCTGAGGATGGGACTGTCCAAATACTTGTTCATTTTTATAAGCAACCAAGCGATTAATGAGATTGTCAGGAGAATCAGCAGCGTGTTTGGTATCTAAGAAAGGATACTCAGCACGTCCTTTTTTACTGACCGTGTATGCACAGTTTGTGTCTCTCAAGGCTTTTTGATAGCCCGGAGCTTCTTCGAGTTTAAATCCGGGTTTAGAGGAATCGATCCCGTAATCACCATAAACGAAGGCGTTCTTTGGATTGACCATCAACGGACGATAGAAATACCCGATGATGATCATTTTCTTTGGATCTACGACATAGACGTCTTCATAAGACATGAAATCTCTAATGGCCTGTTCTTTTGCTTTTGCAAGTTCTTTCGGACTGAGTTTAGGGTCGAACTGCCATAACAGATTCCACTCTTTGATTGTGGTCAAAGACTTGCTCATAATTTCTTCTAGCCGTTTAAGAGCAGCAGCATCTTTTTTCGGGTCTCCAGTGTTGATTGATTTGGAAGTGATAACCTCTACAGGCCCGTCGAATTGGACGCCATAGCTATCATAATAATTGTATCCATGGTCTTTAATTTCATTTTCTCTGAGCTGTTTAACCCAGGCGACTGAGACTCCGGTTCCGGATTTGCTGGCACGAAGGATTTTTCCACTGTCTTTTGCGGTTGTTCCGTAAAAAATAAACTTACCTGTTTTTGGATTGTAGTCAGAGGTTAGTTCGGCAGTAATGTTTTCGGGTCTGTTAGCGTAAGAGGTTGCAATGGAGTACATATTTCTTCCACCGCCAATAGTCTTACCATCAAACTTGCTTGGACCGGTGTAGAGAAAATCAGCCGCCATATCAGTCAACAGTTTTTTGCCTTCCGCTGTTTTGGTTAGAACAAATGCTCCCGAAGTAGCTTCGCGTTTCTGAGTGGCTCCAGAAATAGCTTCAACCTGTTGTGAGGCCGAGGAAACTGCCTGCGTTGTTTTTGTCTGAGCGAAAGAAGTAGAGCCGACAGCAAGGAAAACGGAAGCAGAAACTGCAGAAATGGAAAAGTATATTGATTTCATAAGAATCTCCAAGGACGAGGACAAAGAATGATTTGATTGTATGAAGAATTGTTACAATAGAAAATAGCAAATGTCACAAGCCTGGAATTGCGTTTTTTGTTAAGTTGCTATGCAAAAAAAAGAAGACCCCTTTAATTCCCGTCATATCGCGTTTCTTTTGTCTATTTCGAAAACAGGAGCGATTTCGAAAAGTGGGGAGAATTTTGACTTGTCCCCATCTGCAGCAAGCCGCTTGTTGGAAAAATACAGGAAGTATTTTGGAGATCCGTTATTTGTCGTTTCCAAAGGTGTACTACTTCCAACGTCATATTTTCTTCAGCTTAAACCAAGGCTGGAAGAGTTTCTTCATTTATCAGAAAGTATCAGAAGTAAAGAGTTCGATCTTTCTCAGTGCCAGAAGCATTTTAAGTTTTCTTGCTCTCCCGGTTTTGCGCCATCAATGATGGCTTTTGTTTTGCCAAGAATAATGCAAGAGGCTCCAATGTGCTCAGTTGAACACGTAAGCATTTCAGACAATCCATTATCCGTATTAATGACCGGAGAAATAGATCTGCTTATCGGGAGAGCTGTGGGTTTGCCTCCGCAGGCCCACTACTCTGATTTGGGAGCAGGCAAAAGATGCATACTGTTAAGGAAGGAGCATCCATTATTCCAAAAAGCTCTGAAGCAGGAAATCACTGTAGATGATTTGACAGAGTTTCAGAGAGTAAGCTTATCTTCCGGACGAAAACAAGATTGGTTATCTCCAGATGATGAAATTTTTTCAGGCCGACATAAGAATTCAAAAATTTTCTTTAAAACTGATAGACCCGATATGGCTTGGAAAACTATAGCAAGCAGCGATCTAATACTTATTTGCACCACAAGAAGCGCAAAGACAGCTTGTTCTTTGTATCCTTCGTTGGCAACTTTATCTTTACCCAAAGGGTTGTCTCTAAAAGATACCAAGATGGCAATTATATGGTCCGATCTCAGACATCGAGATCCAGCTCATAAGTGGTTCAGGAGCCTTTTTCTGGAATGGGCTAATGAGAGTGTTTGAAGAATTGTTTCGTGAGAATTCGCCTTGTTTATACAGTAGTGTTATCAAGCACTATGGTCTTTCATATTTTAATTCTTTTTTGAATTTCACCCTCTATAAAAGCCAATGGAATCCTTTCTTGCTCCAATCTCTTTCCTTCGCCGGTTAGTAGTGCATATAACTGATGCTCTTCCGGTGTTAGATACTGTGGTTCGCTTTCAAATATCGTTGTTGTCGGATCATCTATAGCGAATCTCTCAAATTTCTTAAAAGTTTCAATATTCGTCAGAACAGATTGAATCTGCGGAGCAACCCCCCTGACCATCGATAAAATTCTCAGCCCATGCTTGTCCAAATCACCGAAATAGATAATCGGTACAGAAGAAATCCAAGATAGAGAAGCTAATTTTTTCACACCAAATCCCAGTCCCAGGATAATGGCTGTATCAGACGGAATCTGTGTGAGAGCTAAGCCGGTTTGTAAGTTCTCGATGATAATTAGACGTTTTGGAGGATTAACCAGGGATGACAACGGAAGAGAACAATGATCTAAAAAACTCAGCTCTGATAAAAATGCTCTCGGATCTTGGAAGTGACTGTTTCACGGGTGACAGTTCCCGTTTCCATGTTGTTATAAATGCGCAGGAGCTTTTCAATCATGACAGATTCTTTTAAACGTCTGTCAGTATCAAAAAGCAACGTTTGCAAAATAGCAAGGATCTCCGGCGCTGTATCCGCAGCCAAAAGTTTCCAGGCGGGCTCAGAGCGTAGTTTTTTATATTTTTCGATTAATAATGGAACTGCCATTGAAGGTGAACCGAATTAGTTAGTTGCTTGATTTTACTGAGTTCTGAAAACATATAAAACGATAGAACCAATAACCTGTTCAAAAATATATTATATGACACTATTAGCGTATAATAATGCTGTCAGAAAACGGAGAAGTATCTTGGAAACAGATCTCAGTAACCAGCAGACATATAGCCTGGAACAATTAAGCCAAATGACGGGTATCTCCAGAAGAACTATCCGCTTCTACATTCAGAAAAATCTTTTGCCGCCACCCTGTGGTGAAAAAAGAGGCTCTTACTACACCGACGAACATTTAGAGACACTCTTAAAAATCAAACGACTGTCCGGAAAACACGTTCCGCTTAAAGAAATAAAAACCTACAGGGAAGAAGAAACAGCTAACTCAGAACCGGCGGTCGGCAGTATCTCAGTGTGTACTCATATTTGTTTGGGCAAAGGACTGACGCTTGTTGTAGATAGTCAAAAAGCGAAGATATCTGCAGACAAGCTCAGAACATTAGCGGAAGAAATTTGTCAGGTAGTAGACAAGCTAAACGATATCGGAGATTAAACGATGAGAAATAAAAAAGATTCCATACCATTGAAGTCCATTCAGTGGAAAGCAACACTAGAAGGACCGGTGTTGTCCTATCGTTCCGTTCAACATTATGAAAATACAACCGATGAAACTATCGAAATTAGTTATTCATTTCCTTTACCGTACGGAAAAGCAGTTATTACTAAATTCTCAGCAGAGATTAACGGCGTAATCAGGGAGGCCAAAGCGCTTCCTAAGCATGAGGCAGAAGAAAAATATGAAGACGCCATGGAAGAAGGCGATTCTCCCATCATGCTTAAGATTCAGGATAAAGATTTCTGCACAGCTTCTTTGGGCAATTTGAAAAAAGGAGAGAAAGCAAAAATCGTCGTTGAATATCTGCAGTTTGTGTATTTCAATGAAAACAATACGCGCATTAAGATTCCGACAGTTCTCGATGAAAGATTCGCTTCCGATCCGGAAGAGTTGCCGGATGAAATGAGCGGATGCGTGCCGAACATATTTGCCGATTATGCATATACAGGCGAACTGATTATCAAAAACGCAAGAGGCATGGCTGCAGTTTCCTCTCCGACACATTCCATCAAGGTTTCAATTGAAGGGGCAGACATAAAAGTTGAAACTGTCGGCGGAAAAGCTAATTCAGATATCGTCATTGATGTTGAGACAAAGTCCGCAGGCATGTTGTGTTTAGCCAAAGATGGCCAACAGTGGGCAGCACTCGCATCATTCCTTCCTAGAGTGGATGTTGCAGAAGATTCCTTAGATCTAAGTATATTGTTAGACTGTTCCGGCTCAATGACTGGTTCAAGAATCCAGTGGGCTAAAAATACGTTGGCTTTCCTGGCTCAAAACTTCAAAAGAAAAGACAAAGTCAGTTTGTATTGCTTCGGAAGCTCCGTACAAATTAAAAAATTGCCGAACCGGGTAAATTGGCCCGGATGTAATCCACTAGTGACGAGGCGTCTTCATCGCGATTGGGAGGATGTAATCGAAGAAATCTCTGCCGATCTGGGAGGAACGGAATTGGCAGAAGCGTTAAAAGTATGCGGTGAAAGCTTTCCCGGTACTAGCGATAAAAGTGCCATTTTGCTAATCACTGACGGCGAAGTTTGGGACAAGGAATCAGTCTTGAAAGCATCTCGATTAACAGGACGCCGGATTTTCGTTATTGGTATAGGAATGGCACCTTACGGTAATCTTCTAACTTCGATAGCGTCTGGAACCGGAGGTTATTACGATTCTGTGTATTGCCAATCCGATGTGGAAGGTGCAGCACACCGTGTTATTAACCGCTTACGTAGTCCTGTTATAAAAAATCCTCGGGTCTTGTGGCCGTCAAATACCATATGGCAGTCCAAACAGGATAAAAGTATTTTTGCTGCAGATTCCTACAATTGTGCTGCCTTCTTAAACGGACCTATCGACTCTGTTGAATTGGATTTTAAGGTTAATGGAGAGAATCAAAAAATCTCTATTCATAGGCTTGAAAAAGATTTTGGTGATGCGTTTGTAAAGCTGGTTGCCAATATCCGGATGGTTGAATCAAGAAACCCTGATGAACAAAGACAACTGGGTCTGAAATATAACTTAGCGGGACCTGAAACCAATTTCTTGTTGGTGATTGAGCGGGCAGAAGAAGATAAACCGGAGGATATTGCTAAATTGTCTGTTGTTCCTCAAATGGTAGTGAAAGATAATTATTGGATGAATAATACGTTGTGTTACAGGATGGCTTCACCTGCAGCTTCCGGAGAAATGCTCTGTAGAAAAGCAAGCAGGGCCGCAAAGCCTCAAAGAATGTTTAACAAGTCCGTAAAACCTGATCTTTATAGTGATTCAATATCTGCTCAACATCTGAGTTCAGATCAATATGACGATTCTGTAGAAGATAACGTAATCGAAGAAAAACCAGCTTCTCCGATCGTATTAAAACAGCTGCTTCCGGAGGCAAAAGAATATCTTGAATGGCCGGGGGATTGTAATTCAGTTAGCATTGGCAAGATAGATAATGCTTTGGTTGATTTCTTTGATATCTATACTTGCCAAAATCCGTCTGTTTTTAGAGAAAAAGTGTTAGCGCGTGCTAAGGAAGAAGGTTCGAGAAACAAAGAACTCATTGAAATAATAAATATCTTCGAAGAATTGGCTGATCGGTCTAGGAAACTCGTAGCTTCTCTAATCTCTCATTTCCCTGAAGAGTTGGTCGATGACGAATCTTACTTTAACAGTCGTATGGCTACATATGTCGAAATCCTGAAAGATAACGATCTCAAAGACGTTCTCGGTGTCCTTCGTAAGGATAAAGAGTTTGAAGAAGTATTAAAGAATATGGGTAAAGCTTTAGATGTTGATCCTGCAACGATAATGCTGTCATTCTATATTGATACGACACTTGCTCTCAAACGCTATGGGCTCTGAGTTCTGCGGATAGCGGCACTTTTTGCTTTCTTCAGATAAACCTAGACGCTTGATTAGATTGAGTCCTTTCCCCAAAATCACAGTTTTCCGGCGAAAGGACTTTTTTCATTGTTTTTGGGATTGGCTGATTAAGACATTTGGACTTAAGTTTTTACTTCAGATGCCACCTGGTATGACAGGGATGGCGACATTCCATATATACAGGCTGATTTTGTAATGAACCGAGATAGTAAGTGGTGGAGACGCTCCCTGTTCTATTATCAAGCAGTACATTGAACAACAGAACATGACTGACCGTAAAAAATGTAGATTCGGCTTTATATCACCGTCCAGAAGGATAGTGTTCTATAGGTCCATCTGATAAAAAAAGGCCGGAAAAATCCGGCCAAAAGTCAATAACCAACTGTCACACGAAATATTTATTTCTTGTTTAGTTTAAGCAGGCAACCTGTGAAGATATCGAATGCAGTTTCCATGCCTTTTTCATCAAAGTCGAACTCTCTTTGATGATGAGCTGCAGTTCTGTCGGCTCCGACGACAAAAAACTCAGTTTTGCCTCCGTGGGCACGAACGCGGGATGCTAACAATGTGAAGTCTTCAGAACAGCCGATTTTCTTCCTCTCAACGACATGGTCGCAACTTGGAACATCTTTGGCAATTTCTCCGACTAATTGAGCGAGTTCAGGATCGTTTCTTAATTCACCGCCTTCGCCAACTTTTTCAATTTCGTAGGCGACGTCATAGGCTAAGGCTGTTCCTTTAACTATTCTGCAAGCCTGCTCGACCATAAAATTGTTGATCTCGTCAGTTTCTCCTCTGACCTCCATTTGAATAGTGGCGTGAACAGGAATGACATTACGGCATTCACCGGCTTGCATTAAACCGACATTAATACATCCTAAACCTTTACCGTGTCGAGCCATTCCAAGTAGCTCACTGACGGTAGTGCATGCACAAGCTAAAGCATTTCTGCCTAAATGCGGACTCATTGTTGGATGAGCCGGCGCTCCTTTGAGTCTTACATCTAATTTGGTGGTTGAGAGTAGACCTGTTGGATAAAGGCAGACTTCTCCGGTAGGACACATCATTGCCAAATGAGCGCCAAGTAAATAATTTACATTGTCGAGTAAGCCACTTGCAGCCTGGGCGGCTCCGCCACGGACGCCTTCTTCAGCCGGCTGAAAAATTAACTTAATGGTACCTTTCAACTGCTCTTTGTTCTCGATGACCCATTGAGCTACGTTCAATCCGACGGAAGTGTGACCGTCATGTCCGCATGAATGCATGGCTTCAGGATGACACGAACGGAAGTTCTCCTTGTTCGGGAGATGCTCGGGAGAATCTGTTTCTTCTACGCCGACACAATCGATGTCGAAACGCAAAGCCGTGACGGGTCCTTCTCTACCGGTGTCGAATTCCGCGATGCATCCTGTGTAACCTTGGATTCTTTCAAGAATCTCTTCAGACACTCCGGATTCTCTTGCTCGTTTAATACTTTTTTCGACAAACTCAATATTGCGGCCCATTACCCGTTCAATACCAACCTGTTGTAGTCCTGTGTAGACTTTCCAACCAAGGTTATCAAGAATGGAAATAATTTTTGCAGTAGTCTTGAATTCACCCCAGCCCATTTCCGGAATTTGATGAAGTTCCCGACGAAGAGTTACAAGATTCTTTTTGTAGTTCATTTAAGTTCTCCTTTAGACCATGGCCAATGCGACAAATATAACGGCTACAACCATTGGTACACATAAGCGTTTAGTTAGTTCGATTGGGTTAACAGAAGCTAATCCACAGATAACGATAGCTACACCCGAGATTGGGCTCATTGTCCGGCCGAGTGCGCCTGAGAGAGCTGCCATCATGCCTAGGGTTGGAATTTCCATACCAAACTCTTTGGCATGAGGTGTGACAGCTTCATTAAAAGCAAAAGCGGCCGCATCTCCTGATCCTGTGATAACTCCCATGACAAATGGTCCTATCGAGCCACCCCAGCGGGCAATTTCATTAGAGCCCTTCAATACCTGGATAAAGGCATCAATAAGACCACAGGATTTCAAGCCTGCTGCAAAAACACCGGCTGTGATGATGATACCGAGCACCTGACCATAACCATTTCCCATACCCTTGAAAAATTTTTTGGAAAAGTCCTGAGGATTGACCCTGCAAATTGCAAGAGTGTAAATAGCACCGATTACCATCGCTTGTGCCACCCCGGTTTTTAGAAGGGGAACCCAGAGGTTGCCAATCACGAGGATTAAAACAGGTATTAAAGGAGCTAGAGCTTTCAGGATGTTTACCTGCGGCGTTTTTTCAGATTCTGCAACTAATACTTCCTCTTGTTTGCTTTCGACGCCATAGTCTTTCATGAGATAACACATAATTGTGACACCGATGACAGAAATGGCACCGCATACCAGCGTGTAGTTCATGTGAACAGCGATTGTTTGCATCACATCCAATCCTGACATTTTGGCGACAAATGCATTATGAGAAAGTCCCGGGGATAGCATGGAGCCGAATGTTCCGGCAAGAATGGCAGCTGCTGCGGCTTGCGGAGAAATCTTCGCACGAAGTAATAAAGGAATTAAAGTTGGACCGACAGCGGCAGCACAGCCGGCTGCAGATGGAATTGCGATACAAATAAAGTAAGTGATGATTGTTGTTGCGGGTACAAGCAAAAACCCAAGTCTTGCCAAAGGCGCAGCAAGAAGCTTAACCAAATGCATATCACATTCTGTCATTTGGATAACCAAAGCAAAACCCATTGAAGAGCAGATTGCAAGAATTAATCCGTTGTTTGTCATTGATTTTGCAAAGGCATTCAAAGCGGCCATCGGATCAAGAGAAATGCAGGCAAGAAATAAACCGGCAGTCATTAATACCAACTTAGTCTCATATTTTTTAATAAGAGCCCAAATAGTGAGAATGACCACGGCAATACCAATCCAGGCAGTTATGGACATATAAGTCTCCTTAGGAAAATTATTATTAGTTCTATTTTTGACCTTTATGATCGGTTCGGTAAGCTATAAATTTGCTACATTGTTTTTGCTATTACGCAACAAAAAATTATGAAACGGGTCGATTTAATAGAGCTCATATATTCTTTCCTGTCATTGGAAAAGAACAAGAATTTTCAACTGGCGGCTGAAGAACTTGGAATCTCAAAATCTACGCTCTCCAGGCGAATTTCTTCACTGGAGCAGGAGTTGGGCTGCACATTGATAATCCGTGGAGAAAGTCCGTGCCATTTAACGGAGCAAGGGGTTATTTTTTTGAAAAAAGCCGGAGAAATTGCCGGACAATATGAACAGCTCAACTTTAAAAACAGTGATAAGAAAGAAGGACCATCAGGAACGATTTATATCTCTTCACCCAATGCAATCGGTAACGGTTTATTGATAGAGTGGATAAAACAGTTTCAGGACTTATACCCGGGAATAATTATTGATCTGACTTTGACATTGGGACCGGTAAGAATGTTGCCGCCGGAATGCGATATCCGTGTCAATCATGAGCAATTTCCTTCCGAACGGGTGATTGCACGTCCTTTGGGCTCAATGCTCCGAATGATGGTTGCTTCCGAAGCTTATCTGGCACAAAAAGGACTTCCGAAAACTCCGGCAGATCTGATCAATCACAATTTGCTTGGAGGAAACGATCTGATCGCAGACTCTAAACTGCGGTTGACCCGTGGGCATGAGCACGTAACAATTCCATATTTTCCAAAGCTTAGGTTGAAAGATCATGGGGCGGCACGATCTGCTGCAGTTGCCGGATTGGGAATCTCTGTACATGCTTTCAAATACGATTCTATGGAACTTGTCAAAAGAGGCCAGCTATGCGAGGTTTTACCTGAATGGGAACCTGACCCAAGTCCTGTGTCTCTTTTGATGCCTCAAAATAAACCACCCAGTGAGATTGCACTGATATTTGCAGACTTTATCGAACAAAGATGGCAGTCTCATCCTTACTTAACGACAGATGTATAAAAGACCGACAATTATTCAATGGAGATGCTTCGTTGAAGCTGTTCTGAAAGGTAGCATGCTTCAAGCGTCTCAATCATTAGGAATGGAAGTATCTGAGGTCAGCCAGCAGATAAAGGCCTTAGAGGAGGCTCTAGGTGAGCCTCTTTTAGAAAGAAGCAGACGAGGAGTGAGACCTACTTGGGCAGGACAAAGAAGACTCCGAAATGCGGTCGGATTGTTAAAAACGGTTGACCAGGTTTTTAGAAAAGATCCGAAAAAAGAAACAAAAGTCAGAATCGCCGTTCATGAATCTTTAAACCGTCTGTTCCTTGACTGGATCGGCCGCTTTGAGAAAGAAATAGGCATCGGCGGATCTGTGGAAATGGTTCAGTTTGTTGGGAATGTCCCCGATGATATTTGGAGCTACGATTTGTTTATCTGTGTCGGAGTTCTTCCAAATGAACGAGTGATTGCCAAACCTTTAGGCCGGATGGAGCGGATTATCTGTGCATCATCTGATTTCGCAAAGACCCAAGGTTTGCCGCAACGACCGGAGTTGCTATCCGGTTACTTCTCTGCGGCTATGAAAGACTACGTCGAGTTGCTGACATCGGGAAAACAAAAAATAGGCTTAAAGGTCAATCCACAGATTTTAGTGAATTCAACTTCTTCATTAATCGATACGGCATTATTGGGACAAAGTCTGGCCATCGGAATTCCGACATGGGCCGTTATTGAAGAAATCAAAGAAGGACGACTAGTCAGAGTGCTGCCTGAATGGGAACTGGAACCTTCGAAAGTCTGGGTTGTAAGCAAGCCCCATGATGCAGAAAACAATTTTTCAAAAAAGTTGTATCTCTACTTTCTCGAACAGTGGAGGAAAGAGCCGGGATTGTTAGCTCTTAGTGAGAAAATCCTGAGCCCGGCCGAACCAGATTATCATTAAGATAAGGCCGCCCGTTGTTCATCGGAATAAAAACAAAATTATCACTAAGAATCAAGTTAGCCATTAAAGAAAGTAAAATTTGCAAGTTAACAAAAAAGGATTTCACGTGAAATTACCTATAAATATTGAATTTCATAACAAGTCGAAAAGAATGAATATTTCTTTTTCTGACGGTGATTACGAATTTACCTATGAGTTTCTGAGAGTATTTTCTCCGTCTGCGGATGTTCGGGGACATACTCCTGATGAAGCAAAACTGCAGGTCGGAAAAAGAGATGTCACGATTGTTGATGTAGCTCCGGTTGGAGAATACGCTCTGAAATTGACTTTCTCCGACGGGCATGATTCTGGTATCTACAGTTGGGAATGGTTTGAAGATCTTGGTAAAAATAAAGATGAGCTTTGGGAAAGTTATTTAGAAGATCTGAAACAACATGGAGCCAGCAGAGATCCGAACGACCCTGCTAACGAGCCGTTTAAAGAAAAACCAAAAAGCAAATGCCCGGGACACTAACAGGAAATGAATTCTCAACAGGATAATAAGACAAAGCCGGACGGCAAAGAAAATCATTTGACTGACTTCGGATATACACAAATTCCCGAAGAAGAAAAGGAGAGCCACGTCAAAGAAGTGTTTAATGAGGTAGCGCCTAAGTACGATATCATGAATGATGTCCTTTCTTTCGGCCTACATCGTGTATGGAAAAAATACACCATTAATAGAGCGGATCTGGCACCGGGCATGAACGTGCTCGATATTGCCGGAGGCACCGGAGATCTTTCTTTAGCAATGGCAAAAAAGATTGGAAATGGAAATCTTTGGCTCACTGATATCAATATCAACATGCTTAGGATTGGGAAAAAGAGAATGCAGGCAGAAAATCTCAAAGCAGATTACGCTGTCTGTGATGCAGAAGAATTGCCCTTTCCTGATGACTATTTTGATGTCGTAACGGTTGCATTCGGATTGAGAAATATGACCCATAAGGATAAAGCACTTAAAGAGATGCTTCGGGTTTGTAAGCCTTCCGGAAAAGTGATGGTTCTTGAGTTCTCAAAAGTCGACGGATGGCTTGCCCCGTTGTATGATTTTTATTCTTTTAAATTAATGCCGTGGCTCGCATCATTGATCACAGGTAAGGCTGAAAACTATCGTTACTTAGTTGAATCAATTCGCATGCATCCTGATCAAAAGACTCTTGCTACAATCATGCAAAATGTCGGGATGAAGAACGTGTCCTGGACAAATTTAAATTTCGGTATTACTGCTTTACATATCGGACATAAATAACCAATAAGGGAATTAAATGAAAAAATTTCTTGCTGCTATCGTGATTGGTCTTTCGTTAGTTACCTTCACCCTAGACGCTTCAGCTGCCCGTTTAGGCGGCCGTGCCAGCTTTGGCCGTTCTATGTCAATTCCAAAGGCTGCGCCATCAGCACCTAAAGTTGCACCTAATCAGGCTGCCCGGCCGGCAGCTGCTCCGAATGCAGCCGGTTCCGCCGCTGCTGCTAAATCCGGTGGTCTCGGCAGAAGCCTTTTGATTGGCGCTGCTTCAGCTCTCGGTTTTATGGCGTTGGCTAATATGCTTGGATTAGGCGAAGGTTTTGGTCAGATGCTCATGATCTTAGTCCTGGCTGCCTTGGCGTTCATGGCATTTAGAATGTTTATGGCTAGAAGAACTGCTGCATCGTCGGCAGGAAACAGCCGTGCGAGCAATAATATTTTCTCTCAACCGCAGCAGCCTCAACGGCAACCTGAGCCGCAACCGATGCAAAAAGAAGCAACAAATCCTTTTGCCGGCATGGCTTCCAGACCGGGTTCTGCTATGGACGAGTTTGCTGATACTCCGGCAACTTCAACAGAAAGTAATTTTGAAGTGCCTGCAGAGTTCGATAAAGAAGCTTTCCTTAATATGTCTACCTCTTACTTCAAGATGCTTCAGAGCGCTTGGGATAGCGGTGATATGGACAGTCTCTCCAACTACTGCACCAATGACATGTTCATTGAGCTGACCCATCAGAGAAGGGAAATCAAGGGTGCCAATGTCACTATGATTCTTTCTTTGGATGCCTCTTTGGCCGGTTTTGAAACAACTCCGACAGAGTATGTTGCTTCCGTTCTGTTTGAAGGTAAGCTCAATGAAAACGGTGAACCGACAGACGTTAAGGAAATTTGGAACCTCGTTAAGCCAAGAGAAGGTAAATCCGGCTGGTTGTTAGCAGGCATTCAGCAAGCTGAATAATCATTAATCGGGGAATCCATTAGGCTCATACCATAAAAGGTGTGAGCCTATTTGTTTTGATATTGCAACATTTACGTTCAATCCGTTAAAGAAACGCCATCTGTAGTGGCAGGTGATAGTTTTTAATCTAAAATAGATCAATTAAATAGGATGGTTGTCGGCGCTTTGGGACCGGCAGTTTTTTGTTTTTTCTTTATTTGGGAACAAACAAAGCTAATGAAACTGACAATTTTCGTTGGTCTGTACTTGTTATGTACAGTCGGTATCGGTTTGTATGCAGCTACAAGAGTTAAAAGTACAACCGATTACGCTCTCGCCGGTCGCTCTTTGCCATTGGTGATGGTCATTACGGCCACATTTGCAACCTGGTTTGGCAGTGAATCAGTTTTAGGGACCCCGGGCCAATTTATTACGCACGGTCTGGAAGGAATCGTTGAAGAGCCTTTCGGCTCCAGTATGGCGTTGATCCTTGTAGGTGCTTTCTTTGCAAGAAGACTCTACAAAATGAGTCTGTTGACTGTCGGTGATTTCTATAGAAGAAGATACGGAGTTTCGGTTGAGTTAATCTGCTCAATTTTCGTTGTGCTCTCCTATCTTGGTTGGGTCGCCGCTCAAGTCGCAGCTTTAGGTCTGGTGATGCATATCCTGACTGAAGGTTTCATCAGTGTCAGTGTCGCGATGATTATCGGAACTATCGTTGTGCTTCTCTACACCGTATTCGGCGGTATGTGGTCTGTCGCATTAACCGATTTCTTCCAAATGATCATTATCGTGATTGGCTTGGCACTGGTCGCATTTTTTGCCTCTGACATGGCAGGAGGTGTCGGAAAAGTCACTACTTATGCTGTCGATCATGATCTGTTCAGATTTTTCCCGGAAAATGATTTAAAGAGCTGGATGTTCTGGATTTCTGCTGCCATCACCATGATGATTGGTTCTATTCCTCAACAGGACGTTTTCCAGAGAGTGATGTCTGCCAAGACGGTTAAAATTGCCTGTGCCGGTCCGATCATCGGCGGAACTTTCTATTTACTTTTTGCCTCTATTCCGTTATTTATTGTTGTTGCTGCCACAGTGGCTGTCCCAGAAATGGCTGCCGGCTTAATGGACTCCAATCCTCAGGAAATTCTTCCGACTTTCATTAAAGATCATATGCCTCTTTGGCTAAGAATTCTGTTCTTTGGTGCCGTACTATCAGCGGTTATGTCAACAGCATCTGCGACAATGCTGGCCCCAACAACAACCTTCGTTGAAAACGTTTTGAGAAATATCATGCCATTAAGCGATAAACGCGAATTAAAGGCCATGAGAATTTCTTTGATTATCTTTGCATTCGGTGTTCTAACTTACTCCCTTTGCATGGAGGGTACTCCGATTTATGAACTTGCCGCAATGGCTTACCAGTTCCCGGTTATCGGTGCGTTCTGGCCGCTGACACTCGGTTTGTATTGGAGAAGATCCACGGCATTCGGTTGCTGGGTTTCTATTATCGTTGGCAGCATTGTCTGGGCATATCTGACATTTACTCCAACGGGTGAAGATTATCCTGCACTTCTCTGCGGATTTCTTGCGGCCGGTATTGCAATGGTTATCGCTTCTTTGCTGCCATTGAAGATAAACCGCGACAATGTTCGCAACTGGGAAGAAAATAAAGATAAGTATTTATACGATGCCAGCGCAGCTTCTTAAAAAGTAGGGTTTTAAATGAATGTAATTATCTTAGCCGCCGGTAAAGGCAAGAGGATGAACTCTGTCTTGCCGAAAGTTCTTCAAAAATTGGCTAACAAGCCCATGCTAGAGTGGGTCCTTGATGCCGCTGAAGGCGTTTCTGAGGCAGGAGAGCCCGTGGTTGTAATCGGTCATGGCGCTGAGAAAGTTAAGGAATACTTTGACGGACGACCTGTGAAGTATGCTTTACAGCTTGAACAGAAAGGAACTGCACACGCAGTTGCTCAGGCTCTTCCTTTACTGGAAAATAAAGAGCCGGTGCTTGTTCTTTATGGCGACGGACCGTTAATTACGACAGAAACTCTTAGGAATTTTGCAACTCTCACAGGAAATGAAGTCGGTCTCTTAACCATGGACCTTGAAAATCCGACAGGATACGGCAGAATTCTCAGAAATAAAGCAGGTGACGTCGTCGGAATCGTTGAAGAAAAAGATGCCACAGACGAGCAGAAAACAATAAAAGAGGTCAATACTGGAATTGTTATCATCCCGGGTGACAAACTTGCTGAATGGCTCGCTAAAGTTGGTTGCAATAATGCTCAGGGCGAATACTATTTAACCGACCTTATTGGTTTAGCTGCAGCAGAAGGACAGAAGATTCAGACGCTGAAACTCGATGATCATTGGGAAGCAGAAGGTGCTAATGATAAAAGCCAGCTCCACAATCTCGAAAGAGCTCTTCAAAGAAAGTTGGCCAACCGTCTTCTTGAACAAGGCGTCGGATTGGCTGACGCAGAACGCATAGATATCCGCGGAGAACTCACTTGCGGCAAGGATGTTTTCATTGATGTCGGATGTGTCTTCGAAGGAAAAGTTGTTCTTGAAGACAATGTGAAAATAGGTCCTTACTGTGTGATTAAAGAAGCCGTAATTGGCAAAGACACGACAGTGGAGGCGTTTACTCATATCGATCATGCTTCAGTTGCTACTAATAACAAAATAGGTCCGTTTGCCAGGCTGAGACCCGGAACAAATTTAAGCGATGATGTTCACATCGGAAACTTTGTCGAAATTAAAAAGAGCAATGTCGGGACCGGCAGTAAGGTTAATCACCTCTCATATATCGGTGATACGGATATGGGCTCCAAAGTCAATATCGGTGCCGGAACGATCACCTGCAATTATGATGGAGTTAATAAATTCAGGACGGTCATTGAAGATGATTGCTTTATCGGTAGCGACACTCAGCTGGTTGCGCCGGTTAGGGTAGGCAAACATTCAACTGTAGGAGCCGGGACAACTGTAACGAAAGATGTTCCTGAGGACTGTCTGGTTGTCAGACGCGCCAAAACCATTACCATTGAGGGTTGGCCGAGACCTACAAAGAAGTCTTAAGTTTATTTGGAGAAAAGTATGTGTGGCATTGTCGCTGCCAGTAGTCATAGAAATGTTGTTCCAATCCTGACAGAAGGGTTGAGAAGACTTGAATACCGCGGATACGATTCTTGCGGTATTGCTGTTGTTGATGAAGGAACTCTCAAAAGAACAAGAACTGTAAAAAGAGTAAATGCTCTGATCGAACAGACAAAAATTGAAAATTTACATGGAGTGACGGGTATAGCCCACACCCGTTGGGCAACTCATGGCTGTCCGGAAATCAACAATACTCACCCTCTGTTTTCACATAATGTCATCGGTGTTGTTCATAACGGCATTATTGAGAACTATGAAGAGCTCAGAAAAGAATTAATCGCTAAAGGCTATGAATTCGTTAGTCAGACAGATACAGAAGTAGTTGCTCACTTAGTTCATAGCCTGTATAAGGGAGACCTTTTGGAAGCGGTTAAAAAAGCAGCAAAACGGCTCAGAGGTGCTTTTGCTCTGGCTTTTACAAGCTCAACGGAACCCAACCGTGTCGTCTCTACAAAAAGAGCTGCTCCTTTAGTTGCAGCTCTCGGTGACGGCGAAAACTTTGTAGCATCTGATCCGATTGCTCTGGCCGGTGTGACTGAAAAGTTCATCTATCTTGAAGACGACGATATTGTTGATCTGAATCCGGAAAAACTGGAAATTTGGCATGCTAAAGCAGAGACCTGGGAAAAAATTGAGAGACCGGTCTCTATCATTCATGAGTTCTCCTCTGAGATTTCTCTTGGCAAATATGACCACTACATGCAAAAAGAAATCTTTGAGCAACCACGGGCAATTGCAGATACTCTCGAAGGCGTTCAAAGTATCACCGGTGCAATTTTTGGTTTTGAAGCGCCCGGGATGTTTAAAAAGCTCAATCGTGTGTTGATTATTGCCTGTGGAACAAGCTATTACGCCGCCATGATCGGTAAGTACTGGATCGAAGCAATTGCGAAGGTTCCGGTAGATGTCGAAATTGCCAGCGAATACCGTTATCGAGAAACAGTTCCTAATCCGGATACCCTGGTTCTAACTATTTCTCAGTCAGGAGAAACGGCCGATACCCTTGCAGCTTTGAGACATGCCAAGGATTTAGGCATGGATATGACCATGACTATATGTAATGTTGCAACCAGTTCAATGGTAAAAGAAACCAAGGCTCATTACATTACCAGAGCCGGTGTTGAAGTCGGCGTGGCCTCTACCAAAGCTTTCACGACTCAACTAGTGGCTTTGTATCTTCTTGCTTTGGCGATTGCAAAAGAAAAGGGCAGATTGTCCAAAGAAAAAGAAGAAAAAGCAATGAAAGAATTGCTCCATCTTCCTGACAGCATGAATATTGTTCTAAAACTAGAGCCTGCCATCAAAGAATGGGCAGCCCTTTTTGCAGACAAGAATAATGCCTTGTTCCTGGGCCGCGGCACTCATTATCCTATTGCTTTAGAAGGTGCTCTTAAGCTGAAAGAAATCAGTTATATTCATGCAGAAGGATACCCTGCAGGAGAACTTAAGCATGGACCACTCGCTCTTGTTGATGGAAATATGCCGGTTGTAACGGTTGCCCCGAATGATGAACTGATCGAAAAACTTAAGAGCAATATGCAGGAGGTAAGGGCAAGAAACGGAGTGTTGTATGTCTTTTCTGACTCTGACTCCAATATTGAGCCGGGTGACGGTATCAATGTTATTAAACTGCCTGAAAACTATGGAGATTTGTCTCCGGTTCTTCATGTTCTGCCGCTACAGCTGCTTGCTTATCATACGGCTTTAGTCAGAGGCACTGACGTAGATAAACCCAGAAACTTGGCAAAAAGCGTGACTGTTGAATAAGCCGCTTTAAAGCCTCAAAACAAACGGGATCTGTTAACCAACAGATCCCGTTAAACTTTTTGGCAAGAGTTTAGGAACCGGCGATGAAAGTACGGATACCCGAGCCGATAAACTGCACGCCGATGCAGACAAGTAAAAATCCCATCAGCTTAGTTAAAACTTGCGTTCCTGAAGGTCCTAATTTGCTGGATAGATACTCAGAGCTACGGAGAACAATCCACGTAACGAAACAAGTGGCAAGGATTGAGACACCTGTCATGAAGAAAGCGCCTGCCATATCGATAACTTTCGGAAGTTCTGCAATCTCGGAGGCGATACCGATGACGACCGCGATGGTACCGGGACCGCTAATGCCCGGCATTGCGAGCGGGAAGAACGAATAGTCTGTCTTATCACGTCTGACAACCGGAGCTCCTTGCTGATCTCGGCTACCAAAAAGCATCTGATAGCCAATGACTCCGACTACGAAACCACCTGCAATGCGAAGAGCTCCGTAGGAAATTCCGAAAAATACAAGAAGGAGGTTCCCGGCCGCTAAGCTGATGAGCATAATTGCTCCGGCGTAATAACATGCCCAGTTGGCCTGCTTCTTTCTTTCGGCTAGTGACATTCCTTGAGTAAGACTGATGTACAAAGGAATCTTGGAAAGAGGGTTTGTAATGACGATAAGTGAAACAAATCCGCCAAATAGATATTGTAGGTAGAACGATTCAACCATAAAGTTTGTGTGGCAGGACTGTGTTGACAGAGCGGCCGACTTAAAAGAATAAGATGTGCAGACTATAAATCAATTACTGCTGTTTTGCATCAATTTGGTGCTTCAGAAAAACACTGACAATATTTGCACAATTTCTTACGTCTTCGTCTACCATCTCTTCACTTGGCGAGTAAGAAGGAATGCATAAAGCCTTCAAATAATGGTTGCTCTTGAGCATTTCGATATAAGTTTTAGAGATGTGTTTGAGCATATTGAAATCAAGATCAATATGATTTTCCAGAACTTTTGCAAAGCAGACGTAACTCAGTTGGGCTCCTTCGGTATAGAACCAACTTCCGATTTCAGGAAAACGCACGGTTTCGGAATAAATTAGACGTGCTGCACCGAGGGCTCTTTTAGTAAGAATACCTGTTAAATAAATTTTCCCAAAAACAATCAGTTCCTGTTCCCAGTCACGGTTTTCGTCATACTGATTGGCATACTCTGTATAGAGATCTTCAACCATAGATTGAAGAGCAGCCAGAAAAAGTCCTTGTTTTGAGCCGTATGTTTTGTAGATGGTTGTTCTTGAGCCCCCGGATACTTTGATGATTTTGTCCAGTGAGGTTCCTTCATAGCCATGCTCGATAAAAAGATCTACAGCTGAATTCAAAATGGCTTTTTGTCTGATTTTTCCTTTTGGAGTACTGGCATCCGTCATGATTTCTTTAAAAATTGTTTCCTCGATTTTAACTTATTGGTGTAATGGGATATTTTAGTGTACTGTACAATACAGTATTTTTTCTTGAGAAACAAACAAAATGAAAAGACGGACACTGTTGAATGTTATGGGAGCCGGACTTCTGACCACATCTTTGGTCGGCCGGGCATTCGCACAGACAGAAAAAGGCGTAAAACTTGTAATTCCGTTTCCTCCGGGAGGTGGCGGTGACGTCCTCGGAAGAAGTCCGGTTGACAGAATTTCTGCCAATCTCAAACAGGACATCTACGTTTTGAATCGTCCGGGTGCCGGCGGAAATCTCGGTATTACACAGTTGATTGAAGAGCGTAACAAAGAGAGAGCTTTTGGTTACGTCACGAACGGAATCATGTGTGTGAATAAGTACTTATATTCCAACATGAAATTCGACCCTCAAACAGATTTGATACCGGCAGGCCAGCTTTCCCGTGTTCCGTTGATGATGGTTCTAAATACCAAAGCAATTAAGGGTGTGACGGACTTTGATTCCTTAGTTAAGTACACACAAAACCACCCGGGGGAAGTTTTCTTTGCTTCATCAGGAGTCGGAACAACCAGCCATTTGGCAGGTGAATTCCTTGCGCAACAAACCGGATTAAAATTTACCCATGTTCCTCATGCCGGCGGTGCAGCTGCCATGATTGAGGTTTTAGCTGGTCGCATTCCTTTTATGATTGATGTAATGGCAAATGCTTTGCCTCATGTTCGTAAAGGTTCCCTGAAAGCAGTCGGCGTTTCCACCTCAGGAAGATTATCTACAGTTCCTGAAGTTACGACCCTCCAGGAGCTTGGTGTTAAAGATTACGATCTCTGTGCTTGGGACGGTTATGTTCTTCCGAAAGGGGTTCAAGAAAGCTCTGTTCAACGCCTTTCTACCGCAATTCATAACATCCGCGACGATGCCACAGTAAGAGAAAGAATCCTGAAGATGGGTGCAGAACCGGTTTTCTCTGATTCAGTTCAATTTAAAGAATTCATTGCTTCAGAATCAGAAAAATGGAAAGTCTTGGCGCAATCCATTGCAAAGCAAAATAAATGATTAATATATATCGACTTCAATTTTAGGATTTAGATATGCAACCGCAGTTGGATACTTCAAACTTGCCCAAAGTTCCTGTTTGGACAAAAGTTAAAGATTTTGAAGATATTATTTACGAAAAAAGTGATGAAGGTATCGCAAAAATCACTATTAACCGCCCTGAGGTCAGAAATGCTTTCCGTCCTCTGACAGTTAGAGAGATGGAAACAGCCTTGGCAGATGCACGTGACGATGAAAATATCGGCGTCATTATTCTGACCGGGTATGGAAAAGATGCATTTTGCTCAGGCGGAGACCAAAAAGTCAGAGGAGAAGGCGGATACGTCGGAAGCGATGGTATCCCTCGTTTAAATGTTCTTGACCTTCAAAGACAAATCAGAACCTGCCCTAAACCGGTAATCGCAATGGTTGCAGGCTGGTGTGTTGGCGGCGGACATGTTTTGCACATGATCTGCGATCTTACTATCGCTGCAGATAACGCCCGCTTTGGCCAGACAGGTCCTAAAGTCGGGTCTTTCGACGGTGGCTGGGGCGCTTCATACATGGCCCGGATTGTCGGCCAGAAAAAAGCCCGTGAAATCTGGTTCCTGGCACGTTTCTATGACGCCAAGGAAGCTTTGGACATGGGACTTGTCAATAAGGTAGTGCCTTATGAAAATCTGGAAGAAGAAACCGTTCAATGGTGTCGTGAAATCTTGGCTAACTCTCCTTTGGCCATCCGTTGTCTGAAGGCTGCTTTAAATGCAGACTGTGATGGACAGGCCGGTCTCCAGGAATTGGCTGGAAATGCAACTTTGCTTTTCTACATGACAGAAGAAGGCAAAGAAGGCAAGAAAGCATTTTTGGAAAAACGCCGCCCGAATTTCAAGAAGTTCCCAAGACTTCCATAAAAATGACAACAGATCCGCTTTCTATAAGTAATGCCGCAAAGAGCAATCCTGACAGAGTAGCCGTCAAGCATGGCGGTCCGGATGGGGAGGACTTGTCGTTTGCTCAAGTAGCTGCCTTGGTTAAAAAGAGAGTTGAAGAGCTTGAGAAGACAGAGCTTTCCGTGCCCTTTTCTTTGACTGTAAAAGCGGATCTGGACTCATTATTATCCATTTACGCTCTATTGGAATTAAAGGTTCCGATTTTGCTGTTTCATCAATCACTGACAGTCAATGAAAAAAACAGATTTTTGAAGCAGGTCCAGGAATTTAAAGAACCCTTACCGGACGATACGGCCATCGTGATTTTTACATCGGGTTCAACCGGAAAACCAAAAGCTACCATTTTGACCCGTAGGGCTCTATACGAGAGTGCTCTTTCCAGCGGCCGTAATATCCCATTGCAATATGGTGATGTCTGGCAGCTGAGTCTTTCTCCTGCGCGTATCGGCGGCTTCTCAATTATCACACGCAGTCTAATAGCAGGAACGGCTATTTCCTTTGCTCCCAAGTTCAGTGCTCAGTCATACACTCAGAGCTGGGACAAAGATGAAGTTACTATTGCGTCTATAGTTCCGACAATGCTCATTAAGATACTGGAAGAGTGTCCTGACTGGCGACCGGGAAAAAAGTTTAAGACTTTTT
Organism: uncultured Turicimonas sp.; assembly: GCA_947854175.1. Classification (GTDB taxonomy): domain Bacteria; phylum Pseudomonadota; class Gammaproteobacteria; order Burkholderiales; family Burkholderiaceae_F; genus Turicimonas. The sequence goes on along the minus strand of CANTYJ010000068.1, from coordinate 11,377 downwards.
TGGTCGGTGGAGCACCTACATCTCGGAAGGTTCGTGAAGCAGCACTTAAAAGAGGTTTTCCTCTCGTGATGACTTATGGCATGACAGAGACCGCCAGCAATGTAGTGACGACTCCGTTTGACTTCCGGTATTCAATCACCGCCGGCAGCGGCAAAGCCAATCCCGGCGCAGAAATAAAAATTGATGAGGGAAGAGTTTTCGTTCGTGGCCCAATGTTGATGTCAGGTTATTGGGATCGGCCGGTTAAAAACGTGGACGGCTGGTTTGACTCAGGTGATATTGGTTACATCGATGAAAATGGCTTTATTCATATCCGCGGAAGAGAAAAAGATGTCATCTTAAGCGGAGGTGATAATGTTTATCCAAATGAAGTAGAAACGGCATTAGAGTCCATAGAGGGGATTAAGCAGGCTTTAGTCATCGGGAAACCTGATGATACCTGGGGAGCAATTGTTTCAGCATTACTAGTTCCGGAAAACAGAGAAAAATTGCCACAGCCCGAGAGCATTATTCGTTGCCTGTCAGAAACGCTGGCCAGATATAAATCTCCACGGCTAATAGCCTGGGTTGATGAGCTTCCTATAGCTTCTTCAGGAAAACTTTTAAGACATCCTTCTGTTTTAGAAGGCAAAACGTTTACTACTTTGCACTACACACAAAAAAATCCGGCCTCTTAATGAGAACCGGATTTCTTAAACCGTTTTCAACTGTTAATTTTTTAAAGGAACAGGAACAAAGATTCTTTGACCCTTACGGTCAACAAGAATTGGAATAGATCCTTTGGCACTATCAACGATCTTTTTGAGATCTTCAGCGGACTTAACGCGTTTACCGCCGGCGCTAAGAATAATATCTCCTCGCTGAATCCCTGCTTCAGCTGCCGGACCTTCTGCTGATTCAACGACAATACCACCTTTTGTATTTTTTTTAGCTTCTTCTTTGGTTAAAGCCCTGGTAGAAAGTCCTAGACGGTCAACAGAGGATTTCATCGGCTGTGTCTTCATGTTGAGTTTGCCGTTAGAAGGCATTTCTGCAATTGTAATTGTCAACTCAACGGGTTTTCCTTCACGAAGTACTTTAACTTTGACCTTCTCTCCGGGTTTAGCACCGGCAACGGCATGAGATAACTCAATCGTTTCAATAATCGGTTTACCATTAAACTCGATGATGACATCGCCTTCTTTCATTTTGCCTTTGTCAGCCGGGCCGTTTTCTTCCAATTGAACGACAAGTGCTCCTTTTTCATCTTTGAGACCAAAGCTCTTTGCAAGCTCAGGAGTCAAAGGCTGCATCATGACTCCGATTCTGCCTCTGGAAACTTTACCGTTCTTGATAAGCTGATCTTTAATTTGGATAGCTAAGTCAATTGGAATTGCAAAAGACATTCCCATGAACCCGCCGGTTGTAGAGAAAATCTGAGAGTTGATTCCAATGACCTCACCTTTCATATTGAAAAGTGGACCGCCGGAGTTTCCGGGGTTAACAGCAACGTCCGTCTGAATGAAAGGAACGAATTGATCATCCGGGAGGTTACGGCTCTTTGCTGAGACAATACCTTGTGTTACGGTGTTTTCCAGACCGAAAGGAGCACCAATGGCAGCAACCCATTCGCCAACTTTGACTTGATCAGATTTGCCGATTTTAACGGCAGGAAGATTCTTGGCATCAACTTTAATGACAGCGACGTCTGTCTTTTCATCACTGCCAATGACTTTGGCTTTGAATTCTCTCTTGTCTGTCAGATGGACGGTGAGCTCATCAGCCCCTGCTACAACGTGATGGTTGGTCAGAATGTAACCGTCTGAAGAAATAATGAACCCTGAACCTTGTCCACGTCTTTCCGGAGTACCAAATCCTTCGAAGCCGGGACCGAACGGAAGAGGAAAACCAAATCTTCTTAATTCTTCGAAAGGATCAACGCCTTGTCCTCTGCTACGGGTTGCTTTTTTTGCTTTCTTTAATGTCTCGATGCTTACAACTGTCTTGCCTGTTTCTTCAACCAGTTTGGAGAAGTCAGGGACAGTCATAACAACGCTGGAATTTGCTTCTTGGGCTATTGCAGAAGTGTTCCCAAGGAAAGAAAAGCCGGTTGCCGGAAACAAGAATGAGAAAGAGATTGCGGATGCAAGAAGAGTTTTCTTTGCAAGTGCTGAAGTCATATATGTAACTGCCTCAATTTTCTAATACTTTTAGATTAACAATCATCAAAAAATGAACTTAAATTTAGCTTAAAGTTAGCTTAATAAAGAGTAACGATAATTTTCAAATGGCCTGCTGATCCGCTTTGATTGCCAACGAATTTCCGGCATTAATATCTATTTTGCTACGTTAGGTACATAACATTAATCCCGTAATGGATGAAGAGTAACTCTTACGTCTAAATAAATCTTTACCATCAGAAGAATCAAAGAAGGAGAAGCTTCCGATGAAAAAATTTCTAGTTTTACTTTTAACAATTGTCTTTAGTTTAGGTGTGTCTGCCTGTAATACTGTCAAAGGAGTAGGCCAGGACGTTTCAGCTGTCGGCTCGGATATCGATAGTGCGGCGACAGCAGTGCAGAACAAACTTTAATTTTGGAGAAAAGTTACATGAAGAAATTCGGAGCCTTGGCACTATTAATGGCTTTTCTTATGGCTTTAGCAGGATGCAATACTGTAAAAGGGATCGGTAAGGACGTCTCCGCAGCCGGCAACGGGATTCATAAAGGAGCAACCGCAGTATCCAACAAGATGTAATTGAAATTTTGATCAGGACAACCTGAGGATAAAATTAATCTTCCTCATCCTCAGGATGGTGTTCCGTGCGTTTCTCCATGCTGGCAGGGAAGGAGATTTTAAAGGTGATCCCTTTACCGTCTAAGCCCTCTGCCAGGTGCGGTTTACCTCCGTGTAATTCTGCAACACGCCGGACAATCGCGAGTCCAATGCCCGTTCCCGGAATAGTCTTTGTCCCCTCAGCTCTATAAAAACGTTCAAAAATTCTTTCACGTTCCTGTTCAGGTATACCTGGACCGTCGTCTGAAACTGCTATCGTTCCGATGCCATCCTTAGACTCTGTTGATATTCGAATATGTCCGCCTTCAGATGTATAACGAATAGCGTTATCACAAAGATTAGTAATGACCAGCGCCAATGCATCCTTGTTTCCGATAACGATGGAATGTTCATCGCCAGCTGTAGAAATTGTGATGTTTTTCTGTTGGGCGACGACTGTTAATTCGTCTTTTACGTTTTCCGCAAGCTGGTGAAGATTTAATGGGAGCATCGGTTTGTCTGAATTCTCAGGATCTAACCGTGCCATCGTTAAGAGTTGTGTGACTAAACGGGTTGCTCTTTTAACTCCCTCTTTTAAGCGTGAAAATGCTTTCTGCCTGGCCTCTTCAGTTTTGGCTCTTTCTGCCAATTGGATTTGAAGAGACAATGCGGTTAACGGGGTTCGTAATTCGTGGGCAGCATCGGAAGCAAACCGGTTTTGTAGCTTGAAACTGTCGGACAATCTTTCTAGAAGATCGTTTAAAGAGGTTACGAGGGGTGCCAGCTCCTCAGGGAGGCCCTTCATCGATAAAGGTTTCAAAGATGTCGGGGAACGTCTAGCAATCGCTCTGGTTGCTGAAGCGAGACTGGAAAATCCTTGCCCGATAACTAACCAGAGAATAATTGCTGTTAATGGAACTGCAACCAACAAAGGAATAAGAATCGGTTTGGCTGCATGAAGAACTGCCTGATTTCGCAGATGAAGTGGCTGTGCAACTTCAATGATTTGGCCGCTTCTGCTTTGAGATGTATATAAGCGCCAAGGTTTTCCGTCGATAAGTAAATCAGAAAAGCCTGTTCTCTCGGCCAAGGGGAGAAATTTCATGTCACGGGAGATAAAAGTTACGCCGCTAATCGGATCGTAAATTTGGACAACGATATTCTCATCTGCCTGGATTTTGTGCTTTCTTAAAAAGGACAATTCGCCGGAATGAAGTGTATTCAAAGACAGAGCAACTTGTTTTAATGAGTTATCCAAAAGTCTGTCCACCTGCTGTTGAATAGCAAAATAGCTACCAACTCCGGCACAAAACGTACTGACCAGAAGAATAAATATGACGGAGGCAATTAAGCGCTTACGGATGGAGAACAATTATGTCTCCAATATGTAACCGACACCTCTGACTGTTTTGATACTGTCTTCAGAAAGTTTTTTTCTAAGGTGGTGGATATGAACTTCAATTGCGTTTGAGCCGATCAAGGAATCATAGTTGTAAAGTTTTTCTTCTAACTGTGAACGAGAGAGGACAATCCCTTTGCGTTCTGCAAGCGCAAATAAAAGGGCATACTCCTTGCTTGAAAGAATGATTGAATGTCCGTCAAAGAAGACTTCACGAGTTGTCGGGTTAATCTTTAGCCGTCCTCTTTCAATAATCGGATCTGCACGACCGGCCGAACGTCTGATCAAAGCTCTGACTCGAGCATTTAATTCATCCAAATCATACGGTTTGATTAAATAATCATCGGCACCTGAATCCAACCCTTCAATTTTGTCGTTAACAGTGTCCCTGGCGGTAGTGATTAAAACGGGTGTGTGGTCTTTATTACGGCGCATATCACGCAAAACATTGATACCATCCTTGCCCGGAAGTCCTAAATCCAGAATAACAATTCCAAAGGATGTTGTATTCAAAGCGATAGTGGCAGAGTTTCCGTCTTTTACCCAGTCTACGGCATACCCTTCGGCTTTTAGTCCGTCAGCGACGGCCTCACCAATCATTTCATCGTCTTCAACTAGCAGAACTCTCATAATCGTCTCCGTGAATCCAATTTTTAATTATGTCACGAGGCGACGTGATTTTTACTTGACGAAACAATTACAGCGAGAAAAAAGCAAGTTGTTCTGTAAAGAGCGGTAAGTATTGGTCCTAAAAATACCAAGTACTTGTCTATTACAGGTATAAATATCGTTAAATTTAGTTTAGAGATACGAATATCTAATCAGGAGATGAGTGTGGATAACTATCAAATTGTTGACAATCAACAACAGCCTGATCCGCGTCAGGTTCCTAGAAATCTTGTCACAATTACGCAAATCGTGTATTTGTTACATGGAATATCAATTATCTTGGGAGTCTTCTCTGGGGCATCCATTGCTACCGCATTTGTGTTTGGGTGGCCCTCAATTATTGCGGTAATTATCAATTACGTTAAACGCTCTGATGTCCAAGGAACTTATTTGGCCAGTCACTTTACCTGGCAAATTCGTACATTCTGGTATGCCTTCTTGTGGATTATCCTTGTTTGGCTCGTAGGCTTTGTTCTGGCGTTTATTCTTGTAGGTCTGGCAGTCTGGTTAATCGGATTTATTATTCTCGGAATTTGGGTGTGCTACAGAATCATTCGTGGGTGGATGCGTCTGTCAGACGGGCTACCCATGCCGATATATTAATACAACCAATACAACCGGTTTTAACGAACACTAAAAAGCGGCAGTTCCTTTTTGGGATCTCCGCTTATTTCTTGAAAAGTTTATATATAGACGGGACGATGTAGTCATTACAACGGTGTAATTAGACTCCATATTATTTCAATTAATTATAAGTTGAGGATTATCGGTAGTTGAGCCGGCACTTTGAAGAACGCTGCAAAGACTAGCAGGAGAAGCTGTTGAACGTGATAGAAAAATGTCTCTGTAAATTTTATTCAATAGAAATGATTTTGATGCAGACTTTTCTGGAACATAATTCGGAAAAGTGCTGACTTTTCTGGAACATAATCCGGAAAAGTTTGTTGAAGTATTAATAGACAAGTTTATCCATCTATTTTTTGAAATTAACAAACAAGCGAGTTCAAGCACGGTTAAGGCCATTGACAGGATGTACTTGGTTTTCTGTTCCTGGTTCGAATGGTTGAAATGTCATATCTGAATTCATCCCAAATATCTCTCAGATGAACCATTACTAAATACTTTAAAAAGTCTTAAATAGGAATTTGCAGATTGAGTTCTCACCGCCGGGAGTTACCATGAACCCTTTGGTCGGACGAGGAGACTGTGTCCGGTGTAAATTCATCACCGCGTCCTTAGAGGACGGTAATAGCGCAGCTACTCCGATTTTATTTTTAAACTGGCTTTTCAAGAAACCTTAGGTGGGCTGAAGACTATCCGACTCATGTTTTGGGGTCAACCTTATTTTTTAATTCTCTCTCAACACGTTTTAAGAGCTCCAACGTTACCGAATAGAACATGAACTACGTTGGCTTTAACACTATTAATCTCCGTTTTTAAATAGAAAGGACATTCTGTTGAAAACCAGAAAATTCATAATCGTGTAAAGCAAAAAAGCCTGTGAGCTCGAAATCAAAGAATTGTCTGACGTTAACTAATGCGGACAGTAGTGGAAAATGGAGAGGAGCGCACCCGTTCCGACTACGGTTTGGGTGCGCTAATGGAACTTTTATTCCGTTAAGTGAGTAATAAAAATACTCAGAAGATTTTTAGAAAAACTTCATCGGGCTTTGAGAGAGAACGATCCCTCCGCAAACCGCGATTAAAGGCCACGCTATAACAGGGCTAAAGATTAATCTCAGGATCCGGTTGTTAGGAACAAAACCGACTCCGTAGACAAAACTAAAGCTCATTCCCAGAAGTAGTCCGACAAGCCAGCCGTGTGGGACGGAGTGCATGTCAGTAGAAATGATTCTGGGATACACAATGATTGTTGCTGCGACAAGTAACGCAATTAAAAATGAAAGTATCCGCATGGTCTGTTCAAAACTAACCCGGTCTTTTTAGGCCGGGTTTTAAGTTAGTTATTAATTTTCATCTAGCTTAGTTGTAAATTTGGCGCTTCCCCAAATTATCAAAACCAAACATATGAACCATAGTAAATAAATCATAATTAAATCCTTCCGTTAGGTTTCGAGTTGTTTTAGTACAAGTTCTTAGAGTTGTCCTGAATGGTCTTTTCAGTGAGTTTTCCACTTAGGACCTTATAAGCCCAACCGGTGTATAAAAGTACAATCGGAAGGAATATCAGGGTAACGATAAACATTGTGAACAGTGTTGTTTGAGAACTTGTGCAATCCCAAGCTGTCAAAGAAGATGCCAGATTTGACGATGAGGGCATCAGGAACGGGAACATGGCTACTAAAGGAGTAAACACTGTTCCGATCATAGCCAGGGAGTTGAAAATGATGGCCCAACCCGGTTTGTGTTGACTGATGAACATGACTGAGAGTAAAGAGCCTAACAAGGCAGTAACGGGGACAAGCCAGAGAGCAGGATAGGTAGCAAAGTTTGCGAACCAGGCACCTTCACGAATCTCTACAGTTTTGTTCAGTGGGTTTGGTAACATGGCCGGATCAACCGTTGAAGTAATTACATAGCCGGGGATTCCAAAATAAACCCAAACAGCAGCAACCACAAACAGGACGGCAAACAATAAACCGGCAACCTGTGAAATCCTAACTGCCTTAGAAGACAAGTCACCGACAGAACGCAAAGCAAGATAGTTGGCACCTTGAGCTACGAAGATTGCAATGGAAGCAATTCCGCAAACTAAAGCAAACGGATTCAAAAGCGCCCAGAATGATCCTGTGTAGAAACTTCTTAAATGATCGTCAAAGTAGAACGGGACACCTTGTAAGAGGTTGCCGAAAGCAACCCCACAGACAATCGGAGGAACTACGCTGCCGACGAACAGGAGCCAATCCCAGGTGGTTTTCCAGGAAGTGTTATCGACTTTGCTTCTGTAGTCGAAACCTACCGGTCTGAAGAACAGAGCAAACAAGACTAACAACATAGCCCAGTAGAAACCGGAGAAGGATGTTGCATAAATGAGAGGCCACGCGGCAAAAATTGCACCACCGCCGGTAATGAACCATACCTGGTTGCCGTCCCAGTGGGGAGCGACCGCGTTGATCATGATTCTTTTTTCTTCATCATTTTTGCCAAGGAACGGTAACAATGTACCGATACCCATATCTTGGCCGTCCATGATGGCAAAACCTGCCAACAAGACACCAATAAAGAGCCACCAAATAACTTTTAGAACTTCATAATCTAACATTTTAATTCTCCTTACTTGGCAGTCTGTTCATGGTGATAGGCACCGGTTCCAAGTGAGCTCGGCCCTAACTTAGCGAAGCGGACCATCAGCCATGCTTCAACAATGAGTAAACCGGAGTACAGGGCAACCAAAGCTGCTAATGAACCCCAGACAGAAGCGACGGATAAGGAAGATACCGACAAGTGTGTAGGAAGGATTTCCCAAATTGTCCACGGTTGACGGCCATATTCAGCAACGAACCATCCGGCTTCGCATGCGAGCCAGGGTAACGGTACTGCTATGATGGCAAGTCTGAGAAGCCATTGTTTGTTCCAGGCGGTTCTCTTGTAGGCGAACCAAGTTGAGGCGCCGAAAATAAATAACAAAGCTACGCCGACACCGGCCATTAGACGGAATGAATAGAACATTGCATCGATGGAGTACGGGATAGAGTCGTTGGCTGCTTTAGCAATAATTTCCGGTGTGACCTTGGCAGGATCTTCTTCATACTTCTTAGTCAAAAGTCCAAAGCCTAGATCTTTCTTATGAGCGTCGAACTCTGCTTTAAGTTCTGCATTATTCGGATCTTTTCTGAGCTTTTGCAAAGCATCAACAGCTTTAACTCCGCTTTCGATTTTGACTTTGTTTTCAGCAATGATTTCTTTGAGGCCCGGAATGGTCTTATCAAAACTACGTGTAGACAAAATACCGGCTAAATAAGGAATCTTAATTTCAAAGGTGTTTTCCTGTTTTTCCGGATCAGCAAAAGCGATAAGAGCCATCGAGGCAGGAGCAGGTTCTGTCTCCCACATGCCTTCCATAGCAGCTAATTTGGCCGGCTGATCCTGTGCGACAAGATAACCTGATTCATCGCCCTGCCATGCAACAAGAATGGAAGAGCACAAACCGAAGATGGCCGCAATACGGAAGCTGCGTTTTGCGAATTCCATGTCACGTCCCTTGAGCAGGTACCATGCAGAAATTGCTAAAACGAAAGCCGCGCCGGTTGCGTATCCGGCTGTAATGGTATGGAAGAATTTTGTTTGAGCCCATGGACTGAGAACAACTGCAAAGAAGTCGTTCATTTCCATACGCATTGTCTGATAGGAGAAGGAGGAACCGACCGGATACTGCATCCAACCGTTAGCAACCAAAATCCATAAAGCAGAGAGGTTGGAACCAAGAGCCATTAAAGCGGTACAAACAAAGTGAGTCCCTTTTTTGAGTTTGTCCCAACCAAAGAAGAATAAACCGATGAAGGTTGATTCAAGGAAGAACGCCATTAACCCTTCAATAGCCAGAGGGGCACCGAAGATATCGCCGACGTAATGGGAGTAGTAGGACCAGTTCGTACCGAACTGGAATTCCATGGTGATACCGGTTGTGACACCAAGGGCGAAGTTAATACCAAATAACTTACCCCAGAATTTCACCATATCTTTGTAAACTTGTTTGCCGGTCTTCAGGTAACAGGCTTCCATGGCAACAAGCATCATGGAAAGGCCTAATGTCAGAGGTACAAACAAGTAGTGATACATTGCCGTTGCTGCAAACTGCAGACGCGACAGGTCAACTAGTTCTGTTGAGAGCATTTTCTCTGTCCTTCTTCGTTATCAATAATTTGTGTACTTCTCGAAAGAATTCCTGCACTGACGGCTTCAGGTGTCTGATCAATCTTTGTTTCAGGACCGAAGAAAACGATACAAATAGTCGCGATGAGAGCTACTTTGCAACAAATTACAAGGGATAGTTCCCAAACCAACTTTTTATCCATTTTTTTCATAGGCAATACAAAAATTCTATGTCGTTATACAAAATACTTACTTATAAACCCCAATGTTAATAAACTCTTACAGAAAATAGGAAAGTTAAGATAGGACAGTGATTGATTTAGGCTCAAAAATAAAATGATGTGAGAACAATTTCTCACATCATGAAATGGATAGATAAAGTTACGAAAAATGCAACTAAGAATATAATAGATGAATATATTTAACCGTTTTCTATTGTCGGATTAGGCGCAGGAACATCCGCTCCCTCTTCCCACGGAAGTGGTAGTAATGCCATAAAAGCAAAGAATATAAAAGCGACTAGAATGACTAGCCAAGTCCAAAGTTTTTTCTTTTCTTTCTTATCCATATAGCTCTCGCAGTAGGTTAGCCAAAATTCGCAGTGAATGAACTATAGAGGAAGAAAAAGCTTCCACTGGTCGGTGGAAGCTTAACTTGGGAAGGAACTACGATTTAGCTTTCCTTCTTTGTTCTTTTTGTCTTAGTCGCAGTTTCAGTTGTGGCTGCTTTTTTTCTCGGTGCTCGTCTGCGAATAACTGACTTGACAGGTTCTTTTTTCAGTGCCGGATTCTTCGGACTGGAAGTGGCTGTCATGGCAGGATCTTTAAATGTCGGTGCACGGAGAATTTCAGTTGGTTTTTCTTCCGGTTCTTCACGAACGACTGCGTTTTCTTCTGTCTGTTCCTCTTCTTCTTTACCCATCGGGATTCTGACGATTGGAGGCGGAGCTTTTGCTTCTTCTTCCGAAATTTTCCAAAGGACTAAAAGTTCTTTTTGTGTAGGAGCAGAAGAAGTCTTTACACGTTCTCTACGGGCAGCAACAGAGTCTCTAACGATTCTTTCTAATAAATCCAATGGAATTCTATTGAGATCGTCGAAACGAATTGCGCTTCTCTCCGAAATGACTCCTTTAACAGAATCCTTAATCGATTCGATCACAGAGGGTTCAGCCACGAACAAAGTCATGGATTTTTCTGTGGATTCTAAAGCGAAAAGAGGACCATGAAGTTCATAGAAGGCTAATCCGTAACGCATTGATTCACGGACACCTCTGGCTGAGCGTCTAATCATTGAACAGACGCGGGCCATTGCTACACGACGATCGGCAGGCAATTCGCGAAGATATCCTCCCACTGTTGTAGCTTTGAGCTCCATTAATTCCTCCATTTTTTCAAAGTTAAAACAACAAACGTTAATTATAACTCATTTATATATAAAGGGTTTTTATAACCACGGCGACCAGGGCCTACCCATCTAGAAATCTGATTTCTGACTGTAAACTTTCTCCAAACAATCGATAGCCTTGTCAATGCTCGACATCATCACCCTCATTGAGGAGATGGATAGATTCTCGTCTTTAAGGATCTTTCTGTATTTATCCAAAGTATTTAGACCAATTTTTGTTAGTGAGGTGAGTCTCTGTAAATATTCAGGATTGACCGTTTGGAGCCGATCCTGGTTAAACACGACATCGAGCACCCAATGAGTGTTGTTCTCAATTGATCAGTGCTGGCGTATGTAATTTTCAAACAGATTGAGCAGGCTCTTTTGTTTGTCAACATC
>CANTYJ010000067.1 GCA_947854175.1 uncultured Turicimonas sp. | reverse complement strand
TGCCCCTCGTAGCCGCATTCTTGGCACTTAAAGCAGTCCGACGACACCCTGTTCTTTTTTGATACATAGAAGCAGAATGGGCAGACCCGGGAGGAGTGACACGGGTTAACCTCAATGGGTCTTAGGCCAAACTGTTTGCATCTACCATGCAGATACTTACCTCTCACCAAAAAGAACCCAACAATAGTCGTTATAATTTTTTAACCTCAAGAACCATTCTTATTAAAGACAATCTCATTATGTTTTCTTGGTCAACATTCATTCTTTATGCCTTTGCCTCTACTATCACGCCGGGGCCTAACAACATCATGTCTATGTCGTGGGGAATGAGAGTTGGATTCTTCAAAGCTCTTCCTTTCAATGCAGGTATCATTACCGGCTTTTTTGCGGTTATGCTGCTATGTTGCATTTTCTGTGCAACCTTAAATAGTATGATCCCTCAAATCATGCTGCCGATGAAAATATTGGGAACCCTTTATTTACTTTGGCTGGCCTGGAAAATTCTGACCGCAGTCTACAGTGTCAAACCGTTTGAAATTGATAATAAAAAAGCCTTTATTTCCGGATTTTGTCTGCAGTTTGTAAACGTTAAAATTATGGTTTATGGAATTCTTTCCATGCAGGTCTTTATTCTCCCAAATTTCTCAGAACCGGCTACTTTAGGATTCTTTTCTTTCTTCCTTGCTGCAATGGGCTCAGCTTGTAATTTAGTATGGTCGGCCTTCGGTTCAATTTTTGCCCGCCTATTCGCAAATTACACAAGACCAATAAATATTGTATTGGCCTTGTCTTTAGGTTTTTGTGCGGCTTCTTTGTGGTTCTAAACTATTGAAGTTGGTACCTGACGGGAATAACGACGCTAATACCCGTATTTGAAATACCAAGATCCGTCCCGACAATTTTTTGTCCGACTTCTTCGCTGGCGTTATTCAATGGTTTAAAAGGACAGCTCTTAACTACTCTGGCAGAAACAACCTTCCCCATCGGAGAAATCTTAAACAGGATTTCCGTTGTTCCTTCTTGTCCGCTTCGTCTGGAAACTTTGGGATAACGCTTCTTTCTTTCAACCAGTGCCACCAATAAATTTACGATCTGATTTTGTGCTTTCTTGGCATTGACGTCTTCTCCGGCCTGCTTAACAGTAGTTTGAGCTGTTTCCTGGGATCCGGCGGTTTTTGTGACCTTTCTGACTTCTTTCTTTTCCTGGATGGGTTGTTTTTTCACCGGAGGCTTTTTCTTTACGTCTTCCTTCGGCTTGATAACTTCTTTTGGTTTTACCTCATCTTTTGGTTTGGGAGGCTCATCGGAAACTATAGGTTCCGGTTTCGGAGGTTCGGGTGTGATTTCTTTCTTTCCCTCCTCTATCGGCTTTTCAATCTTAAAATCGCTTTCGTCAACCGTTAATAGCTTTTCCTCGGCTTCAGGCTGAACCGGTTCTTGAGGTTCAAATTGCTCGAAATACAGCTCAACGGACTGAACAGGCTGAGCTTCGATTTTTAATTTTTTCTCGTTAAACCCATAAAAGCACATGCAGCAAATAAAAGCGACCGCTGTCAGAGCGATAGCTTTCCGTTTGCTGTGTTTGATTAACTCGTCGTCTACAGGCTTTCTCGATAACATTGTTAATTTGCTTTCTTCTTGGTTGAAATTACGAATTTACCGCCCCGTTTTAATTTCGCTTGATCAACAATGGCAATAAAAACCTCAAAAGGTGCTTTTTCGTCAATAAACAGATTCAGTAAAGCTTCCGGTTTGGAATCTAAAAAAGTTGGCAATTCTTCTTTTGTCAATTCCCTGTTATCTGAAAACAGTCTTCCCTCTGCATCTACTGACAGTACCAGAGTCGCATTTTCCCTTCTCTCAGCAGATGTCTCCGATTGAGGTAAAAGAATATCCATCACCGGTTTAGAAAACGTCATGGTCATAACAAAGAAAATGACCAGCATAAAAATGACGTCGATTAAAGGTGTCAAATCAATTTGGACTTCGTCATCTAATTCATCAAACATCGTTTAATCCTTTGTACAAGGTTGAACATGATTGTTGAGATTATTTTGAAGTTCTTCGTTTTTACTATCGAGTTGTTTAATCCATTCAATAGCCTGATAACTATGCTCCACGGCTTCTATTCTGAACCCTTTCATCTTCAGCAGAAGGTAGTAATAAGCCATCAGCATCGGAATGGCAACTATTAAACCAAGCACAGTTGTGACTAATGCTTCCCAGATACCTCCGGCCAGCATCGTCGGATCCGGTGAAGAACTCGATGCAATGGTTTTAAAAACGGTGACCATCCCTAAAACAGTTCCTAACAGTCCGAGCAAGGGAGAGATGGCTGCGATGAGTTTTATCCAGCCCAGACTGTTCGTAATCGGCTTAAAGTTCTTATGGAATAAATAAGCAACCTCTGCTCTGATGTCGTCAGAGTGGAAAGCATGAGTAAATACAATATCGCGGATAATACATATCATCGGATTATTATTATCTGCCTTGTATTTGTAAAGTTCCTTGCCCTTGCTCTTTTTCATGGATGCAAATTCTTTTTTAAATTGCTTCCAAACTTTGTTGAGGTAAAAAGTGTTCCAGAGAGCTAAGTAACTTCCGACAAGTCCAACAACAATTAATACTGCACCGACCGGTCCAATCAACTCATAGATTTCCTTGAGATTCATTTAAACAACCTTCTAAATTCCACAAACTTCTTTTGCCCATTGAGCGGCTTCTTCACAGTCCTTGATCGTAGGATGTTTCGCCGCTTCATCCAGACGGGCTTGCCTTTCCGCTGTCATTGGGCGAGCACCTGGCATTTTGCTCATCATCTCAATGATTTTCGGATCTACTTTTCCCTGCCATAAACGGATAGAAAGAACTTCTATATGGGCCGGAATTGCCTCGATAACACGCTTTTTGAAGTTCTCTGCCTGTTCACTGGTTGGATCTCCGCCCAATGTTCCGAACAAAGCAACTTTGTTAATTCCGGAGTTTTTGATAAATGAAAGTGCCGGCTCATCGATCTGGCCTTTGTCGCACCAGAAGCCGACAAACACATTGTCTTCTTCATCAACTGCCGGGTTGGAAACCGAAGTATGTAATTCGGAATTTGGCAGAGCTCCCGCTATAGCCTCAGCAACTTTTTTAGTGTTGCCTGTCAAGGAAGAATAAACAACAAGGTTTCTCATCATTACCCTCTGTATTTTTTCTGCATTGCCAGGAAAGATTCTTTAGCTGACTCAATCAGTTCATGTTTTTCACGTCCGACGTAAACAGAAAAGATTTCTTCACCGGCTTCGTTAAAGAAAGCAACAAAGTGGCTTTCACGGCCCATAAAAGGAAGTGTAATAAAGCCGATTTCTTTGTATTGGTCAAACTTCAGATGGCCGCCTAATGGAGATTTATTGCCCATGATGTTGTAGTAACCCATTGCCTCTTTCCCTGGTGCTAGCTTGCAGGCAATTTCAAAAACATTACCCATGTGCTGGACAATTAGAGTTGCTTTTTCCCAGTTGCACAACTCTTCCCAAACAGATTTAAATTCGCTTCCGTCAGCAAAAGATACATTGTCTGCAGGTAATTCTTTGGCCGCTTCCAAAGAGCTGCATTCAAGAGCTTTAGCAATACTTCCGATAGTTACAGGGAATTTTGCATTCATCAGTTCTGCAACTTTTTGGCTTCTTTGTTCTTTATTCATAATTTTCCTTTTAGTTAAGTGGCAAACGAATGGCCTGTTTGCAACAGAGTTCCATTAGTTCAAGATCGTGAGTAATAACAATAATTGATTTGCCTTTACCGGCAAGCATCCGGAGTCCTTCAGCAATTCTTTTCATATTCAGTCCGTCAAGGCCGCTCGTCGGTTCATCCAAAATAATGACATCAGGATTTTTTGCAAAAGCACATGCGATAACCAGACGCTGTTTTTGCCCTCCTGACAGAGATTGAGGATGGCGATCGGCCAAATCCTGCAAATTAAACATTTGCAATAGTTGCTTTGCAGCTTCTTCGCCACCTTTACAGCCGCTGACCTCCAATGAAACCATGACTTCCTTAAAAACAGTCTTCATATGGAGCTGGTAATCAGCATTTTGTAAAACGATAGCTACTTTTTTTATTAACTTTGATTGAGACTGTTTCTCCCCTTTTATAAAAAATTCTCCGGATCCCGCTTTATTTAAGCCTGTTAGAATTCTTGCCAGAGTTGTCTTACCGACACCGTTATTACCAATCAAGGCAATGATTCCCTGTGGCAACCCCAAGGAAACATGCTCAAAGATAGGTTCAGGATTTTTGTTATAAGAAAAAGTCAGATCTTTAAATCCCAAAAGTCCTTTTTCCGGTTCGCAACTGACTTCTTCCAACTCAGATCTCTTGTCAGAAATAGTTGTTTGTCTCAATCCATATGCTTGAATTTTGACCTCATCCAACTCTTCAAAGGTGCACTCCTCTCTGATTTCACCTTTTTCAAAAACAACAACCCGGTCAGCCACCCCTTTTAACCAATAAAGCCGGTGATCAACGATAACAATAGCCGTTCCTTGAGCTTTCAATTTTTTTATTTCTTCAGCCAATTCGATAGTTGATTCAGGATCAAGATTAGCTGTCGGTTCATCAAGAATCAGACATTTAACCGGCTCAATCGTGATTGAAGCCAGACCCAGCTTTTGTTTTTGTCCCTGAGACAGTTCATGAATGGAAGAGTCCAGAACCTTTTCGATTCCATAGTAGCGGCTTCTTTCCATGACTCTTTGTTCGATTTCTTCTTCCTGTCTTCCTTTAACTTGGAGACCAAAAGACAATTCGTCCTTAACACCCAATGCAAAAAATTGATTTTCCGGTTCCTGGAATAATGTTCCGACGTCTGAAGAGATTTCGTGTATCTCTCTTTCAGCATTATTTCTATTGTTGACTTTGACAGTGCCTTCCAGAGTACCACCGAAAAAATGAGGACACAGCCCGTTGATCAAACGAATCAACGTACTTTTTCCACATCCGCTCGCACCCGTGCATAAAACAACTTCTCCGGGTTTAACTTCTAAATCAATATTTTTTAAGGCCTTTTCCTTCGAGAACGGATAGCTGTATGAAACATTCTTCAGAGAAATCAATGCAGGCCTCCTTTCAGTTCAACAGGTGTCAGCATCTGACCAGTCAGTGCCAATGCTGCAACAAAAACGCATACCCCCAGTACGATCCATTCAGTTTTTGTCCAGCCTTTTTTCATTTTTGGAGTTTTGGCATTACGGCTGCTTAATCCTTTTAATTCAGCGGCAATCCCTAATTCATCACTGGTTTTTAATGCTCTGAATAAGATCGGAGTAAACAGTAATCTTGTGGTCATAATTGGATGAATCGTTGCTGTCCAGGGGTTCAGCTTCCATCCTCTAATCTTTAAAGATTCCCAGACCTGCTTAATGTCGTTGGCAAAAGTAGGTATAAATCGAATAATGACGGCCGCCGGTAAATAAATACAAAACGGCAGGTTCATCTGTTGAAGCGAATGCAAAATCGACTGAATATTGGTGCTAAAGGCCAAGGGAAGGATGACATTTAAACTGACCAGCATTCTTAAAAACGGAATTCCAAGGTTCTTTAGACCTGCCCCTTTCAACAGGGCCGGTATAAAGTTAGAAAGTAACAGCAACATTCCTACTGAAATTGCCATGATCAATGCTACTGCAACATAGGAAACAATCATAATCTTCCATTTTCTCAATGAAAGCAGATACACAAACGAAAAGGCAAACAAAACCAGTTGCGCATATAAAGAGCTAAAACAGACCGTCAGCGTTGAAGCTAAAAGGCAAATTAACATTTTTGCCTTGACATCCAGGCTTTGAAGCCAATTGTCAGGACTCCTTTTATTAGCTATTGACGATGCCTGCATGTCTTAACTCCTTAACAGTTTTATATCCGGAAAACAGTCCCATCAGACTGCCTGCGTAACCAATGAGCACAATAGGTACAACCATAATCATTAAACCCGGTGTCTCACGCATGTATAGAAAAGAGACCCCGAGAGAGAAGCCTTTGGTTAATAAATCAAATGCGGCAACGCCCAAATAAATCACCCATGATTTCTTAATTCCTCCGCACAGGTACATAAGAACTTCAGCCACTGCAGCTGCACAAAAAGCCGGTGGAATCAGAGTGACATTTCCCCCCATAACCAAAAGACTTATCAGACAGTTCACAACTGTAAAAAGCATCAATGTCCCGGTTTTTCTAACCTTGTAAAGCATGACAATCATCAAAGTTGTCAGAACAAGGTTTTTCAGCAAAAGACTAATAGGGTTCATTCCGCCGCCTATCAAAGCAATAAGCAGAGTCGATAGCTTTGCAGCAGCAGAAAACACTCCGATGACGACCAAATCTCTGGCAGACCAATGAGACCTGCTAGAGATGTTTGAGGCAAAATTTTTTATTGGCACTTCTATTACGCGTTGTGTCATGTTAGAGAGAGCAGCCTTTCGGCTGCCCCATGGCTAATTAAAACGAAGCATTGATTTTTGCAGCAAAGTATCTGCGGGGTTCATAGATTGACTTCTCATTGCGCCAGGTCTTATCGAAGATGTTATATAAACCCATATCAAATGAGTATTGTTTTTTCGGACCAAAGTCGATACCCGCTGTTGCATTAAAGGTTGTGCTACCGCCGAGTCGGTAATTATTCGTAGTGTCCTCTAGATCTTTGTATTTGATAGCACTCTGGGTTCTGGCATAGACATCGGTTCTAAGACGTACGTCTTTGATGTTACCTGTCCACTTCAAACCGTAACGGGTGAAGATTTCAGGAGTAGCAGTATCAAATGTCTTCATTCCGTTTTCCTGGAACTGGCGTCTCATCCAGGTAAAGAAGACATACGGTTCAAACCCTGTTTCTCCAATCTTCCAGGAAGAATCGATTTCTAAGCCCCAGGTTTTAGCTTTGGCAACATTCTGATATTGATAATCCCCTAATCCTTTGTTATATAAAGCCGCAATATAGTTGTCAGCAGAGTTGTAGAACAAGGCTGTATCAAACTTAAACCCATTACGTAGCCAACGTGCTCCGATTTCGAAGTTGTCAGAAGTTTCGGGCTTCAAATCAGGGTTGGAGAATGTTGTTCCCGTAGAACCCATGGACGTATCAATATATAAATGCTGGAGAATCGGGAATTTATAGCCTTGACTGTAATTAGCACGTAAGGTCAAATCATCGATTCCGGTCCAGGTCAATCCGCCGTTAAATACTGCTTTGCTGTCACTCGAATTTCCCGGATTTTGACTTGTTCCTTTAAGCCGGCTGGAGATATCCATATGAGACTTGACCCATGTGTATCGAACTCCATAATTCAGTGTAAAGTCTGCCGGAAGGTAAGTCTCCATGCTCGCGAACAAGGCATTGTTCATCTGATAACCATCATAATTATCATTTTTTACGATTATTTGAAGGGGGACACCGGCGGGTTGCATTTTGGTAATGCTATCGGCATTGAGCTTGTCATAATTAAACTCGTAACCGGTAACTAATGTATTAAAACCGGCAATCAGCCAATCAGCCTGAACACTGAATCCATATTGATCCAAATCATTGTAAGCCAGAGGATTCATTGTAATTTTTGGTGTTCTAACCATGTTAGCCATGTCTTTCTTATTCTTTTGATAGAAACCATCGGCTCGGATCTTTGTAAACCAGTCGGTGATATTTCTTCCTTCAGTGAACACACCTACTTTTGTTCTTTCCCACTTAGGAACGTCTACTGCAAAATTGTCTCCCATCTCGTAATTACCGCTTCCAAACTTAAAGCGGTAATAATCAAGATTCACACCGGCTGTCCAGTCTTTATTAAAGTCATAACTTAAAGCACCGCCAACGTTTCTGCTGTCATAATAAGAATTAGGAGCATGACCTTTTGGAGTTCTTAGAGCATTGTTGTGCTCATAGCCACCACTGATACGATATTTCCATCCGTTAAGATTGCCGCGGATACCGATAGAACCGTTTGTTCCCGCTGATGAACCGTTATATCCGAATGTAGCATCGGCTTCAAACGGCTTATCGCCGCCTTTTTTAGTAATGATATTGACTACACCGCCCAATGCGTCAGAACCGTAGAACACAGAAGCCGGTCCTTTGATAACTTCGATGCGTTCAATGTCTGCCGGAGAAACCATAAATGGAGAACCGGACATGGACTTGTGTTCTGCGACTCGCTGTCCGTCGATTAAGACAACTGTTCTGAATGTGCTTTCCCCACGGATTTCAACGCGCTTAATGCCTTGACCGCCGTCGTTATTAATTCTGACACCGGAAACATCCTGAAGAATTTCACCGACAGATTTAGCGTTGGAATGTTTAATCTGATCTGCCGTAACAACGGAAACAGACATATTGACGTCTTTAAGACTTTGTTCAATACGGGCGGCTGTGACTTTAACTTCGTCAGCTTTAACCTGTTCTTGCCCCATGGCCGGAGAGGTAATAACCGAACACAACAATACATATAAAGGAGTATGAAAAAATAGCTTATTCATTTGAATTGACCTAACGGGATTTAATGGTTTCCATTAGTAGTTGAGTCAAACGGGTTTGCCAGAACTGTCCGGCGATAGTTAAGTTGTAGAAGTCTCCTTCTTTTTCCATAAGGCCGGCTTCTTGCCAATTACTGAGTACAGGAGCCCATAAGGCACTCAAATCAGCATTGAACTCTGCAGATAATTTCTTCGGATTTAAATAATTTAATTCCATGTTCTCAGAAATTGCTCTGCTTAAACACCAGTCTTTGGGAGGAGCCATCAACATGGCGACAGGTTTAATCCCCTGTTCTACTAGATTTGACCAATCTTCCACTTTGCGGTGCATCATGTAAGAGTAGCCGTGTAATACTCCGCCTGCTCCCGGTCCGAAAGCCAGGCAATCTGAACGGGATTTGGCATAGTAGTTATAAAAATTTCTTTCTCTGGTTGTGCGGCCCCAGTGGCTAATTGAGAGTCTGTTCCAGTGCATACCTTGCAACATCTCAATGCTCTTGGTAAACATAGCCGCTTTTAAGGCATGATCAGGACCGGCCGGAAGTTTTCCGTTTTGAATGTATTTAAATAGCGGCGAACCCGGAAAAACTCTTAAATGATAGCAATCAGCACCATCCAAACCCAGTTCATCGACGATGGATAAATCTTCCATCCAGGTCTCTAATGTCTGATATGGGAATCCATAAATCAAATCAACAACCACAGTTGCCTGATTAAACGACAGCAACTGTTTCAACTGGGATTTAAGTTCTTCTTTGGTGGATCGGCGTCCGACTGCCTGACGAATCTTAGTGTCAAAAGACTGAACTCCCAATGAAAAACGGTTAGCGCCGCCATTAATAGCAGCCTCCATTTTGTCGTAACCGAAATTAGACAAACGTCCTTCAAAGGTAATCTCACAGTCCTTAGCTAGCGGCAAATACTTTCTTACCGCTTCAACAATTCTTTGGATGTCCGGTGCTTCAAGGGCCGTCGGAGTGCCTCCTCCAAAATATACGGCATGGACAGGTTCGGTTTGTATAACCCGTTTGTCGGCCCAGAGTTGCATTTCTTTAATTAAAGTATCGGCGTACTTTTTGCTTTCTTCTTTTCTGTAAGGCTTGATGTAGAACATGCAATACAAGCATCTTGTTTCGCAAAAAGGAACATTGATATAAGCCGTCGTTTTTGGTTGACTTCTTGGGATTGAGGTTAATCTTTCAAGCTCGGCCGGAATCTGATCCGGAGCTATTGGCATAGAACCGAGTCCGGGGTGAACAACAATGTTTTCATCAAAAGCATCAGTAATCGGATTATCAGTTATCTTTGCTTCCCATGAGGGTTGCTCGGCTTTGTTAGAAACTCTAGCTTTCAAAAGACTCATTCGGTCAATGTCTTTAATTTTTATCGGACTTGTACTTGTCATACGTGGCTATATCTTATTGTCAAACATTAATGAGAATCATTAACTCTAAAATTCAATATACAGAAAATTTTTAGTCTTTTAAATGATAATCATTCTTATTTCTTCAATAGTTCTAAGTAATATCCCTAGAATTTCTACAAATTTAAATATATTTATTAATTAAACCCACCTAAGAAATACTTAGAGTCAATACTATTTTTGTAAAAAAACAACACTTCAATAGAATTTTCATATCGTTTAAATCCTGATTCATTAATAGCTATGTGATAACGATTATCATTATCGAAACTTGAATTTAGTTCTTCCTCTTTTGGGTTACAAGCCGGATGGAATTCCGGTTCGTCTGCTAACTTCATTCGAAGAAGTTTATATAGGACCGATAACTATCCTTCTTATATTGGTTTTTGAAAATAAATGATTGAATCTATTACAGTTGATAAAGCTGATGCAGCCCTTTTTATCGAAAATCTCAATAAAACGTTTAAGAGAGGAGGTTCAAAAACCTATGCTTTATCCGGTGTGAGTTTTGCAGTTGAACAAGGCGAATTTTTCGGTTTGCTCGGCCCCAACGGCGCCGGGAAAAGTACCCTTATAAATACCTTGGCCGGATTGGTGAAACCGGACAGCGGCTCCATCTCCATTTTGAATAATGACTTTAAAGCTCAATGGAGACAGTTTCACATGTCTGTTGGAATCGTTCCTCAGGAAATTACATTCGATCCGCATTTCACGGTTTCCGAAACCTTACGCTTACAAAGCGGTTATTACGGTTTACGCAACAACAGTGAATGGTTAAATAAATTATTGGAAAATCTCGGCCTGACTGATAAAAAAGATGCTTCCGTATTTTCTCTTTCCGGAGGTATGAAAAGACGCGTCCTTATTGCACAAGCTCTGGTACACAAGCCGCCGGTAATTATTCTTGACGAACCGACCGCCGGCGTAGACATTGAATTACGGCACCGTTTGTGGGAGTTCATGCTGGAACTTAATTCTCAGGGACATACTGTCATTCTGACCACCCATTATCTGGAAGAGGCAGAAAGGCTTTGTTCAAGAGTAGCTTTGCTCAACAAAGGTAAACTCGTCGCTTTGGATGAAACGCAAAAACTTTTGCAGCAGTTCTCTAAAGAACGGATAAAATTTGCGCTTCCTCCGGGTACCGATATCTCCAAAATTCCTTTTGATATCAAACCGCTGGCTAATCATTTTTATGCCGTAGAAAACCACAATCCTTATACGTTACGACAGCTTTTGAATTTTTTAAATGAACACGGTTTGCAGCCTGATGGTCTCGAACTAGGCAAAGCAAATCTCGAAGAAGTTTTTTTGAGCCTCACAAAATGAAAAATCTTCCTAAAGTATCTCCTCAAAAATACAATGGCTGGGCTGCTTTTTTAACTTTGCTGGAAAAAGAAGTCCTCCGCTTTAAAAAAATTGCCTTACAAACCATCCTGGCACCCATTTTGATGGGCTTGCTCTACCTCTTTGTATTCGGTCAGGTCATGGCCGATAAAATGCCGACTTTTGATGGAGTCAATTATCTTCATTTTCTGGTTCCCGGACTGGTGATGATGACATTGTTGCAAAACGCATTCGGTAACAGTTCCTCTTCCCTACTCGGCTCAAAAATCATGGGAAGCATCGTATTTATTTTGCTTCCTCCCTTTTCCGGTTGGCAATTATCTTTAGCGATCATCGGAGCTTCTATTATCCGTGGAATGATTGTTGGTGCAGGTGTGTTGGTCTCCGCCATTTTCTGGTCTTTACCGCCGCTGGATCATCCGCTCTGGATCATTGTTTTTGCATTTATGGGCGCCATGCTGATGGGTAGTCTTGGAGTCATCTGCGGGTTATGGGCGGACAAATTTGATCAAATGGGAGCGTTCCAAAGTTTCGTCATCATGCCACTGACATTCTTGTCAGGAGTGTTTTACTCTATTTCTCAGTTACCACCGCTGTGGCAAACTCTTTCGAGATTTAATCCGTTTTTCTATATTATTGACGGGTTCCGCTATGGATTCTTCTCCCAGAGCGACTTTAACCCCTGGGTATCACTTTCTATCGTATCTTTTTCAGCTTTATTATTTGCAGGATTTGCTACTTACCTTCTTCAGATAGGCTATAAAATCAAGAAATAATGAGAGACAACGTGATACTTCCACTGGACTGTTATTGTTTCTCAACCTACAAACTTATTTGGTTTTTCAGCTAACCTTCATCTAGCTATTTTTCCTTGTTCTTGGAACGCTGTCACTAAGCAGTCAAAGAAAAGTTTAAGTGGTTTGTTGAAAACAAATTCCTTTGACCAAATCAGAAACATAGGACTTTCAAGAGGCGGTTTCAGTGGAACTGCCTTCAAGTTCTTTTCGTCCGGACCAACCACGATATCACCGAAAGTGAGCATGTAGTAATCCGTGCCTGGAACAATAAATTTTGGGGTGGTAGCAAGATTAAAAGTGGAGGCAATATTCAGCTCATCGACGCTATAGCCTAACCAACCCGATAACATGTTGGAAACCAGCAGCGTCCTGCTCAGAATTAAAGGTAACCCTTTGATCATTTCCGGCGTAATATACTTTTCTTTAGTCAAGGGAGCATTCTTTCTCATCACAAGTGCCCATTTTTCTATTCGTGGTAGCCGATAGTAATCATAGGAATTAAGCCGTTTAGAATCAAAAATAATGCCTAGATCCGAAGTTCTATCATCAATTCTTGCACAAACTTCTTCTTCATTGCCGCTGTAAATATGTAAAACAGCCCGAGGATATTTCTTTCTTAACTCTTTCAAGGCGTGTCCAAGCGGAGCAATAGCTGTTGTTTCTCCGGCAGCAATACTAATTTGAGGAATGGTCTCCGACGCCAGATCTGCTTTCGCCTTCTCTGTCAGCTCAACGATGACTTTAGCTCTCTTAAGCAATGAAATTCCGGCAGGCGATAACGAAACTCCTTTTCCATGCCTAATAAATAACTGTACATTCAACTCTTCTTCGAGTTGTTTAATCGTCCGGGAAACATTAGGCTGCGTGGTAAATAATTTCTCGGATGCTCTTAGAAAGCTTTTTTCATCAGCAACTTTCACAAAATACTTCAATGCTCTTATATCCATTGATATGCCTTTTTCTTATAGTCATCTCTAACAAATAAGTATTGGATATATATCTTACGCCTTTTTATAATTTCAGAAAATTCTTTTGAGGACAGAAAGAGATGTTTAGACGTGACCTAATTGTTGCTTCATTAGTTACAACTACTTTTGGTTCATTAGCATTTGCAGAAGGAAAGAAAATGACAAATTTGAATAAAACAGACAAATGGGATAAGACCTTTCTTCAAAGCGACAAAGTTCAATGCACTAAGGTCAATTTCACAAACCGGTATGGTGTACCGTTAGTTGGAGACCTGTATATTCCGAAGGACAGTAAAACTCCGCTACCTGCCATTGCTGTGTCGGGACCGTTCGGGGCAGTCAAAGAACAAGCTTCCGGTAGATATGCTCAAAAATTAGCCGAAAACGGCTTCATTACTTTGGCCTTTGATCCATCTTTTACCGGTGAAAGTGGTGGTCAAGTTAGAGCAGTTGCTTCTCCGGATATCAACACCGAAGATTTCAGTGCCGCTGTTGATTATTTGTCTACAAGAAAAGATGTTGATCCAAATAAAATCGGAATCCTTGGAATATGCGGATTCGGCGGATTCGCTCTGAATGCTGCCGCCAATGATCCTCGCATCAAAGCGACTGTCACCTCAACTATGTATGACATGACAAGAGTGCTTTCTAAAGGCTATTCGGACTCAATGACAGCTGAAGATAGATATAAGCTCAGAGAAGAATTAAATAAACAAAGAACTAAAGATTTTCTGACAGGTAAACCGGAAAGAGCGGGAGGCCTTCCTGACAAGTTGAACGGTAGTGAACCGTTGTTTATCAAACAGTATTGGGAGTATTACAAGCAACCTCGCGGTTACCATCCAAGATCACTGAACTCCAACGAAGGTTGGGCAAAAACTTCCCAGCTATCATTCATGAATATGCCAATTCTGGCTTACAGCAATGAAATCCGTACACCGGTAATGGTTATTCATGGAGAAAAAGCACATTCTCTGTATTTCAGTAAAGATGCGTATAAAAAACTGACGGGCGATAACAAAGAGTTAGTAATAATCCCCGGGGCGGTACACGTTGACTTGTATGACAACGATAAATTCATACCGTGGGAGAAAATTGTGGATTTCTACAAAAAGAATCTTTAAAAAACTGCTAGTTAGGCCGTCTACCGTTTCTAGAGTTAGGCACTAGCACATTAGTAGGATACAAGAACTCCGGGTTAGCATGTTAAGTTTATAAATTCGGGGTTCTTTTCTTTAAATAGTTTGCTGTTAAATCAAAATTCTTTATTAAACAAACACTAACTTCAGCAAGGAAAGAATGTCAAAAAAGATTCTTGTTTTGGATTGTGGCTGCCAAAATTTTGGCAATGGCGGCAACTTAAATCACTTCTACTCAAACCTTGCTACTAAAGAACTTGAGAAACTTTGGTAATGAAGTTCAGATTTCTTTAATAGGAAAAGATTGGGAAATCTCCGAAGAAGTAAAAAAAATTCTGTGGGCCGATGTTATTTTCGTGCAATTCCCCGGTTGGTCAATGAGCACTCCTTGGCAATTTAAAAAATATCAGGACGAAGTTTTCGTTCAGCCCGGAATTTTAGGAACAGATGGACGTCACTAATCTAATCCTTCAGAAGGATACGGGACCGGCGGAATCCTGACAAACAAAAAAATACATGTTGAGTTCAACATGGAACGCTCCAAAGGAAGCTCTTGATAAAAAAGACGATTTCTTCGGTGGTATCGGTATTGATGGTGTCTTATTCTCGTTGCACAAAGAATTCCAATTTTTAGGCTTGAAGCCTCTTCCGAGTTTCATGGCCAATGATGTCGTCAAAAATCCTCCTTTAGAAGAGGATATGAAACGCTTTAAAGAACATTTAAAGAAAGTCTTTTCTTAAGTTTCACCTAGAGATATTGTTGGTTTAAAGAGTTGACATCATGTAGACCTCATCCCGGGAATACAAAAACGAGCAGTATTAAAGACTGACAGCGGCTATCAAATTTAATCATTTAAAAAGTACAACATTATGAAAACTAATTTAAGTTACACCCAATATATTCCTACCAAAATTCTTTTTGGCCCGGGACAATTAAATCACCTTCATGAACAGCCGATGCCGGGAAAGAAGGCTCTAATTCTTATCTCTAACGGAAAGTCAACTCGGGATAACGGTTATCTGGCCCGCACAGAAAAAGAGCTAGATCAGGCTGGTGTTGAAACCGAAGTTTTTGACGGAATATTGCCAAATCCAACAGTTGAAAACGCTGTAGAGGGCTCCAAAGTTGCACGACAATTTAATGCAGATTTTCTGGTGGCCTTGGGTGGTGGTAGCGTTATGGACTGCGCTAAGGCAATAGCACTGCTAGCAACCAATGAAGGAGATCTTTGGGAGTAGGTACCTGTAGGTTCAGGTAAAGGACTACCCATACCTCATCAGCCTCTTCCCATTTTTGCTGTCACAACAACCGCGGGAACAGGTTCAGAGACAGATGGAGCCGGTGTAATCACTAAAGAAGACACAAATGAAAAAGCCTTCATTATCCATCCGGGGCTTTTTCCGGTCCTGGCTATTGTAGATTCGGAACTGATGCTTTCTGTTCCGCCTCGATTGACGGCATTTCAAGGATTTGACGCACTGTTCCATAGCATAGAAGGATTTATTGCAGCCGGCGCAAACCTCGCCAGCGATATGAATGCACGTGAGGCTATAAGAAACCTTGCTCAATTTTTACCCCGTGCAGTTACTGACGGAAATGACTTGAATGCCAGGACGCACGTAGCATTTGCTAATACATTATCCGGCGCAGTAATGACATTAACATTGCTGACAAGCCAACACGGTTTAGAACATGCCTTGTCCGCCTACCATCCAAACCTCCCGCATGGTGCAGGATTGATAATGCTAAGCAAAGCTTATTTTAGTTATTTTATTCGTAACCATCCCTGTGATTCCCGTTTTGTTGAATTAGCTCAACTTCTGGGAATGTCAGAGGCTAAAGATCCCGAAGATTTTATTACTGCTCTTGAAAACTTGAAGAAAGCTTGCGGAGTAGAGGATCTGAAGATGTCCGACTATGGAATTACTCCGGACGAATTTGAAACTTTCATGCGTAACACTCGTGAAGTGATGGGTGTCATGTTTAGTTCAGACCGTGTACAGATGTCAGATGAAGACATCGTGCAGATTTTCGCAGAATCTTATAGATAGTTTTAAATGAACGAAAGCTAAAACCGAGGATCCCGGCTCATTTGTTTTCGATAAGAGAGCGGGATTCAAAAAACTGCGTCCTTTCAAACAGCTTACTCCCATTAACCGGAATAAGCTGTTTTTGATTGAGGAATTAATTTTCAGGAACAGAAATTGCGGCGACCTTGTTAAATCCGCCGTCAATGTAGATATTTTCAGCAGTTATTCCAAAGGACTTATCGGAGAAAAGGAAAGCCGCTAAATTTCCGACATCATCGCTTGTCACGTTGGTCTTGAGCAAGCTCAGATTTTTGGCCATATTAAGCAACAATCCAAAGTCTTTAATTCCACTGGCAGCTAACGTCTTGATTGGACCGCAAGAGATGCTGTTTGCTCGTATTCCGCGGGGGCCTAAGTCAGCAGCGATGTAACGGGTCACAGACTCCAGGGCAGACTTACAGACTGCCATTGTGTTGTAGTTAGGAATAACTCGTTCAGCTCCTAAATAGCTCATGGTTAACAAAGATGAATTCGGACGGAGCATCGGACTAAATTCTTTGGCCAATGCGGCAAATGAATATACAGATATGTTCATCGCCTGAAGGAATCCTTCGCGTGAAACACCTTCCAGGAAACTGCCTTCAATGGCCTCTCTCGGTGCCCAGGCAATCGAATGAACAAAACCGTCAAATCCTTCTGTCCAACGATCCTTTAAAGCTATTCCAGCATTTGAGATGGACTCGTCGGAAGTAACATCAAGTTTGATGACACTACCTGCATTAAAAGAATCGGCAAATCCCTGAACTCTGTCTTTAAATCTTTCATTGTTATAGGACAGAACCAGTTCCGCTCCTTCTTCATGACAGGCTTTAGCAATGCCATAAGAAATAGAACGTTGGGAAGAAATCCCGGTGATTAATAATCTTTTTCCTTCAAGTAATTTCATATTTTCTTTACTAAAATAAAAAGGATAGACGTCCTCAAAGATATCTACCCTTCTTGTTCTAAACCAATTAGTTTTCTTTAACGATTTTCTTAATTTCCCAAAGTCTGGCGAATGCTTCGGGCATATCCTTCTTAATCAGATCTTTCTGGAAGGTATGAAGTTTACGATACAAAGCGGTTTTATCGCTTCTAGGTGAATATTCTTCATCGGCCACCAGGATTTTCTTTAGATGAGGAATAATTTCATCAATATCACCGACTGCATAAGCTGCAAAAATACAGTTAGTGACGACGGCACCGCCTTTGTTTTTATAGCGGACAACTTCGCTGGCCAGCATGTCAGATTTAATCTGATTCCACAAAGAGTCACGGCTACCGCCCTCGGTAACAGTTATTCTGTCGAGATTAACGCCTGCCCCTCTGTAAATATCAGTAATCTCCATATAGTCATACCCGATGGATTCCAATACTGAACGCCACATAACAGCTTGATCGTCATCCAACGTCAAGCCAAGGAAACAGCTACTCTTCTTTTGTGATTCATCCTGACCACCTGTCAGATAAGGCAAGAATAAAACACCGTTACTGCCTGCGGGGACCTTAGCTGCCCGGTTGCTTAAATCTGTGTAATAAAGAGCATCATTGGCTTTATTACATACCGAGTCTTTAAACCAACGTAAAGCCAAACCACCTGTGCGGATAAAGCCCCAATAAAAATAAGTATCAGGTAATGAACCGCTATTGAAGATAAGATTGTTTCCTTTCTTACTAAGCTCAGGAATAATACCGTTTGTTGATACACAGAACATAGCACATGTTCCTGCAACATCAACACCCTTTCCTGCTTCAAAATTTCCTGAACCTATCATCGATTGCATTGTGTCACCGGCACCAGCACAGATTTTGGTGCCTTCTCTTAAACCTGTAATTTCTGCAATCTCTTTAGTCAGTCCGCCGACAACAGTCCAAGGTTTAAGTATTCTGGGCATGTACTTCTTATCAATGCCGAGGATTTCCAGCTGTTCATCAGACCATTCTTTATCCATGACCTTGTAACCAAGACCCCACCCGGACATGGCACCCCAGTCAATGAAAGCGTCTTTTCCTTTCAGACCGGCCAAGTTCATCAAAATATAGGGGCAGTTATGGACAAATTTAACGCCCTGCTCTTTGAATTTAGTATTGTTTTTCAGAAACCATCTGGCAAACAT
Organism: uncultured Turicimonas sp.; assembly: GCA_947854175.1. Taxonomy (GTDB): domain Bacteria; phylum Pseudomonadota; class Gammaproteobacteria; order Burkholderiales; family Burkholderiaceae_F; genus Turicimonas. Next base: position 45,244 of record CANTYJ010000067.1, on the reverse strand, counting down.
CGCCGGGAACATACAGGATGCCACCGGGTTACCGGTTTCTTTGCCCCAGATTTCCAGATCCTGCTTGTTGAGAGCTTCTACGTCTTCTTGTGTTCTGCTATCTAAGTAATTAATGTATGGGGTGATTGCCTTGCCTTCAGCATTGACGCCGGCAATTCCGCAAATAATACCGTCTCCCATAATCGAGACAATGTCTTTCGGATTGCGGCCGATTTCTTTTAGGTCATCTGCACAACGCTTAATGCATTCGATAGTAATGCCTAAAAATTCATCGACGTCCATTTCAACCCAGCCCGGTTTCGGATATCTGAGAATAGTCGGAAGACTCTGTGATGTTAAACAAGTCAGAGTCTCATCATAGACAGAAACTTTTACGCTTTGCGTACCTGCATCAAAACCTAGATAAAGATTACTCATTTATAGCTCCAATTTTTGAAACATTATATTAGGCAAAGACTTTTCTCAGCTGAAAACTCTGGTCTTGGATTGTCCGGAGATGTAATTATTTGAAATAGATTTAAAAAGCCCTACACTCAAAAAAGTCTTATTCGTAGTCAATCGGATCTTCAATCCCATTTTGTTTGAAGGCATTGAGCCTATCAATGCAGGTACCGCATTTTCCGCAGGCTTTCTCTCCGCCTAAGTAACAAGACCAGGTTAAATTGAAAGGAACATTAAGCCGGATACCTTCTTTGACAACGCCTGCCTTATTTAATTCGACCAAAGGAGCTTCAAGTCCGACTAAGCCATAAGTTCCGATTGAAATAGCTTTTCCCATGGTATCGGTAAATTGTGGAGAACAGTCAGCATATGCCATTCCTGCGGCATCGTCTGCATGAGCACCAATCCAAATTTTGCATTCTTCTTCAGGATAAAGTGACTGCGCCAGAGCTGCTGCTGAGGAAAGCATCAATCCATTGCGGAACGGAACATAAGTCGAAACTTTTCCTTCACCGTTCTCGGAAATCTGTTGAGCATAGCTCTTTTGTTCAATTTCCTGAGTGCTTCCGTCCAGCAACGAACAGTCACTGTATTGGAGAATGTCCGTCAATGACAGGACATAATGCTTAAGCCCGTAAAACTTTGCAATTTGTGCCGAACAATTCAACTCTTTTTTATGCCTTTGGCCGTAGTCAAAAGAAACTGTGATGACGTTATCTCTTCCAAGTTGTTCAACTGCCATCGCAATGCAAACGGTACTGTCCAAACCGCCGCTTGATAAAACCAATGCTTTCATCTGACGTTTAATGATAAAAAAATATAAATTTTTGTTCTAACAAGTTCTTTTACAAACAAATAGCGAACAAGAAGTAGTGAGGCATATTTAAACTTTCGAAGCTCATTTTTGGCTGTCGCTCACAAAACGTCTATATTCTACTCTGACCGATCCTGACAGTCTTGGTCAGATCAAAGACGGCAACTCGCATTTGGAAATGAAGGTATATATACAATCAACGCAGACCCGAAAGTTTCTCTCTTAAGATTTTTCTTCAATTCTCTCTAGTTAAATACTTTACGGGATGCGAATTTTTCGGACCATAAGAACTTAAAACCAAAACAATTAAAAATTTGCAAGTTTCTTTGGACTGTGGTGTTCTTTATGTCTTTTTAAATTTCAATAATTAAATATTTTGTTATGAGAACAAAGATGCAAAAAATCCTTTCTTAACATACGGCTCACTGTGATAGCCTTTGAAGGTATAGCCCGTTTCCTTTATAGCTGCTTTTAACTTTTCAATATCCAGATCTGCTTCACTAATAATTTCAGTTTGTTTTTTTTTATGAGAGGACTTCACTTTGACGTCCGGATAGAGCTTTCTCACAACATCATTCATGTGAGATTCACACATAGCGCAAGCCATGCCTTCAATTTCTAAAATTGTTTTTTTCATGTCTTTAAATATAAATGAGAATCATTATTGTTGAATTATAAAAAATTTAACCTCTTCTTTTCAGATTATTCATAACCTGTTAAGTTATTATTTCAATAATTAAGTAAAGGAGGTTATTTCTCCTTTATCAGTGTTAAATCCCATCAGTTTGAGAAAAAAAGAAATGTTTCCAATTCGTATGTTTATTTCTTATCCAATCTGTTACGCCTTCGAACGGACAGTTATTCGATCTCAGACTTTTGAGAAAACCTGGTCCAACCTTCGTCCGCATTTGGAAAAAGGTATTGAGGTCATTGCTGAGGAAGCCCACCCTGAGGGCCGTTCTTTCATCCGCAAATATCTTTACCAAGAACCGGCTATCAAACGCATCGTAAATGACTGTTTGAAAGAAATGTTTGCCACTGATGTCATGGCAGTTGTTTCAGAAATCCAGTTGAATAGAAGAAAGATCGCTTCTAGAAAAGCAGAGATGGTCGAGTTAGAAAAAGATCTGATTGGCTCGCCCAAAAAGTCTTGGAATCCATTGAACACTTCTGTTTCTCAAATCAAAGAAAAAATTGAACGAAACAAGGTTAAAAATGCAGAGGATGAAAAAAAGAATCAGGCACTGATTGCTTCTTCTTTAGAGAAATTAAGAGCCCGAGGTGTCAAGCTAACAAAAGCTCAACTCGAAGGTTTAATTAATACAGCTGATGGTGAAGATGTTGCCGCTATTATGTCGGTTGCAGATTCCATTAAACAGATTTTCCAGAAGCTTGAAGGCCAGTTAAAGGTTGAAGGCTCTAATCCGGAATTCTCTAAAACCTATGCCGGCCTTTATATGATGTGCTGCCGTTTATACCTTGAGGCAATTAACCGTGCTTTGCTCAAGATTGAAAAGTTTTACATCCCGAGAATCATTGGTATAGAAAAAACGGCAAAACGGCATATCGCGGCTGCTCAGTCTCAACTATCTCATAAAAAAATTTCTGAAGAACAGACCAAAATTCTAAACAACAACATCAAAATCAATGAACAGATCATTGAGGTTACGAAGTTTTACTCCGGCCATTTAAATCGCCGGGCAAAAGAGTTGTTGGATCTTCAGGAAAAAGCAACCCTTAATTACGAAATTTCTGTCAATACATTCTTTACGATGAAGATGGGAGCTGACCTATCCTCGTTGATGAGAAATTCTGAACAGGATCTATCCAGAATTTTTGAGTTTGAGATGCCTTCTCTTTCGGCTATCTATGACGTTGAATTTGGAGAACAATTTAAGGCTGTAACCAGTCAGCTCCAAAAATTCTGACAACTTAGTTTTATTAATACACAACAGTTTCTGTAAACAAAGCGATTATCAGACAATTTGTTATGTTTTTAGCCTCTAAAACGTCCTTCAGAAGAACAATGTTTTAGAGGCTTGAGATTATCTACTTAGAACAAATTATCTTGAACGATAAAGCGAGAGATCATCGCTCCACTGTCCAATTACTTCACCAGAAGTATTAAATAACTTGATTTTCATCGTGTAGTCCACCATCTTTTGACCGTCAGATGAACGTTGTACAGTATCTGTAATTTCAGTCTGCATGATGTAATCAAAGTTATTGGCACTTTGGTCAAGTACTCTTACCATCCCCGAATTCAAAAGAACCTCCTGTATCCGGTCATGAATATCCTGGATTCGGATATTTTCATCATGAGTCGTATTGCGGAACTTGCCAACGACAATTCTTGGCGGACGTTTAGCATTTTTGATTACCGGAGATGCAAGCATCTTATTTGTAAGATTCTCAGAAAACGCAATAATATCGTTCAGCGCAACTTTTGTATCTAAATGGCGTCTGGCAGAAGAATCCTGAATAGAGACTGTCTGAGTATGGAATGTTGGCGGATTAAAAGGCATATTTGACGCACATCCGGACATCAACAGTACAGAACTAACTGCCGAAACAACTAACATGTTATTTTTCATAGGTCTTCCTTATTTCGGTGGATTCTTTTCGATGTAGTTCCGGCGGTAATTTTCATACTCAATTGGATCAGGGGCCGGAATAAAAATCTGCAAATCCTGCGGCAGTTTTATAGTCACAATAACGCTTCTGGCATTAATGTCTTTAGCGATCGCTGTGATTGGTTTTTCTGAACGCGGATAAAGCGTAACTCTTTGCCAACTACTTGGCGATTGAGCCGCTCCGCCATCAGCGGCTTTCCAAATCACCTGATATTCGACAGGAAATTCTGCAGAAGTCAGATTTTTTAATGAGCCTGTAAATTTGTAAAGGCGACCATCCAAAAATACTTTGGGCTCAATGACCTTGACTGAATTAGCTAATTCCTGCAATCCATAAATAATTTTTATGTCACTCTGTGGTGTTTCCTCCAGCGGGGCTGACGGCACAACCGGTTCCTGAGAGGCGCAACCAACAAGAAGAGATGTTGCTGCAAACAACGCTAATAAATTCTTCTTCATATAGTTCCTCACCTATTAATTTGACTCATTTTTCTTAGGCATGATCCGTTCGATAGCCGTGAGATTCTTACCATAACTTGTGGCATACACAACGGTTGAATCTGTCCCTTGAAGTTTAATCACCTTGGAAGCTAATCTTCCTCTTGGACCGTAGGTTGTGATAGTCACTGTCTTTTGGTTTTCAGGGACGATTACACGAGCCGATAAAATTTGGTTGGGTAATGTCATCCATGAACGCGTATCAGGATGCTGAGCTGCCTCAACACCTTTCTGCAAAATAGAGCCTGCAAGGTTTCCGAGTTGGCCATATTCTTTTGCAGCTGCTCCTCTGAGAGCTGCGGCAGAAATAGCTTTGATGTAAGCTGAGGTCATCATAGCCGCTCTCCATGGTAAGCGGTCCATTTCGTCCTTTGCGATCATTGCTGACATTTGGGTTAAGCTTGTAAGAGGCTTAGTTCTGCTTCCTACTGTCACCGAGGCTCTTCTTAAGTCAGAGGGTATCATTTTCAGATCGGCATAATGAACATTAATGTCGAAGTCACGTGCAATCTTAATCGTATGAGTCTTTTCGTCACGGATTGGGGCGAAACCGTCCGCCAGTATGACTTGAACCACTTTATAGCCCGGAGGAATTCCCTTTTCAACCTGGTTCATACCTTCTTGACAGGCTTTGCAGTTTCTGTTGTTTTCATATGATTTTTTATATGCAATCTTTGCACTGCTGAGATCTGTATCTGCATTAATTTTGCCGTCAATTTCAAGAATTAAGGCATCCATGTAGTCGCCGAAAGGATTAACGTAAGCTGATTTGACGAGTTTGGCCGCTTTTTTGGTCTGCTGATCATAAGTAGAATAGGCTTCTTTTGCTAATGACAAACCTTTCTTTTTTTCTTGTGTGGAAAGTTCTTCTCTACCTTGCTGGGCTGTTTCTTTAACCTTTGCTAACTCTTGTTCAAACTTTTCATGTTCTTCCTGCTGCAAATCAATTGCACGGCGTGCCACGTTATAAGCTTTTTCCGGTTCACCGGTCATGAGATAAGTCATTGCTTTGTAATTTAAAAGCATAACTTTCTCAAAGCTACGCAACGGATAATTTGCCAACTCTTCTGCACCTGTTACAGCTGCCGCTCCGGTTTTACCGGCACTTGAGAGCATCGATCCAATTCCGGCATTTTCACTTTCCTCGGCTTTCACTTCAGCAGCGTCAAAATAAAATCTGGCGCGTACAGGATCCCCGGTATTTAAGGCCAGCAGTGCTCTTTCAAGCAAAGCCAGTTCACTGGAAGAATCGATTAATGCTTCTTTTGCATCTTCATCGGACATGGGTTGGCCGGAAGAATCTTTGGGATTTTCCAAAAGTTTTTGTTGTAGTTGTTTAGTTTCCCCGTTAATCAACATCTGACGCGCCGGCTCGTAGGCCTGAGCATAAGTCATCGTTCCTTCCTGGTCACCGGCAAAACCAAGCTTATCGCTATGGGTTGCACATCCGGTAAGTGCAGAAGCAACGACGACCGCTAATAAGGTCTTGGAAAAATTCATTTGTTCTCCTTGGTTATCGATATAACTAAAAAACAGTTAAAACACATCCAAATTCGATTTAACTGAGCTCTTTCTTATTGAGCCTGTAACAGGTTTTTCTTCTTTAGTCTGTTCAGTACTCTGAACTTTAGACTCAGTAGGATTTTTGAAATTATGAACAGTCTTCACCCCTCCAAAATCATAGACCAGCACACATCCCACGATTCGGTTGCCGTTTGGATCAGTAAAGGTATAGTCTTTCAACTTACGAACACCCGTTAAATGTGTTTTTGAACGAGAGTTCATTGTTTTTTGCATTTCCTGAATTATTTTTTGGGTCACTTCATCAGGACGGATAGTTCCGGTCTTTCCATCTTTGACAGCTTCATGAAGAAGAGTATTGCCAACCCGGTTGGTTTCTTCTGAAGATAAAGTCATCGAAAGGAAATTGCTAAGAGCTGCTTCAGCATTGGTAAATGCTTGAGAGCGGGCTGAATCCTCATAGCGCTCTCTTAAAGTATTATTTGCGCCTTTATAGCCCGAGGCCCAGGCTCCAAAAGAAATTACAGCCGGACCGTTGGGACCAACGACTAACCGGGTTCCCCAGTTATCTGCCAGAGAAGCATCGTCTTTTAAAGGGATCAGTTCCTCAAAAGCAGGTCCCGTTGCCGATTCATTTGGTTTATAGCCGTACCTTAACGATTCTGCGATAGCTTTAATTTTTGGACTTGTAGCAATAATAATTCCAACCGCAGATTGTCCGTCCGGATTTTCAACTATCTGATTATTGACAATGGTAACTCCGGAAACGTTCTCGCTTACACGTGTAATAGTCTTCCTAATTGCGCTTTCTTCCAGAAGCTTTAATCTCTGCTCAGGAGGATAACTTGCATATTGTTGGGGATCGACTCCCATCTCTCTGAGTTTCTGGTCGAGTTTGGCACCGGTCAATGCAGATATCTTTTTAAATATTGATTCCCATGTACCTATACCTTGATTGGATTCATCTTTGAATTCGCCGGCATCAGAGCTTTGATTGTTATAGCTTTTATCTTCTATTTCGGTAATCACTTCTCTTGATAGAGATAGAGCAAACTGGTTCAATGCTTTTCTGTAGGCTTCCTCGTAAGCTAACTGGACATACTTTCCATAATCTTTTGCTGTGGGAGAGGAATTTACTGCGGCAACGGCTAACCCAAAATAACGACCTTTATCGTCAATTCCTTGAGTTAAATTATTATCCGCCATATATGCTTGTAGCATAGAGCGCACTGTATCTGTTGCCGGTGCCGTAGAAGTGGTTGCTTTCTCCATAGGTTTGGCACTAAGACCAAGATTTACTTCTTTGACTGTTTGCTCATCAATTTTGACTTCCTGGGCTATTGATAAAGCAGGAAAACTTAAAGAGCTAAGACCTAAGCCTAAGGCTAAAACTAGAATTCTTTTCTGAAACATTAATATTCTCCTTCATTACCAGGCAGGCTGCATTGTTTTTTTTGGTTTGATATCGGTTGGTTTATTACTTTGTTCGATTGTCCGTAAGATAAATTCTCTTGGGGCTAATCCGTTTAAATCTTCCGAACACTCCAAAATCTTTGCATGTGAAATCTTCGGCGTGACATCTGTAATCCGGACAGTACCAACGGGAATTTCGTCCCTGGCCCCACTCTCCCCGGTATATGGATCCTGAAGAATTTTTCCATAACGAACTAGTGTGAACTCTTCTCCCTTTTGGATTGAGGAACCACCACGACCAATAGTTAAAAGACCGTTTGCATAATCGAGGACTGGGATAGGAAAGATGATGTCCGTAATTGTCTCAGCGATTTCTTTACCTTTTTTCGCACTGTCCGAAACTAATTCATCTTTGCTGTTGAATTTAACCGGCAGATCTTTGCTCTCGCTGACGAGAATCTGTCCGGTTGCCGCTTCAATAACGCGCCATGTAAGATTCACATGACCCTTCCATATTTCGCGGGTCTCATTCAAGTAAGGTATTTTTTCTTTCACCGGTTGTACATCAAACTTGGTGATTCTGCCGACAATAATGAAATCTGTTCCCAATGAGTTACCAAGGCGTGCTCTATCTTCCGTTTTTGCATCTTCTCTTAAGAGACCCGACAGCTCTTCCAGACGGTTATTGGTGAAATCACGATCCAAAACAGCAAAATGTCTGGTAGCTGTTAACTGATCGACAGTTGCCTGACGCATACGCTCAGCATATGGCACAACCTCTTTGTTAACCTGATTAACTACGGCATCAAATGGTATGACGGCGATCCGTTGCCGTTCAGATTGCTTACCGGCTTCATAAATGGAGATATCGGCTTCAATATTAGCGTGATAAACCCCGGGCTTTATCTCACTGACATTTAAGACCTGATAGCTTTTAATTTTTCCGGATATAGAGGACTGAGCATCTCTTCCCTGTCCTTCTTTGAGTTCCGCATGAAACTCATCTTTTGTGCCTGAGTTGTCATCCTGAAAGGAAGCACTCGTGGATAAAGTTTTCGTAGAGGACCGGTTTACTGAAGTTAAAGTCACACCGGTAGCTTTTCCCAATGCTTCTTCTAAAGCCAGTTCAATAGCTTGTGATCGGGAAGGACCCTGACCTTCTCCTTGAAATGTTTTTGTTACCACTCCCGCTCCATAGGAAGGCGCAACCAAGGCTACAGCGAGTAACAACACGCTGGTTGATTTGAGAATAAACATGAAATTTTCCTGACTAGATTGTTTTATTTTTTCGTTTCTGCTACTGGTCTGCGCAAAATAAAGCCCTGTCCCATTGAAGTTGCATCACCTTCGATAACTTCACAAGTTGAAGACTTTGGATTGACTCTGGCAATCTTACAGCGACCAACTTCTTCTTCAGCTGAGCCTAGATTCTCACCGGTCTTGGGATCGATAAGTTCTTCCCCGGGTTGAAAGACAATAAAGATGTTACCTACTTTCATACCACCGTCTTGTCCTCTGTTGACGTAGAGTCGTTTTCCTTTTGTTGTGATAACTTCCAAGGGAAAAACGGTATCTGTCAATTTATCAGCGACTTCTCCACCTGCTTTTTGAAATAATTCTTCAAGAAGTGCACGATTTGCAGAGCCAACCCCATTTGACATTCCATATCCTCGGGATACTTTGACTTGCACAGGATAACTACCGCGAATAGTTCCTTTTGAAGTGTCAATGATTCTGACTGACATATCCAGGCGACCTGAGTCAGAGATACGATATTTATTAGAAAGATTTGGAACTTTACTTGAACTTCTTCCAAAACTAAAATCATTGACTGTCAAACGAATAAGAGATTGAGCATTTGAAAAAACACCCTCTTGTGCCGCATCTCCGGCAGCCAGACCTGATTTCGCAAATTGCTGTTCCTGTCGGATATCGGACAAAGCATTCGCGTCTCGGGTGACGACTTCAAACTTCCGGCTATTGTTAATAGAATCCAAGATTTTCTGAACAAGAGAAGAGCGCAATAATAAATCTCTCTGTTGTTCGGGTATTGTTTGCATGACATCAATGTTAGGAGATACAGCTACTCTATGCTTACTAATTTCCTGTGCTGATACCGTTCCCACCAAAAGTGCCGCAGATAAAACTGAGATCAAGAGTTTATTCATAATATTCAAATCTAAAACGAACAATTTCAATAATTTCTTTTAGTTATTGCTACCAAACGACCAATTATTTTTTGTGTATAGCTTTCGGAGCAGATAAAAAGACAAGCGTGCCGTCGGTATTTAGTAACTTTTTGAAAACATTCTGCTCGGATAATACAGTATCTCCGGCCTTTTAAATATGGCCTATTTATGCTAGGAAATATGGGCTTAAATTGAATATATTCTCGTTTTTTCTAATTGAACAATATAATTTAATCCAATTTTTCAACATCAATCGTATTGGTAAAGGATCTATTTTTTTCCTTTTATTAAATCCGGTGGAGTCTTCATTGTTCTGTTTTCAGAGTCTCATCAATCCGGACGAAGCCTCATAAGACTGATCTCCTAACCAGACTAGTAAATGATTTTTCTCTAACGAACTTAAGAACATCCCGGAAATACAATTCCGTATAGATGGACGTAATTAGATTAAGTTATAGACCCACTAAGAGTAGAAACGTGAATCACTTGTATGTGTTGCTATTTCGCCAACAAATCTAACCATCAGGCAAAGAGCTAAAAGATATTAACGGCAAAAAAATTGACGGTAGCTTATTTAACTACCGTCTCTCAGAAAATACCCGATTATTTAATCTTCATCGGCCAACGTAATTTCTTTCCAGATGTCTGAAATCTGGAGCTTCTTCTTTTCCTTTCGGTCTTTGTAGGACGTATGTAATAGCTCATGAGCCAGATGTGAATTAGGTTCTCCTAAATATTCCTTGTACAGCTCAATAACCATCGGATTATTATGAGACTGTCTAATCTTATTGCTCTCATCCAGAGTTTCCAGAACTTCAGTTCTAACCTCAGCAAAAGGATGATAATCACCTGCTTCTCTCGGTGTACCGCCTCCATTGATGCAACCTCCCGGACAGGCCATCACTTCGATAAAGTCAAACGGTGACTTTCCTGCAAGGACTTCATCCGCAATATAGTCAGCATTGGCCAAGCCATAAACGACTCCGATACGAAGTTTCTTTCCGTCAGCAAGATCAACAGTTAACTCACTTGAAACATGAGGATGATTGCTTTTAACGAAACGCAGATTATCAACATTTTTCCCTGTTAATTTGTAATAGACCGTCCTGGCCGCTGCTTCTGCAACTCCGGCCGTTTTACCGAAAATCACAGCGGCTCCGGTACCTTCACTCATGAAAGGAACATCAAACTCTGCCTCTTCAATCGTTTTGAGATCGATGCCTCTTCCCTTAAGTAATTTTGCAAACTCCCGGACTGTAATAACCAGATCGGTATCAGGTACCTCACCTTTTCTGAGTGCCGGACGGCCTGCCTCGTCTTTTTTAGCAGAACAAGGCATAACAGAAACAGTCCGAATTTTTGAACCTTCGATATTTGCTTTTTCAGGCATCCATGACTTCACCAAAGAAGACAAAACAGCCTGCGGGGAACGAGTTGTAGAAATATGCGGAATTAATTCCGGTTTATGCTGCTCAACAAAGTTAATCCAGCCGGGACAGCAGGAAGTAAACATAGGCAAAACTGCATCAGAATCTTTTAGACGACCCAGTAGTTCAGTGCCCTCTTCCATGATAACCACGTCTGCTGAGAAATTGGTATCCAACACATAATTAGCACCAATTTTCTTTAAAGCAGCAACAATTTTCTTTTCAACATTGGTTCCCGGTGGTAAACCAAAAGCCTCACCTAAGGTCGCACGAACCGCCGGAGCAAACTGAAATACTGTGATAATTTCGGGATCATTAATGTACTCATTGGCAACATCGACTTGATCCTTGACCTTCAAAGCACCCGTCGGGCAGACGACCGTACATTGTCCGCAACGGACACAATTATTCGATAGTGCCCAGGTCCCGCCTTCTGTAAGTCCCACAGTACGGCTTCTTCCGCTACCTTTCATCGTAAGGGTGTAAAGTCCTTGAATCTTTCCACAAACCGCGACACACCTTTCACACCGAATACATTTATTCGGATCAAGATAAATCGCGTCATCAGAATAATCTACATTTTTGTGGGTCCGGACAGAACCCGGTGTGATTCCTTCTTTCAGATCCAGTTTCTCGGCCAAGTCCAAAAGTTCGCAGTTGCCGTGTCTGTCGCAGCTCATGCAGTTCATTTCATGATCCGCAAATAATAACGAGAGCTGTTGTCTTTGCGCATCACGGACTTCTTTGGAATCAGAAGTCACTTTCATTCCGTCAAGAAGCTGGGTTTTACAGCTTGTTGTTAACTCAACTTTTCCATCCGGATATTCGATTTGGACAATACACAGGCCACAGGACCCGGGGCGGTGTTCAAGCGTCGGATAGTAACAAAGTGTCGGAACAAAAAAACCTAATTCTCTAACCGCTTCCAGTACAGTGATTTCTTCTTCAAAATCAAAGGGAACATTATTTATTAAAGCTTGCATTTTTCTACCCTTCAAATCCTGTATCGTTTGTGTCGTCAATACGGTTTGCAGTCTCGACTAAAAAAATCCTATAACAGCGCATGCATCTGTTGGCTTCTGTATTAGCCTGTTCCGGCGTCAGCCCGAGTTCTACTTCATCAAAATTTTCTGTTCTGATATCCGGTTCAAGTTCAGGAATGACAGAACGGTCTGTTGAAATAACCGGTTTGCATTCGGTTGAGTCGTTAAACAACTCCCCTTTGCTAATCATCTCTGAGATCCGGTCACGTTTATTGTAGGTATAACGTCCGCCTTCAAGGTATTCTTTTATTGATTTAGCCGCTTTTTCTCCTTGAGCCATTGCTTCAATAAGTGAACGGGGGCCGACAGCACAGTCTCCACCGGCAAAAACACCTTCTCTGGACGTTCTTAAATACTCATCAACCGCGATGATGCTGTCGCGTTTTCCTAATTCAATTTCTTCTTCGCCGGTAAATAATTCTTTTTCCAGTTTTTGACCGATCGCTGCGATAACTTTGGAGCATGGAATTACAAATTCAGAACCTTCTATCTCAGTCAGCTTTGATTTACGTGAATTTGGGTCTCCTTCGACTTTTAACTTACAGCAGACTAAGCCTGTAACTTTGCCGTCTTCGATGACAAGTCGTTTTTGCGCTGTCAGCCAGTTGAAATTAACTCCCTCGTTGTGGGCTTCTTTCAACTCAACCGGGTCAGCCGGGGATAACTTTTCAGTCCGGCGGTAAACAACCGAAACTTTACCGTTGCTGATTCTTACGGCTGTTCTGCAGCAATCCATCGCGACGTTTCCGCAACCAACAATGACTGTATCTCCGTCATAGTGCAAAGGCTTTCCTTCAGAAACAGATTTTTCAACTTTTCTGAGGAAACTGATACCGTCCGTATAGCCGTCAATATTTTCATTGTCTTCAGGGAAACCAAGTTTGGTACCTCGGGAACAGCCTACACCAAGAAACACAGCCTTGTATCCATCATTAAACAGATCTTCAAGAGTGAAATCTTTACCGAATTCTCTTTCAAAGAGGACTCTTCCTCCCAGATTTTCAATGACTTTGCTTGTCTCACTGACTAATAGTTCTTTAGGCAACCGGTATTGTGGAATACCGGTCAAAGCCATACCGCCTGCTCTATCCTTGCTCTCAAAGATGTCTACAGGATAACCGTCCAACAAAAGATGGTAAGCACAAGTTATACCGGCACCTCCGGCACCAATAACCGCAACCTTTTGTTTTTTATTGAGTATCGATTGTAATTTAAATAAACGGTCAATAGTTTCATCCAGGGAATCTGCGGCGTATCGCTTGAGATTTTTAATGTCTACAGGAGCTTCTAATTTTCCGCGGCGGCATGCATTCTCACAGAAATGTACACAGACTCGGCCACAAGAACCGACCAAAGGATATTTCTTTAAAAGAACTCCCGTTGACAAGTCAGAACGGTTTTCTTTGATGTAATCGATATAACGGGGAATATTAACTTTAGCCGGGCAAGCTTCAATGCAGGGTGCGGTTGAAACCGTATATGAGTCTGCAGATTCATATCCGTCTATCGGCTTTTGAAGTCTTTCTCCAAAAAACTTCAAGGCACCAAGTAATGCAACCGGTGCTGTCTGCCCTATTCCACAGAAGCTCGTATCTTCCATCATCACTGCTACATCACGGAGCTTGTTCCACTCTGCTTCCCTTAATCCTTCTTCATCAGCTTTACGAAGCAGTTCGTCAATAATAGCGGTGCCGTTTCTGCAAGGAGTACATTTTCCACAGGATTCAAATTTGGCTTTTTTCCAATAATCTCTGAAGAGCTTAATTAAATTAACTTTATCGTTGAAAACAACAAATCCTCTATGTGAAACGAAGGCATCAACAGGATTGTTCTTGTCGAAAAAACGTAGCTCTTCAAGTTTTAAGGATTCAGGGACTGAATGGAAATTATCTCTTTCTGTATCAAAGGGCTGTCCGTCCCAATAACCATAGATTGTCTGCATTAAATTATTCGCTTGTGTCAGTTAACAGAGTCATTTAGTTCTCTTTCGCATTATCAGGATTTGTAATTTTTGATTGATTACTTAACTAATCAGTTGCAAAAGCGATTTGCGAAATGTTTAAAGACAATTATAGAAACAAAGAAACCTAATTTGAGCTATTTGTAACTTTTGATTGCTGCAGCTTTGGGAAAACTCGGATACATTGAAGAAAATTATGCTTGACCTCCTGACCTAAGATCACAAGGAACTCTATGCAAAAGCTTCTCTTTTTAAATATCTTTATATTTTCATCCTTACTGACAATTCACTCTGCGGCATTTGCCCAAGAAAGCAATTGCAAACCGGTTGTGTCAAACGTATTCGGAGATATCTATGTCCGGGGATCTCCTTTTTCTATCGGCACGAGCCGATGCAACACTGAAGGAGTTTTAAAGGTCAATGTTTTCGGTGAAGTTTACTGTGGCAATTCACCTTTTTCGATAGGAAAGATTAGAAATTCCACAGGCAACAAAGGAATTCTCTGCCGTGACTCTTTTGGAAATTTTTATATCAGAGGATCAATGTTTGAAGTTGATGTTTCTGAGGTTATCAATTTAACAAATTAACCGCCTAAAGTGCAACATTCACTATTTCCTGACTGGCATACCACTTTTTCTGGCAGCGCATCCACAAGGTAGCCTTTTCTGGCATGACGAACACTCTTCTTCCGGCATCTAACTACATTAAGTTTGAGTTTTTTCACTCTTAAAAAACGTTTACTTCATTCCTTCTAGGAAAGAAAATTTAGCAAGATAATAGAGGAGAGAGAAGAGTTAGCGGTTCCTTTTGTCAAGCAACCGCCGAGCATTTATCGGGGACTCTTTTGCCTTTGTCAATCTTCACCGGATAAAAAAGCACTGAATATCAGCAGGTTCAATTGGACTACATTCTTTAATCCCAGCTTCTAAGAAATCAAAGTGCCAATTGAATGTATATTACTCAATAAAAGACGGCCAAATACTATAGGCTACTTCTTCTCATCTTTTTGGAATTTGTACAGTAAGAACATTTTCTGAATACTTTAAGTTTAGAGATAACAAGGAATACATTAATAAACTGGAAAGCATTCAGATTTTTAAAAAGACAATTCAAAGTATTTCTCGCCTGCAATTGAAAAATTTCAACAAGAAATTCAAATTTTTTGTTCATCAACAGAAGAATTAAGGGCTCTCATAGGAAAGAACAACTTTTGAACTCTTCAAGTAAACATTCAGAAAATATTCTTATAAACCCTAACAATTAATAAAGTTTTTGTAAAAAAACAACAATTTCTTTTTTCTATTTATTCCAACCTTTTTAAAAATTATTCAAATAAATCATTAGGATATTGCGCAAAACATGAAACCTTAACAAAATTTAAGGGTTATTCCGAATTGTAATTTAGTGGGGGGGTACAGTTGCACTGGCAGATTTTCTGCTTTTTCCTCAACCCAATTACAAGGAAATAATTATGGAATTAAAGATCAGTTATGAGGAGGTTTACGACCTCTTACATGCTGCCTGCACCTCCATTTCTCCAGATGCTTTGTTCCTTATGAAACAAGCTGCCGAAAAAGAAACAAATCCGGGTGCCAAAGTTTTCTTAGAAACAATGATTC
The DNA here is from genome assembly GCA_947854175.1 of uncultured Turicimonas sp. Classification (GTDB taxonomy): domain Bacteria; phylum Pseudomonadota; class Gammaproteobacteria; order Burkholderiales; family Burkholderiaceae_F; genus Turicimonas. The sequence goes on along the minus strand of CANTYJ010000067.1, from coordinate 29,686 downwards.
GAAATGTTACGCTTGCAGGCGAATACGATAAACCAGTTTGTCAGTCTCCTGGTCTTCCAACCGTTTGGATTCGCTATGGAGAAGCAGTGGAACTCTCTCCCCTTTTGTCTTATTTACCGAGGGCCGTACAAGAGGCTACAAAAAACGGCTTCATTCGTCCTTCTATTGTTCATCCGTTGACTCGTTTTAATCCTGGTGACAGTTCAGGAAAAGGAATCCCCAACATTGAATTGAGGCAAGATCCTTCTTTGGACTATGTTGAAATCATTATGTCTGCCAAAGGCTGCGGCGCAGAACTAGGAAATGTTGCAAAAATTCTCACCCCAGCAACCCTAGGCAAGAATTATAAAGGTCTCAAATCGTTGGTTCTAGATACAGTCATTAACGCGGGTGGGTTCCCATGTCCGCCTTCTGCAATTGGTATTGGTATTGGTGGTCAGATGGACATTGCCTCCAAACTGAGTCGAGAAGCTATAAGTACTCGTGACTGGCGTGATGTTAACCCAGATCCCCTACTGGCCGATCTCGAAAGAGAACTTCTGGAAGATATCAACAACTTGAAGATCGGCCCTGCAGGAGTAGGCGGCGACACCACCTGTTTAGCAGTGAAAGTTGCATATGCCGCGACACATACCGCTATCTGTCCTGTAACTATTAACTTCCATTGCTGGGTTGCTAGAAGATTTGGCATCCGCATTTACCGCGATGGCAGAAGAGAAAAACTGTTCCAAGTGGAGTAAGAATATGGCTGTATACACAATAAATCTTCCTGCAACAAACGAAGACGTAGAAAAATTAGAAGTTGGCGATACTGTATATATCAAAGGTACAGTTTGCACCGCAAGAGATATGGCCCATCTTCAGATGAGAGAACTTGTTGAAAGTGGGAAACCTCTTCCTGAAAAAATCGAAGGAGGAGCTATTTTTCATGCGGGTCCTGTCATGAAAAAAAACGAAGCTGATGAATGGAAACTACGTGTTATTGGACCAACAACTAGCATTCGAATGGAACCTCATGCTGACTTCATGGGAAAAATGGGAGTCAAGCTAATCATAGGAAAAGGTGGGATGGGAGAGGACAGCCTCAAAGCCTTTCAAACTTATAAACAAGCGTATTTACAAGCAGCTCCTGGGTGTGCAGTTGTACTAGCCGCTGGCATAAAAGACGTGCTCAATGTTCATTGGTATGAAAACGGAATGCCTGAAGCAATGTGGGTATTAAGAGCAGAAAATTTTGGTCCCTTCGTCGTAACAATGGATTCCAAAGGCAATTCCCGCTACAACAGTGTGAAACAAAAAGCCAGAGAAATAGCAAAAGAAATTCTGAGTAAAAAATAAAGGAGGATTTAAAAATGAATCCGGATTTCTCACCCTCCATTGCTACAAGCAAATTTGCCTCAGAACTAAACTTTGAAGACATACCTGGACCGATTATTGACTTTGTAAAAAAAGATCTTCTTGATTGGATAGGGTGTGCTATTGGAGGAAGCGCAAGTCCAGCGTCTCAACCAATAAAAGCAGTTTCAGAAATGCTTGGCGGCACTAAACAATCCGAAATCATCGGTATGGAATCCAACAACATGGTTCTATCGGCCTCTTGCAATGCATATTTTGGTCATATCCTGGAGATGGATGATGTCGATAAAGACAGTATTTCTCATCCTGCGACCGTTATTATTCCTGCTACTCTCGCTGTCGCATCCTGGAACGGAAGCGATGGAAAGAGTGTCTTGACTGCGATAACTGCAGGTTTTGAAGTAATGTTGCGAATCGGTACGACGATTACCCCAAACCATTACAAGGTTTTTCATACAACTTCAACTACAGGAGTTTTTGGCTCAGCTATTGCTGCAGCAAAAATTCTCGGACTGGAGGAAAAAAAAATGGCTTGGGCTTTAGGAAATGCAGGAACACTTTCCAGTGGTCTTTGGCAATTCCTACAAGACGGTGCTATGAGTAAATTCTTGCATACGGCGCATGCTGCAGGAAGTGGAGTTTATGTTGCACTTCTTGCTAAAGAAGGTTTCTCTGGGGCGACCTATATACTTGAAGGAAGTCAAGGTTTTTTTAAAGGGTATGCTCGACAAGACGTAACTGGAGAAAACTTCCGTGACTTTTTCAAGGTCTGGCGTACAGGCAATGTATCTTTCAAACCCTACCCCTGCTGCAGGCATACACACTCCGCAATTGATGCTTCACTTGATTTAAGAGAAAAGTTAAAGGGAAGAAAATTATCTTCAATCAAACTTTTTTCTTATTCTACTGCTCAGCAAGTGGCCGGGAAACGCTCTCCTAAGGATGAAAGAGAAGCAAAATTCAGCACTACTTACTGCGTTGCTTCTTCAATCCTCAGAGGGGCTCCATCGGAAAAAGATTTTTCAAACGAATCTGTTGCCGATGAAAAGGTGAGAGAGCTGGAAAAACTCATAGAAGTAATAATCGATGAAGATCTCAATAAGGTAGTGCCCCTTAACTGGCCTCATCGCATTGAAGCTGAAACAGATGACGGAGAAAAACTCGTTTCTCAAGTTTGGTGCCCGAAAGGTGACCCAGAAAATGGATTGGATTGGGATGTTGTAGAAACAAAATTTAGAACCCTAACAGCTGGCTATATAACAAACAAAACCCAAGACAAAGTTATTGAAATCTGTAAGCACTTCGAATTGCAAAAAAACATTTCGGAACTTTTCGAAGAAATTAACTCCAGCTTTCAAACATCCTATTAAAACAAATTCCAAGGAAAGGAGAGAACCGGCGTTCTCTTCTTATAAGGTGAAAATATGACTAAAGAAAAATGGCTACGGTTTGCCGTGTGCTTCGTCCCAATGCTATTACTCTTGGTTGATGTCCCACAAGGCATGAACCCAAAAGCATGGCAACTTTTCCCATTTTATATCGGTACCATTATGGCTATCATGCTCAGACCTATGGGAGAAGCCCCGATTCTTATGATCTTCTTGGGACTCTATGCAGTTACTATGAATGGCTTAAGTGTTGCTCTTTCGGGCTTCTCTATCGGTATGGTATGGTTAGTGACTGGTGCTTACTTCATTGCTCAGGCTTTCCGTGACACAAACCTAGGAAAAAGAATTGCATACCTTCTTATCCGTGCCTTCGGTAGAACATCTCTAGGTTTAGGGTATGCGGCTGCATTCTCAGATTTTATCATTGCGCCTGTAACTCCATCTAACGCTGCTCGAACCGGCGGCATCATTTGGCCGATTTTCCGTTCTATTGCAGAAGCTCTAGATTCTTACCCAGAGAAGAATCCCAGAGGTATAGGTGCTTATCTGGCCCAGTTGCTTTACATCATTACAATGTGCACTGGCCTTACCTTCCTTACAGGTTATGCTGCCAACACCGTTGCTTGGACCTTTGCAGATCAGCTGTTGGGCCTGCAAATTTCTTGGATTCAATGGACTTCCGCATTCATTGTTCCGGCAGGTATCATGCTCCTAGCAGCACCTATTGTTATTTATAAGATTTTTCCACCATCGATTCAAAAAATCGATAACATTGCAATTGCCCAAAAAGGTTTAGACTCTATTGGACCTATGTCTAACAAAGAAAAGATTCTTCTTGGTCTTTTCGTTCTGGCAATCGTGGCTTGGGCAACTTCCTCACTTACCAAAATAAATTCAACCTCTGTAGTCCTTGGGTTTATCGCTCTGGCTCTTATTACCGGTGTTTTGAAGTGGCAAGATGTAGCCAGGAACGGACAGATTTGGACAACATTAACTTGGTATGGCGGTATTTTAGGGATGGCCACTGCATTAAACAAATTCGGCTTTTTCATGTGGATGGCTAAACTTCTCCAGACTTATGTGGACTTCAGTAGTTTCAGTCATATAGGTTTGTTACTCACTATGGTTGCATTGGGTACTTCCTGCCGTTATTTGTTTGTCTCTTGCGGTGCATACATGGCCTCGGTTTTACCGGTCCAATTCACTATTGGTCTTGCGGCAGGGCTCCCTCAATGGGATATGTTCCTCGTCTTCACAACCTGTGGAGTGATGGGAGCATTAGTCACCCACTACGCTAATGCTGCAGGTCCAGTTCTTTTCGGAGCTAACTATGTTTCTGTTAAGACATGGTGGTCTATTGGCTTATTCTACACTCTACTTTCCTACGTAGTATTCGCCATCGTTGGCGTACCCTGGTGGTCAATGTTAGGAATGTTCACTTCACTGTAACCCACAATCTGTGACAAGAGCTTTGTGCTCAGCACAAAGCTCTAATTGGTAAATCATGAAAGGAATGCTCATAGGAATAAGTATTTTATTTTTCAGTTACTTTGTTATTTATTTTTCGGCTGACATTGGAAAGGAGAGTCTAGAACCTTCTTATAAAACTCTCCATTCTTTCCCTATAAAAGTTGATTCAGTTGCTGAAGAACAAGATAACTCAGATATTGGTCTTAATTCGTCTAAATTAAAAACGATAAACATATCCACTCTATCTAATGAAATCCTTAGGCAAGAACTACCGACAAAGTTAACCAACACCAAAATTATTTCTGCAACTATTGAAAAAATAGAATCAAAAAAAAATGAAAGGAGCTATAAAACCGTTCTTGAAGTTTCGTACAAAATACTAGGACCAGAAAAAAACGAGAGCGTTTATAAGTTTACCAGCTGCAGTTATGCAGATAACCTCATGTCTGGAATGAAACGACGCTTTTTCTCTTCTCGGGAAAAAGCTTTTAAGGATAACGTTTCTAAACTTCATTCCTTCCTGGTTTCATTTGAAGGGATAAGGAAACAACCTGCAATCTTAAATACAAAACAAACAAAGTTTTTATCGATCTTGAACAAAAAAGAAGATTGATATCCAAGTAAGAAGGAAATAAATAATGAAATTCCGTTTAGAACACGACTCAATCGGAGAAATAGAAGTAGTTGACGATAAATATTGGGGAGCTCAAACACAACGAAGTCTAATGAACTTTCCCATTGGCACTGAAAAAATGCCAACGGAAATTATCAATGCATTTCTCTTATTGAAAAAAGCTTGCGCCATTGCAAATATGTCCTATGGCAAGCTTGACAAGTTAAAAGGAGATGCTATCGTCACGGCCTGCAATGAGTTTCTCAGCGGAGACTTAGTCGAACATTTTCCCCTAGCGGTTTGGCAAACAGGATCCGGTACACAATCCAATATGAATACCAATGAAGTATTGGCGCACAAAGCAACTGAAATACTTAATGGCTCATTCCGCAATAAAGCACAAATTATTGAAGAACGTTTAGTACATCCAAATGATCATGTCAATATGAGTCAATCTTCAAATGACACCTTTCCTTCGGCACTCCACATTATGTGTGTCCTAGAAGTTTCATCTCAACTTCTTCCCGCTATTTCAAAATTACAAGGTGCTTTAGAAAGAAAGGCCTCGGAATTTAAACATCTAATAAAAAGTGGAAGAACCCATCTTCAAGATGCAACCCCGATCACTTTAGGACAAGAATTTTCAGGCTATGCTTCTATGCTTGAGCATACAAAACAGCAAATTATTGTCGCAAACGAATTTTGCTCAGAACTTGCAATTGGCGGTACCGCCGTAGGAACAGGAATCAATGCTCCAAAGGAATTTGGAGAAAGAGTCTGCGCGGAGTTATCGGCAATAACTGGGTGCACTTTTAAGAGCGCGCCAAACAAGTTCCATTCTTTAACATCCAAAGACGCTGTTGTTTTCTTGAGCGGAGCTTTAAAAGCCTTGGCGGCTGATCTAATGAAGATTGCCAACGATATCCGTTGGCTCGCTTCAGGGCCAAGGTGTGGTCTTGGGGAAATTAACTTACCAGCTAATGAGCCCGGTTCTTCTATTATGCCCGGAAAAGTCAATCCTACACAGTGTGAATCCGTAACCATGGTTGCCGTTCAAGTGATGGGGAACGACTGCACTGTCGGCTTTGCAGCTTCCCAAGGTAACTTTGAATTAAATGTGTTTATGCCAGTTATTGCTTATAACCTCACCCAAAGTATCCGCCTTCTTTCAGATAGTATGATTTCTTTCTCTACTAGATGTGTTGAAGGTATAACTGCTAATGAAAAGAAATTGCATGACTACATGGAACGATCTTTAATGCTCGTGACAGCTTTATCACCATTAGTTGGTTATGAAAATGCCGCTAAAGTAGCAAAGAAGGCATTCGCAGAGGATATTTCTCTAAAAGAAGCCGCAGTCTCACTGCAGTTATGTACACCAGAAGAATTTGAGAAGTATGTAGTTCCCGCAAACATGATTTAACCGTTTTTCACTCATGCATCCTTTTTGTCCTTCCTTATTAACGGACTGCACCTCGATGCATGAGTGACTCTATCAACTGAAATCTGGTTAAATTTTTTGCTTTCTTTTTCACCAATGGTTATTTTATAAATAAGAGAAATATACAAATAATGTTTACATATATTGTTAGCATATTTTCTCAAAAGAAGTCAATGGAAATACTGATGGAGAGTCTAGGAACTAGATAATTAGAAGAACTCAGAGAAAAGGTGACACATCCTCTGAGTCAAACCATCTATTTGATCAATTATATAGTAAGCGACAAAACTATTTGTGGATAAAGCTGCAGAGGCTTCTAAATTTTTCATTCGGCGACCTAAACTCCTCAAAATATTTGTTCAACGCTCCATCCATAGTCTGTAAATCGGAGAAGTAGCCATTATGCGTTACTTCTCTGCGTGTTACTCGCCAACACTGCTCAATTAGATTCAAATCCAGAGAATAAGGTGGCAGGCATATGATCGTGAGTTTTTCGCGAATATCTGCATACTCCGGCAGCGCTTCAGTCTCAATTAGTCTGAAGGCCTTTTTGTACCAAGGTACATTATCAAGAATTAAGGCAACTTTTCGATTCTCCGGAAGACATACTTTTCTCAGGGATTCCCGTAAAGAGGCAATAACGGCTTCGTAGTTAAAAACTTCTGACTTATTGATTATCAGCTCTCCAGTTCCTGGAAATACAAAACCGCTATTTGCGACTTTATGCCGGGATGGCGGAGATAAGATTCTAGGCTTACTACCCTTAGGTAGCCATTGTCTCATTACCGAAACACTCGCCTATTGAAGAGCATTATACCATATTCACAATTAATTTTGTCGTTTACTATAGAATTTTCTTTCTCTAGACAATACGCTAAATGAAAGCTTACACTTTCCCACAAAAAAGTATTCTTGAATAATCGAGGAAAATTTTATTCCTAATCCTCCACACAATTTTATCCGCCTTGCACCCTCAAAACACTATAGTATTTCAGGTTAAATTTTTCCGTTGTCAGTATTTGTCAAAATTCAATGTTCTTCTTTTGATATAGCCTAAATAGAGCTTCAAGTCTTAAAGGAAGACGGCAAGATAAAGATACAATCAAGAAAAAACAAAGAGGTTGACCATGAAAATAGGAGTTGCTTTAGGAAGCGGATCTGCCAGAGGATTTGCTCACATTGGAATTCTGGAATACCTTCTTGAAAAAGGAATAAAAATAGATGTCGTTGCCGGATGCTCCATCGGAGCAATTGTCGGTGCCTCTTTTGCTTGCGGGAATCTTCACCGGTTAAAAAAAGAAGCATTGAATATCAACCGGTTAAATTGGACTGCATTCTTTAATCCCAGCTTTTCCTTTGACGGCTGGATAAATACAAGACATATGCAAATGTTCCTGGTTAAAAGCGGTATCCCAAGAAAGAAAAATATTGAGGATGCGAAAATTCCTTTTGGAACAGTAACGTGTGATTTAAACGCCGGTAAGGAACTTTGGATAACCAAAGGACCGGTCTTTGATTCTGTTTGGCCCTCGATGGCTATGCCGGGAGTCTTTCCTCCTGTCCTCAACAAAGACGGTAAGTGGTGCATCGATGGAGGTATTGTCAACCCTGTACCCGTTTCATTGTGTCGTGCTTTAGGAGCCGATGTCGTTATTGCCGTAAATCTAAATAGCGATCTTTTGATTAGGAATCGGACAAATCTCCATGAGACGCACAGAAGAGAGGGCGAAGTTTATAGATTATTTGAAAAAGCAAAGAAGTATCTTCCGGCTAAATTAAAGCGAGAAAAATCACAATCTAATGAACCTGAACCGCCTGATTTTTTTGAAACCATTGCTTCTTCTATCAATATCGCTCAGGACAGAATAACTAAAACCCGTTTGGCCGGGGACCCTCCTGAAGTTATTCTTCAACCGCGACTGGCTAGAGTTGGTCTATTGGAAACATACCGGGCTGCTGAAGTTATCGAGGAAGGACGAAAATGTGCCGCCTTAGCCTACCCTGCAATAAGAGATATTATTTACCCATAGGTTTCCATAATCGTTATTCGGTCGGTCAATGTTGTTTGGATTTATTGTTTGCCATCAAATAAAGCATTCCGACCAAAACGGCGCCTCCCACTATATTTCCTAACGTTACAGGAACCAGATTGGAGATAAAAAAGTCGCTCCATCCTACATTCAGGGCAACCGCATCCCCGGTATTAACTAGTGCTGTATATCGAGAATCAGAACCGGTCAAAATTCCCAGGGGAATGAAAAACATATTAGCAATACAGTGTTCCATACCTAAGGCAACGAAAGCCATGGTCGGAAACCATAGAGCAATAATTTTGCCTGAAACTTCTGTACTGGCTGCCGCTGCAAATACAGCCAGACAAACCAGCCAGTTACATCCTACCCCTCTGATGAAGGCAGTCATCCAATCCAATGAACACTTGGTATTCGTTAAACCGACAATCGCTTTGGCCCAAGGAAGCGTTCCTCCCGCACTCTCAAAAATTAATCCGGAAGAAAAAGCTATAACATAAGCAACAAAAAAAGCTCCGGCAAAATTACCGCACCAGGCCCAAATACCGGCACATAAAGATTGTTTGACTGAAATTTGCCCTCTCATTTGGGCGGTAGTTAGAGTCATACAACTTCCGGTAAACAAATCAGCGCCGCATAAAACAACCAACATCAGCCCCAGAGGGAAAACGGCTCCAAAAACAAGTTTTCCAATCGCTCCCCAACTCTCCCAAGGTAATACCAGTCCCACTCTGATTGCCAGGAATCCGCCAATGGCAATGTACATGCCTGCTAAAAAAGTATTTGCGATTCTAGATGGTGTATTTTGTTTTGCTTTAGATGTGCCCATCGCTACAGTAGCGTCTACTATCTGGCTTGAAGTTAGTGTTGGCATCAAGTTTCCTCGGAATTTATTTGGTCTTTAAATCAACGGGTTATTAAGGTAGTAGTTTTTTAATGTAATGCGTAATTTACAACGAAAATTCACTTGAATTTTTAAAGTCTTCCAAAATTTTTTTCATAAAAGAGCTTCTTTCCGTCTTTCTTGCGGTCACAGAATAGGTGTAATTAAGACCATTTTCTAACAAAATTTGGTTACACTTCCTATATAAGTTCTATATAAAGAGCACAATCATGACAAAAACAATACTTACTCTTACCCTCGCTTTAGGCATCTCGACACTCGCAATAGCTGCGCCTGACGTAGATACTCCCCCTGCATTCGGAACTCAGGACAATATCAGCGGAGGAACTCCTCCTAAGAAAGTTAGCAAAATCGTCGCTAAAAAGACTGATTCCGTCACCGAAGAAGAACTTGCACAGGCCAAACGAGACATTGAGGCCGCAAAAGTTCGTTCTAAGGACCCTCAATTCTGGCCAAAAACGAAAATTGAGGAAACCGTCAACAACAATAATGTCGTGACAGAAGTAAAAGTCACTCCGATGAGCACTCAGATACCCTATACAATGAAAAGAGAAGCTCCGTCTAACCAGTCTAAGAACGGAACGAGCGGAGATAATACGATGAGTGTCCCTAAATTTATTAACTTTGGATTCTAAGAAGAGATGGCTGTTTTTACTCCTTTGACTACCCAAACACTTGAAAAGTTTCTTTCCGCCTATAACCTAGGAGAATTGCTTGATTTCAAAGGAATTCTTTCAGGAATTGAAAATTCTAATTTTTACGTTAATACAACGACCGGAAGGTATGTATTAACGATTTTTGAGAGATTAAATGAACAGCAGGTTCCATATTACTTGGAACTTCAGAAACACCTCCTGGATAAAGGATTGCCGGTAAGCGGCCCTATTGCAGATAACGACGGAAAACTTTTCAGCAAAATTGCAGGTAAGCCGGCAAGCATTGCTCCTTGTATTCCCGGCCAATATGTAGAGCAGCCCAATGCTGATGCCTGTCGTCAAATGGGAGAGCTCTTAGCCAAAATGCATTTAGCCGTCAGAGATTTTCCGCTTGTTCAGGAGAATACAAAAGGTCTCCAATTTTGGCTTGAATCTCTACCATTGCTTAAACCTTATGTCCCGCAAGACTTATTCCAATATTTGGACGCTGAAGTAAAGAGACAAGAAAATCTCATGAAGACAGATGCCTATAACAATATGGAAAAAGGAGCTGTCCATGCTGATTTGTTTAGAAATAATTCATTAATAGAGGTCGATGGAGATCAACAGAAGATTGGAGGAGTCATCGACTTTTATTTCGCCTGCCATGCTCCTTTTCTTTACGATGTGGCAGTTACACTAAATGACTGGGCTGTGAACTTGGAGACAGGCGAATTTAAGCCGGAAGAAGCAAAATCTTTCCTCGAGGGTTATAACTCAGTCAAAAAGTTTACAGAGCAGGATAAAGAGATGTGGCAGGACATGCTCTCAGCCGCAGCTTTGCGTTTCTGGGTTTCAAGATTGTATGACTTTTACTTACCAAGAGAAGCTTCAATGTTAAAACCGCACGATCCGGCTCATTTTGAAAGAATCTTGAAACTACGAAGAAACTCTTCTCCCGAGAATTTACCGTGGGTTTAAAATTAAGCTGTTTTTAACCTAACACTTCATAAACAAAAATGAAAATATCTCAGATCCTTAGCGTTGCTTGCCTGTCAATGGCTTTGACCATGTCTGTAGCAAGTGCAAAAATGATTTCTAATCCTTATTTTTCAATTGATGCTGTCAACGGCTGGGAGCAGAAATCGATGCCTCAGGCTGTCCCTCCCGGAACCTCCGGCACCTTCATTTATAGTAAAAGCGCCGGCACAATGATTTCCATCATTGTGATACCGGGAAACATTTCTGCTAAAGATGTTGCAGAAAATGTCGCCGGACAGTACAAAAAGAACGGTATGACAGTCTCCGGACCTAAGAAGTTAGAAGGTTCCGACGCCTATTTACTGGAAACCGTATCAAAAAATAAACGTATGAAAACCGACGTTTATTTCGCCGGTAATGGTAAAAACCTTTCCCAAATCACATTAATGGGAGGTAAAAGAGATCAGGCTGTTGAATTCCTCAAGACACTAAAACCAAAAGAGGAGAACCTGTTTCCAAAATTCTAAAAGCATGAATTTGCTTTGAACTCCTATTCTTAGAAAATAAAAGTCCTGGACACCAATCGATGAACAGGACTTTCTTATTTCGTCGTACAATTCTTAGGCTAAAAGATCATTAGAGAAGAAACTTCTCATATTTCTTTGAGTCTGTGTGGAGTTAGATCTGACGGTATTATTGTTTGATTTGACAAACCTGAAGTTTCTCCTCAGCAAAGAGATTTAATAATTCTTTCGTCGGCAAACTTGTTTTTTGTTACTCATTTTCTTCTGACTTTAATCATCCATACAGCCGACTAACACTACAATCACGTTAATCTTTTCTATTGAATGAATATATGAACAATTACAACCTTCCCGCTTCCACAGGATTGCTCTGGTTGAAAGAAGGCTTCAATATTATGAAAAAAGCTCCGATTGCCTCAAGCGGTATCGTCGCTTTTTACTTACTCTTAATGCTTGTGGCCGGTCTTCCCGGGGCATTACTTCATATTCCCTATCTGGACGTCATTTTGACTGCTCTTGTCACACCGTTTGGTGCCATGGCTATCGTCTCTTGCGGGCGCGATATAAGTTTAAATAACTCCATACCCACGATTTTTTCATGCTATGGAGAAGGCTGGAAAAACAGGTCTGTTCGTAGCAAGCTTCTTATACTTGGTTTGATTTACGGTATTTGCGTAATTTTGATCGGGTATATCTTTAACTTGTTGTCAGCAGACTCTTTCGCAAAAATGTTCAACAAGCAAGGCGAAATTGTCCCGGATATGGTAGCAGCCAATATTCCCTGGGCAGGTCTCATCTTCGGTTTTGTCCTTTACACCGCTTTGTTGTGTGTTACCTGCTTCTCTCCCATGCTCATCGCCTGGAAAAAGATGCCTCTAAGTAAAGCTTTTTTCTTCAGTTTGTTTGTCTGCATTAAAAATGCAGGAGCATTCATCGTTTTAGGACTTTTATTGGTTTCCATTGCTATTTTAGGTACAACGGCTCTTAGCGCATTAGGTGCCATTATCGGTGCCGACTCTATTCTCGTCGTTATCTGGGGACTGGTGATGACCTGCTGGTCTTATTGCACTCTCTGGCCAATTTGGAAATCTGTCTTCGGAACTGAAGACTGTTACGTTTAATCAGATTATTTTTATTTTTTGAGGTTTTCATGCATAAATTTTTACTTGGGTTCTCACTGGTTGCTTTTTCTGCCATGTCACACGCTGTCACCACAGAAGATCTGACATCCTCTCCTTCCTGGATGCCTGCCACTGACTCGGTACCTTCCTGTGAAATTCCTGCAACCATCTCATTTAAGAAAGATGGCACACTCAATTCTGAGCCGGGATGCAACAGTTTATTCGGCAGCTACGTTATTGGCGAAAATGACAAACTTGAATTCGTAAATATGGGTATGACAAGAAAGTTATGCGCCAAACAATACATGGATTTGGAAGAAGCCTTTACCTCCATTTTGAACAAGACAAAATTTGCTAAGAAAGACGGCAAGTACATCATCCTGTTCGATGAGAACCGCAAAGAAATTGGTAAATTAGAACCGGAACGTTCCGGCTCTTGCAGCTAACCGCTTGATATTTCTTCAAAGTAGGCGCCTTTGGCGCCTACTTTGTTAGTGGTTAGTGCGCGGCTTCCCAGTTATCGCCCACGCCTACTTCAGCAATCAAAGGAACATCAAGAACCGCCACTGAATCCATGATCTTCGGTAGCTGTTCTAAGACAACAGCCACTTCTTCTTCAGGAACCTCCAAAATTAATTCATCATGAACCTGAAGGATCAGCTTGCTTGCCAATTTTTCTCTTTCCAGCCAGTTTTGTACTGCAATCATAGACATCTTAATTAAATCAGCAGCAGTACCCTGCATAGGAGCATTAATTGCTGCTCTTTCAGCGGCGGCTTTCCTGGCTCCCGACGCACGAAGTTCCGGTATGGTCAGTCTTCTTCCAAAAACAGTCTTTACATAACCCGCTTTATTGGCATCTTCTCTTGTAGTTTCCATGTAATCTTTGACGCCGGGATACCTTTCGAAATATTTGGCGATATAGTTTTTTGCGTCCTGACGGTCAATACCTAAGTTTCTGGCTAATCCGAAAGCACTCATCCCGTAAATCAGACCAAAATTAATAACCTTGGCAATTCGTCTTTGATCGGCAGTAACCTCATCCTGTGGAACAGAAAAGACCTCTGCTGCTGTTGCCCTATGAATATCTTTACCTGCCTTAAATGCTTCTGTAAAGCCTTTATCTTTGGATAAATGAGCCATGATTCTCAGTTCAATCTGAGAATAATCGGCACTGATAATTTTCTTTCCGGGGGCTGCAATGAATGCTTCTCTTACCCGCCGCCCTTCTTCAGTTCTAACCGGAATATTCTGCAGATTTGGATTAGTCGATGACAGCCGGCCGGTAACAGCGACCGCTTGTTCAAACGTGGTATGAACCCTTCCGTCTTTTTGGCTAATCTGTGTCGGTAGCTTTTCCGTGTAGGTTGAAACTAATTTCGTTATGGCTCGATACTCCAAAGCAATTTTGGCTAAAGGATAATCAAGAGCTAATTCAGACAAAACTTCTTCACTGGTTGAATAATTTCCGGTTGCTGTTTTCTTGGGCGCTTTTCCGTCAAGGGTTGCTCCCATCTTATCGAATAGAATTTCACCAAGTTTTTTCGGACTGGCTAAATTGAATTTCTCTCCGCTAATTTTTTCTGCTTTTTCAAGTAATTCGCTGGCTTTTTTCTGTAGTTCTACAGTCTGATTAAATAACAATTCTCTATCGATAAGTACCCCGTTTTGTTCCATGGTAAACAGAACTTTTTCCGTCGGCATCTCAATGTTTTTATAGATATGCTTTAGTCCTTCATCCTTCTCAAGTATGCCATTAAACAATGGAACAAGATGAGCGATAACATGTGAATGATGCGTCGCGTATTTTGCGGCTTCCAACACATCTATCTGATTGAAAGATTTCTTTTTAACGCCTTTTCCTAAAATCGCCTCGTCATTTTGTAGTTCATACTTCAACCAGTTATGAGCTAACTTTTCTAAATAATGCGATTGATGGGATTCCAGAACATAATTCTGTAAGAGCACATCATCAACAATACCTTGTAGCGATATACCGGCGTTCGCTAATACATGCGAAATAAATTTAGCGTCATAACAGTTTTTAGGAATACTTCCGTCTTCAAAATATGAACTGAAATTTTTTCTTAATTCATCCTGGGTAAGTCCAACCGGAGATAACCAATCTTGCGAGACGGGGACATAAAAGTTTTTACCGTCTGAAAAGCCGAAAGCAACGCCCACCGGTTCCATTTCCTGCTGTTCATTTCCACTGGGAAGAACATAAAGAGAAGCAACTTGTCCTGAGGATGCTCTAAATTTTAGTTCTTTCAGCAGTTTTACTGCTTCATCCGGTGTTTGAATGATTTCATGAATAAATTCAGCAATCTTAACTTCTTCTTTCGGTTCTTCTGAGTATGCATCACTGAATAAATCTGCTTCTTCGTTTTCAGGTTTTGAAGGTGTCTTCTTTCTCTCTGCAGGAGTATCGAGCTCTTTTGCCCAGGATCTAAATTCGACCTTCTGGTAAAAGTCTTTCAGTTCCTTAGCATCAAAAGGTTTAACTTTTAAATCATCCAGAGCCGTAACTTGAGAAGAGATATCGGCATCCGTTTTGATCGTTACCAAGCTCTTAGCAACCGGAAGAAATGCTAAAGAAGACCTTAGATTTTCACCAATCTTGCCTTTTACCGTGTCAGATTTTTCAATTAATTCTTCCAATGTGCCGTATTTATCCAACCAGCCGGCGGCTGTTTTTGGTCCGCATTTCGGAACTCCCGGCACATTGTCAATTTTGTCGCCCATGAGCGCCAGATAATCAATAATCTGATTCGGAAAAACTCCAAATTTTTGTTTAACACCTTCGATATCCAGCCAGGTATTATCGGAGCCCATCGTGTTGATTAAAACAACATTCCTGGTAACTAGCTGAGCATAATCTTTGTCTCCGGTCGCAATGACAACGTTAAACCCTTCCTCTTCTGCCCTTTTGGCAATTGTTCCGATGGTGTCATCTGCTTCAATACCGTCAACCTGGATTAAAGGAATACCGAGCTTGCGGACAGCTTCAAAAACATCAGGTATTTGGGTCTTCAAATCTTGAGGCGTTTCTTCTCGGTTTGCTTTATAGTCCGGGTATATCTCAGATCTGAATGTCGGTCCTTTCGGATCAAAGACACAAGCAACATACTCAGTCGGAACATCTCTTCGTAGTGCCCTTAGCATTGAAAGAAAACCGCGTGTAGCACCGGTCGGATGACCCGTAGATGTATTTAAAGGCGGTAAAGCATAAAAGGCTCGGAATAAAAAATGAGATGCATCAATCAAAAGGATTGTTTTCATATCGATTCAGACTATTAATTCTTTAATAATGGACAAATACTACGCTTGTTTAAGGAAAGAAAAAGTTGAGGTACTTAATTAGAGGACACTGCTTTTTAGAAAACTTTATTTTCTTAAAACATAATAATTTTTTTATTAAAGAAAATAATAACAATGTAATATTTAAAAAATAGGTTTTATAATGTTAATATAACATTATCGATAAATTTTCTAACTTGCTGAAAAACAATGGAACCTCAACTTGCTGAAATTCATAATCTGAAAGCTCAACGTGATGCTTTAAATAAACAAATTGAAGAGGCAACTAAAAAGGCACGTGAAGATGCTTTGAATATTTGTCGTGAATTTGTAAAAGAGTACGGATTTACACCTCAGGAACTTGGTATGAAGAAGTTCTCGAAGAAGGCTACAACCTTGCCTCCTAAATATATTGGACCTGAAGGAGAAACTTGGGCCGGCAGAGGAAGAAAGCCAAATTGGTTACAGAAAGCCGAACTCCAAGGCAAAACTGCTGAAGATTTCAAAATCGTCCCATACCCGCTATAACGGGACACCAAAAAATGATAGAGGCGCTTTTGGCGCCTTTTCTTTCCTCTTCAGAACAGCTCGTAGCGATATAACATTGCCTAAGCCCGATTGAAAACCTCCGAGGATAAATCCACCGGGCTTCTATTTTTCACAGAAGGGCCAAAAAATTAATCAAAAATAAGTTCACTCAAAAAATGAGCTTGCCGCCCTTCCAAATAATCCATTAATTAACCCGCTTTTGGGCTTGAGAATCAACTAAACGGGAATCAGTAATTGTCTTGTGCTTAAGAATTCCTAACTGATATAAACAACGTCTTCTATTCAGACTTAAAGCTTGTGAGTGTTCCTTGGATAACAATCTTGTACTTTTGTGAGTTCTATGAATATGAGAAATCATTTCAGTATCCGATAAAGTTGAATAAGCTAGTTAACGGCGCACATTCTAACAACATTTGATCTAGGATTTTTACTTAGAATTGTAAAATTAATATACCACTAAGGTAAATCACTGCTTTTTTATTTCCTTTATGCAACTGCTTGTTTATTTGAATATTTTGATTTTTCAGAGATAACGTTTTGAAGTTCAACACATACTTTGAAATATTAAATAATCTTTATCAGTGTTACTCCTTATACAGAGGAGATCGTTTAAGATCACGAAATCTTTTATTGAGCTTTTAAGATGGAACTGCAGGGATTAAGACAAGCCGCTTCACAGGGCACTATTAGCCTTCCTCCTCCAAGAGACTCTGAACGTCTGGAGGATATTCCTGTTCTCAAATCTTGCCTGACTCTGGCAAGAGGAATAAGTGAATTCCGCGAAGTTTTTGCTACCAGCCCTTTTCCTTTAACCATGGGAAAACTCATGGCAATCGTTGAAGCAAAAGAACAAATCGGTAAAAGAGAAACGGCAATCCCCCTCAAGGATTATTTTTATTCGACTATCGTTCCAACTCCTTCGAACACAGACATGCTTCGCATGGAAAACTATGTCAATGCATGTATTCAGTTAGGTCCGTCGGCAGGAGCCACTTACTTATCTTCAAAAACAATTGTTGATATAGCGAATTTTTTTATTCAGGATAGAATCGCCTGGAGATCCAGTGAGGATCCCCTAAGTGAAAAACTATTTCTTCCTGAAGAAGAAATTATGTTCGGAACAAAGCTCAAAAAACAGATAGCTAGCTGGGAGATGTATTCAAAAGACCAGTCGGATATGGATCCGTATGTCCATCTGATCCTGACGGTTTTATTTTTTGTGGCTCTATCTCCATTAAATAAGCATAACGAGAGAACTAGTCAGATTCTTTATCAGTTGGGCTTAATGCAACGCGGGATAAATTGTCCCTATCCCTGTATTCAGCTTGGCAAGGCATTGAATACGAATGCACATTTTGGCATCGAGGAAAGACTATTCGGACTTAGAACTCGTCAATGGAGTCCGTACTTGAAGTATGCCCTGAATAATTTAACAAGAGCCGTTAATTTTTCTTTGGATTTAATCCGGTCGATAGAACGTTTATATTTTCAAAGTAAAAATTATTTAGAAGAAATCGGATTGGTTTCACATACTGCTTTTTTACCGGCAATTTTTGAATGCCCGGCCAGTCGTACCGGAGAATTCTCTAGTATGACAGGCACAAGAAGACAAGTTGCCAGTCACATATTAAACGATCTCACAAGAGCAGACATTCTTGAAAGAATTGAAGACGGAAGAGATAAGATTTTTTTCCATAAACGGTTGATCGAATTATTGGAAAGTAAAGAATATTTGTTCCAGCCATTTAAACATGACATTGACCCCTTCGTCCCGTTATATCAAAAAGGAACTCCGGGAAGAGTAAAGAAAATTTTAGATTAATTTTTTTGAGCACTGATTTATTATTTACTCGCTATTCTTCGGCTTTTTTTATACTAAAACCTGTAAATATTTCATCATATTTCTCTGTCTTGTAACGTCATACACAATTTGTAATTTAGATAGATCTTCTTATTTAATGATTTAAAAACACATTAAATTATCTACAAAACAAAAGAAAGATAAATTCACTCAAAATTTAATTAACTATATAATTTTAAAAAGAAATTCTTATTTATTGATATTACTGGCAGAAACGATATAATTAAAGTATTACTTAATAGTAAATATATTTATTAATTGAATTATTCAATTTAATTTAAGACCTACTTAATTATTTAATAATAATATTTGTAAAGATAATTAGCAATTGTGGAAGATTGAATTAAATTTAAATCCATCTAACAGCTTTATTAATATTTTTTTATTTAATTATCTTTGAAAAAATATAGTATATAATTTTCTCAATAATACAATTATAGAATAATATTTAAGTTAATTTCAAAAATACAATTTTTCTTTTTTAAATTTTTATTTATAGTAATAATTATCAAATTTTTTATAATTATAAAAATAGATATTATTTAAATGTTGCTGAGATTACTTAATAATAATCGTATATCTAGTCAAAAAAAATTATTTTATCTATTTAAGGGTTTGTATAATCCAATTTATAAGTTTCTATACAAATACGAATTAACTACATCTGATATTCTGTATTAAAAATAACAGATATAAAAATCATAAATTTGAAAGATTAATCATTTATTTCTTGTAATTTCATATAGTTAGTTGAATAATCGAAAGGATAATCTAAAGTTCGGTAAGTCGATTTATTGATTGCGATAATTTCTATTAATATTCATACCTGTTATACACTCAAATATTGTTAATTTTTTTATAGATAAACGATTTTAATCAATGAAATTCATTATTCCTATCTTCTGACATATACCAATTTACTGTAGTCATCGTTCCAAATTTAATTTTTTATAATGATTCTTGCACTAAAAAAGGCGTCTGTATAACGCCTTCTTAGAATTATTTAAAATTTAAATTATTGAAAGTTTCTTTTTGGCAATAGCCAGAAGCAATGTTTTAGTACCGGCAGAATTAAACTTAACAACTACTTTTTTATCAGCTCCCTGCCCTTCTATTCCAATAATGGTCCCCATCCCGAACCTCTCATGAGATAACTTGGTGCCTATATTAAATCCATCATTATCTTTAACTTGGGATCTAATTTTTTCTACTTGTTTTTTCTCTTCTTTTCTAAAACCGATGGATTGAGCCCAGGACGGAATATTTTCAGACTTTTGAACAGGTTTAGATCTATAGGAATCTCTATTTTGGAAATAGTCCTCTCTACCGTCTTTATATCCTTTTGATGAATAACTATAACTATTATTGAAATAATTTTGTCCTAAACCATCATCGTCTTCTTTTGGAGAAAGCCATTTAATGGCAGTATTTGGCAATTCATCAAGAAAAGAACTTTTTACGTTATATCTTGACATGCCATGAAGTAATCTCTGAGCTGCATAAGTAAGATATAGTTTTTTTCTGGCTCTGGTGATCGCTACGTACATCAGACGTCTTTCTTCTTGGAGCTCTTTGGGTTCACTCATGCATTTGTCATGTGGGAACAAACCGTTTTCCAGACCTGTAATGAATACGTTGTTGAACTCCAATCCTTTGGAAGCATGAATCGTCATTAACTGTACAGCTTCCTCACCTGCTTTAGCCTGGTTGTCCCCTGCTTCCAAAGTTGCTTGTGATAGAAACAATGTCAATGGTCCTAAATTATCGTTATTTTCGCAATCTTCATTGTTTTTAAATCCTTCCTGATCTAAGAATGCAGCGGCCGAAGAGGTTAATTCCTGAAGGTTTTCTAACCTTTCCTGTCCGTTTTCATCGGCTTCATACATTTGCTGCAATCCGCTTCGTTGGACGGTATAGTTGATCAACGCAGTCAACGGCAAGCTAAATCGTTTAGAGCGGATATCATTAATAATGTCTGTAAAGACACGGACTTTATTAGCGGTTGCCCCTTTTAATAAAGAAGTCGCTTCAAACAATGAGATTTTGTTTTCTTTTGCTAAATCCAACAGGGTCTCAACTGTTTTTGCTCCAATTCCTCTCGCCGGGGTATTGACTACTCTCATAAAAGCAGAATCATCCGCAATATTTTCTGCCAAACGCAAATAGGCCAAAGCATTTTTAATTTCTGCCCGATCGTAGAAGCGTAAACCGCCATAGACAACGTATTTAACTCCACGGCTCGTTAATTCTGTTTCAAGAGCACGGGATTGTGCATTAGAACGGTAAAGAATAGCTATCTGTCTGAGATCTTCTCCGTTTCTTACAAAGTCTTTAATCGTATCAACAATATAGGCAGCTTCTTCATTTTCATTATCGGCTTTATAGATACGAATCGGATCGCCTTTTCCTGCTTCAGTCCAGAGATTTTTTCCTAATCTTTCTCTATTGTTGGAAATTAAGTAATTGGCAGCATCCAGAATATTGCCCTGAGAACGGTAATTCTGCTCAAGACGAATAGGATCTGTAATCATGAAATCTCTTAAGAAGTCTTTCATGTTTCCGACGTTTGCTCCTCGGAAGGCATAAATTGACTGATCGTCATCCCCGACCGCAAACAAGGCATTCGGTTTTCTGTCCTGTCTGCCATAACCGCCCAAGATCTTTAGTAAGTTATATTGAAGTTTGTTCGTGTCCTGAAATTCGTCAATAAGAATGTATTTAAATCTGGCCTGATAATGTTCTCTTAGCGGTTCATTATTCTTGAGAAGTTCATAAGTTCTGAGAATAAGTTCTCCAAAGTCGGTCGCTCCTTCTCTGACAAGTACTTTTTCATAAATCTCATAAACTCTGAGAAGTTCTCTTTCCCCAAATCCATAGGGCTTGATATCTTTTGCCCTGAGTCCTTCTTCTTTCTGCTTATTAATGTAGTTCTGAATTTTTCTGGCAGGTAAAACTTCTTCAGAGATGTTATTGGCCTTCATAATTCTTTTGATAGCACCAAGCTGATCACTCATATCTAAAATGGCAAACGCAGCCGGCAAACCGGCCGCTTCATGGTGTAATCGAAGAAGTCTGTTGCAAAGACCATGGAAGGTACCAACCCACATTGCTCTTGTGTTGAGAGGCATTCTTGCCTGAAGTCGGGTCATCATCTCTTTTGCTGCTTTGTTTGTAAATGTCACAGCAAAGATTTCACCGGGAGAACACATGTTGTTCTCTAATAAATAGGCGATTCGCGAAATTAAAACACTCGTCTTTCCTGAACCTGCGCCGGCCAAAACTAAGGACGATACGTCAGGAAGCGTAACTGCCTTCCTTTGTTGCGGATTCAAATTTGCTAAAAGATCACTTGCCATTCTTATTATTTCCTTCTTAAGAGGCGGGAAGTCTAACGGGAAAAGATTTTGTTATCCACTTCATTCGTCCTTTTCTTTTAACTTTGTATTTCAAAATGCTCAATTTTGAACGGTTCAATCTTCTAAAAAGTGTTTCTAATCAGACTGATCTTCTTTTGTTAGCCTCGAAGTTCCTATTAAATGGCTATCGAACCTATAATTGAAGGAATTTTTCATAAGTTAACTACAGATCATATAAATGCGCGAAACTTACGAACCATCAGAAGTTGAGTCCACCCAGCAGGCTCATTGGCGGGCAAAAGATGTCTACAAGGCTGTAGAGCATGTATTGGATGCCCAAGGAAAAGAAAAACCTAAATTTTATGTCTGCTCCATGCTTCCTTATCCCAG
Organism: uncultured Turicimonas sp.; assembly: GCA_947854175.1. GTDB lineage: Bacteria > Pseudomonadota > Gammaproteobacteria > Burkholderiales > Burkholderiaceae_F > Turicimonas. The sequence continues at coordinate 7,767 of CANTYJ010000067.1, read as the reverse complement.
CGGTAAGTTGCATATGGGTCACGTCAGAAATTACACCTTAAATGATGTTATGTACCGCTATCTCCGTATGCGCGGTATGAATGTCATGACTCCGATGGGCTGGGATTCATTTGGTCTCCCCGCTGAAAATGCAGCTATCAACAAAAAAGTAGCTCCTGCCAAATGGACTTATCAGAATATCGCTGATATGAAGTCTCAAATGGAACCATTGGGTCTCGCTTTTGACTGGTCAAGAGAAGTGACAACCTGCAAACCTGATTACTACAGATGGAATCAGTGGATGTTCCTCAAGATGCTTGAAAAAGGCATCGCTTATCGCAAAACTCAAGTTGTTAACTGGGACCCGGTTGATCAGACAGTTCTTGCAAATGAACAGGTTATAGATGGCAAAGGTTGGCGAAGCGGAGCACCTGTAGAAAAACGTGAAATCCCGGGTTACTATCTGGGGATTACTCAATACGCCGAAGAATTGCTCCAGGATCTTGATAAGTTACAAGGCTGGCCGGAACAGGTCCGCCGCATGCAGGAACACTGGATTGGAAAATCCTATGGTCTTAATTTCGGATTCCCATATGAAATCGACGGCGAAAAGAAACTCCTGAGGGTCTATACCACTCGTCCAGATACGATTATGGGTGTCACGTTCGCAGCCGTTGCTGCCGAACATCCGTTAGCTCTTCGCCTTGCAAAAGATAATCCGGCTGTAGATGCCTTCATTAAGGAATGCCAAAAAGGTTCTGTTTCTGAAGCTGATATGGCCACAATGGAAAAGAAAGGTGTACCGACCGGTTTCTATATTAAGCATCCGTTGACAGGAAAAGATGTTGAAGTTTGGGTTGGTAACTATGTTCTCATGACATACGGTGAAGGCGCTGTCATGGGTGTACCTGCTCATGATGAACGTGACTTTGCTTTCGCTTTGAAATTTAACCTGCCAATCATCCCTGTTAATACTCAGGAAGGAAGAACTTACGATGACAAAGTCTGGCATGACTGGTACGCTGATAAAGAAAACATTACTCTTATCAACTCCGGCAAATATGATGGTCTGAACTTTGAGCAAGCCAGAGAAGCAGTCGCTGCAGATCTCAAGGCTTTGGGCCTTGGAGAATTACAGGTCCAATACCGCTTACGCGACTGGGGAATCTCCCGCCAGAGATACTGGGGTACTCCCATCCCAATTATCCATTGTCCGCATTGCGGCCCAGTTCCTGTCCCGGAAAAAGATCTGCCGGTTATCCTTCCGGAAAATCTTATTCCGGACGGCTCAGGTAATCCTCTCAATAAGGATCAAGCCTTCCTCAAGTGTACTTGTCCCAAGTGCGGTGCTGAAGCTAGACGTGAAACCGATACTATGGACACATTTGTCGATTCAAGCTGGTATTACATGCGGTATTGTTCACCTGACTGCGATACAGCAATGGTCGACAGCCGCAATGATTACTGGATGCCGATGGATCAGTACATCGGTGGTATTGAACACGCTGTACTTCACCTTTTGTATGCCAGATTCTGGACCAAGGTTATGAGAGATTTGGGCTTGGTCAAATTTGATGAGCCCTTTAAGAGACTCTTTACTCAAGGTATGCTCACTGCCGAGTGCTACTACCGTCAACAGCCTGACGGCAGTAAACGCTGGTTCTATCCGAGTGAATTGGATATCCGCTACGACGCAAAAGGCAAGCCAATCAGCATTACCTCCAAAGAAGACGGTCTTCCGGTCACCAGCGGCGGTATTGAAAAAATGTCCAAATCCAAAAATAACGTTGTTGAACCTTCAACAATTATCGGTAAATTTGGTGCTGATACCGCAAGAGCTTTCGTAATGTTCGCCGGACCTCCGGATCAGAGCGCAGCTTGGAGTGACTCAGGCGCAGAAGGAACTTATCGTTTCATGAAACGCCTTTGGAACTTCGGCTTCAAAAATCAGGCTCTCGTCTCTGAAGATGTTAGCTTGGACAACTCTTCATTGACTACCGAGGAAAAAGACGTCCGTAAGGAGATTCATACCGCCTTGAAACAGGCAACTTTTGACTTGGATAGAATGCAGTACAACACCGTTGTGTCTGCTTCAATGAAGATGCTCAATTCTTTGGAAACTTTGAAAAATAAAGACAGCAGTGGAACCAAAGCTGTCATTAACGAAGGACTATCCATCCTCTTAAGAACTCTCTATCCGATTGCTCCTCATATCTGCTCTCAGTTGTTTGAAGACTTAGGCTATGAAAAGAGATTCGGAACAGCTGTTCTTGATGCGCCATGGCCGGAGGTTGATGAAAAGGCTCTGGTCTCTGATGAAGTCAAATACATGATTCAGATTAACGGCAAGCTTCGCGGACAATTTACAATTTCTATCGATGCCTCCAAAGCCGACATTGAGCAGGCTGCGCTTAACAATGAAGATGCAGTTCGCTTCATGCAGGGCAAACCGGCTAAAAAAGTCATTGTAGTTCCGAAGAAACTTGTTAATATCGTTGTGTAATTAAAACTCGGGCCGTCCTATGGCGGCCCTTAGAACCAGAAATTCATGTTAGAGAAAAACCACAAAAAATATAACCGTAGAACTCTCCTGGCCGCTGCCTGCTCTACCGTCATATTGAGCGGTTGCGGATGGCATTTAAGAGGCGTACAAGACATTCCTTTAAAAAGTATGTTCGTCGATATGGGAGAAAATTCCACTCTCGGTTCAATGATTAAAAGAAATCTTCGTGCCCGCACGAATGTGGAAATCGTTGACAAAAAAGAAGAAGCAGAAAGCATTTTTAGACTTCTTTCTTTAAGCCGTGGTTCTTCTGTTTTAGCTTACAACTCGGAAGGTCAGGCTCGTATCTATAGCCTTATTCTGACTGCCAGATTCTCTGTTACTTTACAAAATGGTGCTGAAGTGTTGCCGCCCACAACTGTCAGTACCACCCGTGAAATGAACTGGGATGAGCGTGACTACAATGGTAAAGCCCAAGAAGAACAGCTTCTTTACCAAGAAATGGAAACCACCGTTATTCAAATGATTGTTAACCGGTTATCTCATCTGACAGAAGAACAACTTCAACAGGCAAAACAGGTCGATGGCTAACTTTACCCGGCCCCCTGTCCAATTAAACCCTCTGACCATTATTGTCGGAGAGGAGGATTTAATTGCCATTGAAACTCAGGATGCAATCCGGGGTGAAGCAGCTAAACGGGGTTTTACTGAACGTGTCAGTTTTAATTTCGACGGTAATTCAGATTATTCACCTCTTCTCCTGTCGATGGGAGATATGTCTTTATTTGGTGAAAAAAAACTAATCGAAGTCAGATTAATGACCGGTAATCCGGGATTAAAAAAGGGTCCGGAAGCATTACTGGAAATGGCGCAATCCGTCGGAGATGATTTAATCGCTGTTTTAACCCTGCCGGGTGCCCTCTGGGAATATCAGAAAAAGGCATGGTTTAAAAAAATAACGCCCTACGCAAAAATCGTTAATGCAGCTCCTGTTTCCAGAAGTGCTCTGCCCGGGTGGATAAAGCAGCGTGCTCTCCAAAACGGACAAAAACTTTCTAACGATGCGGTCAATTTTATTGCTGCCAGCACAGAAGGAAATTTATTAGCCTGTGCTCAGGAAATCAATAAGCTGGCACTTCTTTCAGATAAAGAAGTCATCGACTACAGCGACTTGGTTGATGCCATTTCAGATACGTCGCGTTTTTCTCCTCCGGATTTATCGGATGCCATTCTGGCCGGAGATGCTCCCAGAGTTTCAAAAATTATCGATGGCCTCAAGGGAGAAAATGTCCAAATCCCCGCTTTTCTTTGGATGCTTAATGACGATATTAGGAATATGATTGCCATCAACCGCGGCGCCAATCCTTATATTCCTTTCCCAACCAAAAAAGCCCAGTTAACGAGATTAGCCCATGCAGTTCCGCTGTCTCGCCTGGAAACTGTTGCTCAGCGTTATAGCAATGTTGAAAGGCTCTCAAAAGGCTTCAAAATTAGTTCCTCTATCGAAGATGCCTGGCAGGAATTAAAAGCTGCTGCTCTTTTACTATGCATCAAACGGAAGTAAATTATGCAAAATTCAAACACAAGCCATGATGCTCTCCAATATATGGAGACTTTAGGACAAAATGCGAGAAAAGCCTCTGCTTTTTTGGCCAAGTGCTCATCTCAAACTAAAAATCAAATACTTATAACCTTGGCCGATATCCTTAAGGAAAAAGCAAACGAAATCTACGCGTCCAATAATAAGGACCTGGAAGCCGGAAAATTAAAAGGATTAACTGACGCTTTTCTAGACAGATTGAAGATATCTTCAAAAGTTCTGGAACAAATGTGTCTAGGATTAAAACAAATCGCCGCTTTGAACGACCCGATTGGCGAAGTTCTCCATCTCCGCCCTCAACCCAGCGGAATCCAGGTTGGACAGATGAGAGTTCCCTTAGGTGTCATTGGTATCATTTACGAATCCAGACCGAATGTGACGATCGATGCCGCCGCTCTTTGTTTAAAAAGCGGCAATGCTTGTATTCTACGCGGCGGCTCAGATGCCAAACACTCTAATGCCATTTTGTCTGAATGCATCAACGAAGCTCTTAGAATGAACGGAGTGCCCTCGGAAGCAGTGCAAATCATTGTGAATCCGGACAGAGACTTGGTCGGTGCTCTTATTACCTGCAGAAAATATGTCGATGTCATCGTTCCGCGCGGAGGTAAAAGCCTCATAGCCAGACTGATGAACGAAGCAACCGTTCCTATGATTAAACACTTAGACGGTATTTGTCATACTTATGTTGATGAATCTGCGGACTTGGAACTGGCCTGGCGCGTTTGTGATAATGCGAAAACTCAGAGATTTTCTCCATGCAACGCAACAGAAACTCTATTGGTTGCAAAAGGAATTGCCAAATCCTTTTTGCCAAAAATGGCCGCTATTCTTATTAAGAAATCCGTTGAGTTAAGATGCGATCCGGAATCGAAGGCTTTATTGACTTCTTTTGGCCTGCAAGGATTAAAAGATGCCACAAAAGAAGATTGGTCAACTGAATATAACGCTCCTATTCTTTCTATTAAAATCGTCGCCAACGTTGATGAGGCAATTAATCATATTAACTTCTACGGTTCCAAGCATACAGACGCCATAATCACTAATGATTTAGTCTCTTCTCAACGCTTTTTAAGAGAGGTTGATTCCTCTTCTGTCATGCTTAATACGTCTACACGCTTTGCTGACGGCTTCGAATACGGTTTGGGCGCTGAAATCGGCATTTCTAACGATAAGCTTCATGCCAGAGGGCCGGTTGGCTTGGAAGGCCTTACCAGCCTTAAATACATTGTTATTGGTCACGGAGAAATAAGAAGATGACCTCTCAAACTTATACCTTTTTTGCAATAGTTCCAATCTCTTTAGAAATGCCTTTTGCTGAAGAGTTGAAATCATTGGGAATAACAGAATATAAAGTCGGCAAAGGCCAATGCATTTTTAAAACTGATTTTACCGGCCTAATGAAAGTAAATTTATGGACACGGTTTGCTTCCAGAATACTTTTAAAAGTTGGTGAAAGCCCATATAAAAATGAAGACGATATCTATAAATTTGTTTTCTCATGTAAATGGGAAAATTACTTCAAACCGAACCAGTCAATCAAGATTTCAACAACAAGCCGCAAGTGTCCTTTAAAGAGTATCAATTTCTTAACTTTAAGAATTAAAGATGCCGTCTGCGACAGATTTCGTGAGCTTGACGGCCAAAGACCGGAAGTCGATAAAGTTTATCCGGACATTCAGATTTTTGCGCACGTTAATGACCGAACAATTTCTGTTTATCTTGATACTTCAGGCGAATCTTTGTTCAAAAGAGGTTGGAGACGGGATAAAGGAGAAGCACCTCTTAAAGAAAATTTGGCTGCCGGCCTGGTTAAACTGGCGAATTGGACACCGGATAAACCGCTTTATGATCCGTTTTGCGGTTCCGGAACAATCATTATCGAAGCGGCAACCATGGCTATCAACATGGCTCCCGGTCTCACCCGTCGTTTCGGTTTTGAAAAAATTATAGGATTCAACTCCACCGAGTGGCAGACAATGAAAACTCAGGCCAGAGAGGCAATTGACTGGTCTGTTCCTGTCAATCTGGCCGGCAGTGATATTTCTTCGATAGTAGTGGAAAAAGCTAAGAAAAATGCGCAACTTGCCGGATTAACAAAACTCATGCTTGAAGGTAGAATGAAATTTTTCCAGTGTGATGCCAGAGAAGCTCGCCCCACGGCTGATATGCCGGGAATTGTGATTGCAAATCCCCCTTACGGTGAGCAATCAAATCCAAAGTCAGCTTCTGTCGCATCCATGATGAAAAATGTAGCGGATAACTTGAAACACAATTTTGCAGGTTGGACCGTTTGGTTCCTGACCAGTGATTTGTTGTTGCCTCGCCAAATGAGGCTTTCCGAATCAAGAAAAATTGTTTTCTTTAATGGAACCTTAGATTGTCGTTTCTTCAGATTTGAAATGGTATCAGGCTCCAACCGCAGACAATAATATGACTCTACCTCAGTCACATAAAGGAGAAATATGTCTAACAAAGACTTTGATGTTGTTCAATTAAGAACAGAACTTCATGAAATGCCGGAATTAGGCTTCCATGAGGAAAAGACCTCTGATTACATTGCAGAAAAGCTCAAAAAGCTTGGATTGAACCCTCAGAGGGGAATTGGCGGAACCGGTGTTGTTGCATATATCGACGGCCAAGAACCCGGACCAACAGTGATGCTCCGTGCTGATATGGACGCATTGCCCTTTACTATTGATGGCAAGCCCTGCTCTATTCACGCCTGTGGACATGACTCTCACTGCGCTATGGTTTTGGAAACTGCTTCCAGATTAGTTGGAAATGTTAAAAAAGGCAGAGTCAAATTATTCTTCCAGCCCGGAGAAGAAACATTAATGGGAGCAGTTAAATCCATCGAAGATGGCGTTCTCGACGATGTAGATATTGCTTTTGGTGCCCACGTCCGTCCGATCCAGGATATTCCTGACGGCACAGTTTGTCCTGCTGTCAACCACACCGGTAACACTTTCCTTTATGTGAACCTCAAAGGAAAAACAGCTCACGGTGCCAGACCTCATCTTGGTAACAGCGTAGTTGAAGCAGCGGTGTTGGCAACGAATGCCCTTAACTCTATTTGGTTAAATCCGGCCAAGGTTTGGTCAGCTAAAGTCACATCAATCAAATGCGCTTCAGATGCTCCTAACATTATTGCTGATAAAGGCCAAATGGTTTTGGATATCCGTGGTCAGGATAATGAAACCATGAAGGAAGAGCTGGAAAAAGTCGAAAGAGCTATTAAAAACGCCTGTGCATGCGTCGGAGTTGAATGTGAACTTGTTTATCCGGGTGGAATCATTCCGGCTGCTGATTATGATGAAGAGCTTGTTAAAGAAGCAGCTGAAACCATTAAGGAAGTTCTTGGTGAAGAAAAATTGGCCAAACCATGCGGTGGCGGCGGTGAAGACTTCCACTTCTTTGTTCAGAAAAAACCTTCAATCCGTTCAGCCTATATTGGAGTCGGTGCAGGTGTTACACCGGGATTACATGATCCTCGCATGACAATGAATCCTGAATCTTTAAGAAACGGTGTTGCAGTTCTTGAGAAATTGGTTCTGAAACACGTCGGATAATCCATTGGTTTAATCTTCATCAAAGAGTCCGGTTCTAAGCCGGACTTTTTTATAACCTGAATTCCCACAAATATAGGTGATATTCTTACAATTTATTACTGACTTCTATTAAC
>CANTYJ010000066.1 GCA_947854175.1 uncultured Turicimonas sp. | reverse complement strand
AAAAGAAAGCCCGTGTTGAAGATGCTCTGCATGCCACACGTGCTGCTGTTGAAGAAGGTGTTGTTGCCGGCGGTGGCGTTGCATTGATTCGTGCAAAACAGGCTATCAAGGGCATCAAGGGTGATAATCCTGAACAAGACGCCGGTATCAAGATCGTTCTCCGTGCTATGGAAGAACCGATGCGTCAGATCGTCCGTAACGCCGGTGATGAACCAAGCGTTGTTGTTGATCGTGTTGCAAATGGTAGCGGCAACTTCGGCTTCAATGCTCAGACAGGTGAATACGGTGACATGATTGAAATGGGCGTTTTGGATCCGACTAAAGTTACACGTACTGCACTTCAAAACGCAGCTTCTGTTTCCAGCTTGATCCTGACTACAGATTGCATGATTGCTGATCTGCCGGAAGACAAACCTGAAGCTCCTGCCATGGGCGGCATGGGCGGAATGCCGGGAATGATGTAATTCAGTCTTTTATGAATTAGATTTTGAATTCCGGTCTCCCGGTCTGTGACCGGGAAAAGGAAAAATCGCTGATGATCTGAAAAGATTGTCGGCGATTTTTTCGTTTGTTGCTCCTCTTCGCCAAAGTAATTGTCATGAAGATAATAAAAAGCCGGGCTTTTAATTGCTCCGGCCAAGCAAATAGATTGATTTTTTTTGGGTTTAAATGTTAGAGCCTAAGCTAAATATCACCTGCTTAATGTGCTACCAACGCTCTATCAGTTGAAGATCAGTTGATTAAGCGCTCAGAAGTTTAAGAATTTCTTCTTTGCTCAACTTGCTTGACATGTCTGCGCCTTCCAACAAAGCATCAGCCAGAGAACGTTTAGTCAGATGAAGGTCGATAATTTTTTCTTCGATGGTATTCTCTGTGATAAGCCTGTAGATGGTAACTGCTCGTTCCTGACCAATGCGGTATGCACGATCTGAAGCTTGATCTTCAATTGCCGGATTCCACCATGGATCCAGATGGATAACGTAGTCAGCACCCGTTAGGTTCAGACCTAGTCCACCGGCTTTAAGACTGATCAGGAAGATTGGTGTGATACCGGTTTGAAATTGTTCTACAAGTGCTTTTCTTTCGGTGGTAGATGTGGAACCGTCCAAATACAGATATTCTATGTTTGCCTCATCAAGGACCTGCTTAATCAAGGCAAGGTGAGAGGTAAATTGACTGAAAACCAATGCACGGTGGTTATTGGCAATCAGTTCCTTAACCAACTCTAGGAAGACTGAAGCTTTGGAGGATGGAATATCCAATTGGCTCTCTACAAGCTTCGGATTACACGCTGCTTGGCGAAGTTTAGTCAAAGCGGCCATGGCTTGGATTGAGTTAATTTCACCGGAAGCTAGGTTCTGCACAGCATGGCTCCTGAGGTTCTCATAAAGTGCAGTTTCTTCAGGAGACATGGAAACTTTAATTGTTATTTCAGTTTTTTGCGGCAGTTCTTCCAGCACTTCTGCTTTTGTTCTTCTTAGCAGGAACGGTGTAATCATTTTCTTAAGTAAGCGCTGTTGCTCCTTATCCTGATATTTCTCAATAGGAATGATGAAACGTTCGCTGAAATCCGGCAATGACCCAAGCAACCCTGGATTTGCAAAATCAAACAAGTTCCAAATTTCGCTTAAATGGTTTTGAATAGGTGTACCGGTTAGGAGAACGCGGGCTTTGCTCTGTAACGAATGAACTTTCTTTGAAATTTGGGCAGTTCTGTTCTTGATGACGTGAGCTTCGTCCAAAACCACAACGTTCCATAATTGTTTGGAGACATTTTCAATTTCTGAACTGAGAACGCCGTAGGTACAGAGAACGACATCATTGTTACTGACCGTCTCCAGGATCTTTTTACGATCGCCGGAATTATAAATATGAATATTCAATGACGGTGCAAAACGTAAGATTTCATCACGCCAGTTATAAAGAACGGAGCTGGGAGTCACTACAAGACTTGGTCCTTGTGAAGCTCTGAACAAAAGTAGCGTGAGGGTCTGAATCGTTTTACCCAATCCCATATCGTCGGCCAAAATGGCTCCGGCTCCCCAATGAGCCAATTTAGCTAACCACTCGAATCCGTCGATCTGGTAGCTTCTTAATTCAGCTCGCAAGGCAGACGGGACAGTCACCATTAATTCGTTTGCCGAATCAATCCGGGAGAGAAGATCCCGATACTCCTGGTCTGCATTTAAGTTCGCCCCTGCATCTTCTAATTCTTTTAGAGAACTTGCATTAAAAGCAGAGATCTCCAATTCTTTTTTCTTTTTGTGGGTGACTTTTGCGATCTGTGAGAGAACTTTCTTGAGTTTATCGCTGATAGCAACATACTCTGTGTCATCGAGCTTAATGAAACGGCCTTTGGCTTCACGGATTTTATCGAGTAGTTCATCCATTTCTAAAGCCGTTTTACCGTCAAGCTGGACTTTTCCTTGCATTGTCAGCCATGATCCGATACTGCGGATGTTGAGATTTAAGCAGTTAAATGTGATTGGAGGTTTATCAACTTTGAATTTAACTTCCTTCGGCCATGCTATATCGCAAATCTTTTTATTTTCTCTCAAGATTTCCATGAATTCCAGGACTTGTTCCGTGTTGAGAACCCAACTTTCTGCATCGTCCTGAAAGTCAGTAAACTCTAGAAGTTTGTTGTCTATTTCTTCCCAATTTAACTTTTCTTTTTTTAAGTCTCGTTTGACCGAAACTGGCTCTTTATTGACGTTAACCGTGACGAACTGCAGTCCATGACCCGGCTGGAAAGCCATAGTTGAGCCCGGGACAGGTCGGACTACGGCATGGACGGAATAACAGTTGTAATCGGCGGGAGTAAATTGAAAAACGATTTTGCTGACGGATTTAGCTGTCGGCTTCATATCTTTGTCGCTGACGAGATCAGAGAGCACCGGAATCTGCGTACTGATTTCTTTGATCATTTGAGTCAGCGGTTTGACACTTATAGCCGGGAATGATTTAACTTTATAGAGTTGTTCGAGGATCAGTTGCTCTTCCTTGGTTAAATGGTAAATTTTTAGTACATCGGGAGATACCCAAGCACAGAAATAATTGTGCATCAATAGCTGACTCTCAGTGAACTCTTCTAAATTATGGTGAGGAACGATTTCTCCTTTTTCATTTTTAATGAAGGAAAGCTCTAAAGAGCCTTTACACACATCAACCCGTTGCGATAGTCCTGTGTTCAATAGGTAGACGTAAGGATAGCCGATAAGGCGGGAAAGAGGATTTATTCCTCGCAGTTGAGAAGGCATAAATCTGACACCTAACTCAACCATATTCCTGAGAGCATTTTCAACCGGACCTGAGGGAGAAGTTGATTTCTTGAAGGCAGACAAAGACAAAGACTTGCCAGAAGACCAGGTTCCATTTTTATGCCTTTTCTGCAGTCTGGGCCAAACCTCCAGTGTGTCTTTATCAACTTCATAAACAAATCTCTCAGTAGCTTCGGATTCCTGAATTTTGGGTCTGCCATTTTGGATTTGAATAATCCGCTCTATTACACGTTCCCATTCAGCTTGTGTTTTAATAAGAGAAATCAAAGGAGGAACACCAAAGTCATAGACAAGGTTTTCGTATTTGAAAGTGGTCTCGCCATTCCCATATTTTTCCGGGTTAAGGACAGCGTCTGCTTCTCTTCGGAAAAACAAGGGCATCCTCGGAGCCTCTGCAAAAGATTCCAGTTCTTTTCGGCTACTGGCTCTCTGTTCTAATTTCAAGCTAAGGAGACATCTCCAAAACTTAAAAGATGTTGGATTGAATCCTTGTGAATAGTCAGTGGCAATGTTATCCCACTCGTAGGAGGAAGTGTCGGTAATCTGACTGCAAAGATAAAAAAGAGTTCCTCCCTCCTTCGGGAGTTTCGCTTGTTTAACTGAAGCTAGCGACACGGCTTTCTTAAACAAAGAAGGATCCTGCTTTCCAAGTAAAAGGTATATTCCCAAAAAAGTATTGAGAAACGGATCATCTATTACTCGCTTAGAAGAAATTTCCTTGCAAGCTTTCTGTATTGTGGAAACTGCTTCCTTGTATTTCCCTCCAAATGCATAAATAAGAGAGGAGAGGAAACAGGTTGGGACCTGACCCGCAACCTTAGTTGCCATTTTCTTTATATTAGCGCCGCTGAAGCAGTCAATGTAGAAAAAGAAAAAATCCTTTGGAGTAAGCAGAGCGTCATCAAATAGACCTTCTTCACCTTTGGCTAAGAAAAAGCTCTTAACATTCTCAGGTAAATTTGCCCCTAAAACTATCGGATCCCGACGAAAAACAGACACAAACTGGTTCCAGACAGTCTTCAGCACATCAGAAGGAAGTGAACTTAAAAAATTGGTCTTTCCATCTAAGAAAGTCATCCAAACAAGAACCGCCTGAATATATCGGGAGTTCATCATTTTTTTGTATTCTCTATCGGTGAAAGAGTTACCTTTGGAAAAATTTCTTTTAAAGTATCTGACGACTTTTGCAAGCAGAAGAGCTCCGATTATGTCTGTAAAGAAAAACTTATCGGAGAGTTTGTCGGTATATTTGTCGATAAGTGTAGGAGAAAGGTTCAAAAACATGGAAGCTGCGAACAAAGGATTTACGCAAATATCATTTATGTCCTTGTCCTTGGCCAGTTTGTACCAATAATCCTCTTCGAACATCCAACTCGGGACTCTGGAATCCGTGAAGTGCCAAGGTATCCCGATCATGTACTGCATCTGCTGAATTGAGTAGGGGTCTCCATCGCCGTTTGTAAGACAGACCAGTAAGCAAAACTCAATATCATCTACGCTTTTCTCGGCAATAAACTCTTTGATGCTAGGTATAAAAAACATGGCAACGGATCCCGATTCTCAAAAATGTTAATTTTAAATTCCTTCTTTTACAAAATATGAAGTTCAGGAGAGATAACATAAGATGATGAGAAGCGTTATTTGATTGTTCTAACTTACTTGATGTAAAAATAGCTGAAGACTGACGCAATCAGAAAATAACGGCAGAGACGGGAGTAAGATTTTCCCGTCGTTTAAAGTAGAAGTCATAAAAATGAATGCACCTGCAGCAAACAAAATATATTCGATTCTTTTAGAACTCTGCAAAATTCCTTCTGTCTCAGGAGATGCTCAGGAGGAAAATAGATGCGCAAAAACAATATTTGACTTCCTGGAAGGACTGGAGAATAAATCTGCAGGAAATTTAAAAGCATATCTAGTGCCTTGCGAGAATGATCCTCTCAACCGAAACGCCGTGTTTGCACTACTAAGAAGTAAAAGGAAAACTGCAAAGACAATTATATTGACCGGGCACTTCGATGTAGTCGATACCGAATGCTGTGGCAATTCTGCTTCATTGGCTTTTGATCCTGAAGTCTATACAACCGTATTAAAAGAAAAAGATTCGCGATCCGATGTTAAAGAGGATCTGCAAAGTGGAAACTGGTTATTTGGCCGGGGAACAATGGATATGAAAGCCGGTTTGGCTTTATTCCTGGCGGCTATAGAAGAATGGGCTAGTGATCCTGATTTGCCGATTAATATTCTGTTTTGGGTGGTGCCGGATGAAGAATCCAATAGTGCAGGAATGATTGGAACTCTCCGCTTTTTTAATGAACTGAGGAAAAAAGAAAGCCTGAAAGTTATAGCAGCATTTACAGGAGAGCCTTGTTTCTGGACGCCTCAAACAGAAAAGAAAAAGGCTGTAAGACCTTACTTTCTCGGAAGTACCGGCAAATTGATGCCTTTTGTTTATGCCTTAGGAAAATCTGTCCATGTTGGCAATTATTTTGAGGGTGTCAATGCAGCTCTGATGATTAGTGAAGTCGTTTGTCTGGCAGAAGGGAATCCGCAATTTTTTGAAGGAGAGGGGTTGGATTTGCTCTCCCCGCCGGTGTGCCTGAAAATGGAAACAAGGCGTCGTAATTATTCTGTCACAGTGCCCGGAGAAGCGGTTGCTTATTTCAATTATTTGACGGCCTTAGGAAATGTTAGGACCATACTCAATGATTTCGTAAAGGTAGCAGAAAAAGCAGCCGAAAAAGTGAAGGTCCATCTGCGTCATGCAGGATCAGAGGCAGATAAAAGAGGAGGCTCTGTTCCGGAGCCCTCCGAAATCGAAGTCATGACTTATAAAGAATTAAAAGATAAAGCTTGTTCTGTAAAGTCACAAACCTTCGTAACTGACTTTGATGACTTCTGGAGGAAAAGTCCTAGAGATTTGGATATGAGAGAGGCGGCTATCCGGGAATGTGAATGGCTAATTGAACGGGCACAGCTCCATGAGCCCTGTTACATTGTAGGATTTTTGCCGCCTTTTTATCCGGCGAGAATAAATAATAACGAAACGGAAAACGACAGAAAACTCCGCAAAGTAGTTTCAGAAATAGTGGAACAAGCAAAAGAATTAAGCAACGACGGCAGTGTGGAAATGCATGAAGTCTTTGGTGGGATTTCTGATTTGTCTTTCCTTGGCTTCTCAACTTTAAAACAGCAGGGTATTGTCGCAGGATCCAATATGGCCGGTTGGGACAAAGTTTTTAACCTTCCGACGGATTTAGATTTTGATGAAGAAATTCCTGTTGCCAACATGGGGCCGGCAGGAAAAGATGCTCACCGGCATACAGAACGGCTTGAATTGACTTACTCTCTTGAGGTTGCGCCAAGATTGTTAACACAGGCAATTATTAAGATTTCAGAAGAAACCTGAAGACAAAAGGAGCCGTAGTATTCTGTTTTTAAGGTTTTTTCAAAGATATTCTTTGTAATAAAAACTTGCCGGATGTAGGAATAATCAATTGAAAAAACAGCTGATTAATTGGACTATCTTTTTAACCGGATTAAGCATCATGAGCATGGGCATCAGTATTGTTACCGTCGCAGGTCTCGGCACGACGCCCATCAGTGCTTTACCGTTAGTATCCTCTTATGTGACATCGCTGACATTTGGTCAGACGACCTTAATCATTAATATCTTCATGATTGTGGTGCAACTACTGCTACTTCGCAAAAATGTGAGATGGACCATTGTGTTGCAGCTGCCTTTAACTTTTTTCTTTGCTTCATTGATCGATCTATCAATGAATCTCATCCATGATGTCCCGTTAACAAATTATTGGGCAAGACTTGGATTTAGTATGCTCGGTAATATTGTGCTGGCCTTGGGTGTTTCACTGGAGATTTATTCGAAAGCAGCGGTGCTCCCCGGTGAAGGAATGGTGGTAGCTATGAGTATTTTCGCCAAAAAACCGTTTCCGAAGATGAAAGTTTTTAACGATGTTTTTCTAGTCATTCTTGCCATCCTTCTAAGCTTATTTTTCTTTCAAGACATTCAAGGAATACGGGAAGGAACTTTAATTTCTGCCGTGGCAGTCGGTTTACTCGTCAAGCTTTGGATGTGTCTTTTGAAATATTTTCCATATGAACCATCTCAGGAAACTTCGCAGAAAAATTCCTGACAGACAAAAACAGGCACCCGACCGGTGCCCGTTTTTAAACGTTTTGAATGGTACTTAGATTCTCTTGGTAGTACTAATGATCCAGTAACGCTCAATCAATCCTACTACCAGCGCAATTGCCCCCGCTATCACAACACCGAATGGGCCAAGCAGACATGCAAAAAATGCAATCAGACCACCGATGGCATAAACACAGAGTTTTACGAGGAAGTTAGCAGTAGAAGAATTTGTTAATTTTGCTCTTGGATTTAAATCCAGACTTAACAAATAGAAAGCAATGCATCTGGCGATAATCAGAATCATTGTCGGAAGCATGAGATAGGCGATAGCTTCAGGAGCCTGCAAAAAGGCACACAAAATGGCATAAACTCCCAACCCCATTAACATGGCGTCCGATACCATAAAGCTGGTCAACCATCTGGCATTTTTAACGCCGGGTTGAGATGTACAGCTAAATGCAACTCCCTTATAGCAAATGACCACGATAGAACCGCAGAAAGCCAGGATAGTAAACATCTTGGTGAGCATATCCAGTAAATCAATGTACGGAGATAAAAAGCCAGTGGTATGTGCTGAGTAATAGGACAACCAATAAATGGCGACTGCTGCACCCAGACAGGTTGCATAGCTGGCAAGACCCCAGACACCGACGGATAGCGGAGACGTAAATCTCATGACACGTAAGGCGTTTGAGAATCGGAACGGATCGCCTAAATCGAATATCAGGAGAAGTAAATCAACGCAGACAATAGCAAGCGCAATTGTCATAGCCCACGGCAGTAGAGCGGTGAAGAACCCGGGTCCTGCGAACCAGGCCAGACCGATAATTACCATAAACCCGGAAGTCATGTTGTTGAGATAAGCATCCCAGACAATGAGATTTTTCCAGTCAGGTCGTCTGGTGATGTCATGAAGCTGATAGGGGGATAAAGAACCTTTTACCCATGTTTTTTCTGTCATCATTCTTTTCTCCTACATTAAACAGCCGACGACGACAGCACCGCACAAAATCAACGTAGCGGCGGCCCTTAGGTAGTCAAGAGGCATATGTTCTGTCGGAGTAACGGGATTTTCAGGAAGCCCGTAGACCGAGGGTCTGTCCATTAACAGATAAAACGAATTTAATGAACTGTAATGTTCAAAATCATCGACCCCATACAGATTAGCTTCCGGGTGTCCGTGTTCGTGCAGAAACTTAAGTCTTGCTCTGGCTTTTTCAACCATCTGTTCTCTTGGCCCAAAGTCAATCGCACCGGTAGTACATGCAGTTGCGCAAGCCGGTCTTAATCCGTCACGCAAACGGTCATAGCACTGGGCACACTTCATGGAGTGACCGGTATCCGGATTGATTTCCGGAACACCGAACGGACAGGCAGCAATGCACATTCCGCAACCCATGCAGATATCAGTCTGATAATAAATGCCGCCAAACTCATTTCTCATAATGGCACCGGTCGGGCAAGCCTGATGGCAGGGAGACTGTCTGCAATGTTTGCATTGGTCAGACATAAACAGCCATTCACCGAATTTTTTCTCTTTGAGAAGATTATCGATGTTCTTCGGAGCCGGAGTGTTAAGTTCGTTTTTCTCCGGGAAGCGTTCGATGAACTTCACGTGTCTCCAATTCAGGTGAGACAGCTCCTTAGTGTTGTCATAACTGTCCCCAGACCACTTAGGAGCGGGACTCTTTAATTGGTTCCACTGTTTGCAGGCAACTTCACAAGACTTGCAACCGGTGCAGATGGACGTATCAGTAAAGAATGCCATTTCAGTGGTTGTCGGCCTCGGCGAGAATCTGTCAAAGAGGCCGTAAATTGGAGCCAGACGGTGTTCTTTATTCTTAGGAGCTTCGGCTGGAAACGCCTTTTTGACCGTTTTAAAAATATTACTTTCTTTTAACAACATGATTAGCTCCTCCCTTCAGGTTGAGAAGACCAGGGAGTATTCGGTATCGGCTCTTCCATCGACTTCGGGTAAACAATCGGTTGTGGGCTTAATTTTTCAACCTTCTGTGGGTCTCCCGAGTCAACTTTGACGACAAACCCTTTAGAAGCCGGAATTAACCCGTCAGCTGATTCAATTGCCGGACTTAAATCGTTCGTAATTGCGCTTACTGAGATACCTTTGTATCCTGAACAGACAAACGAACCAACAATACTTGAGGGTTTGCCATTGATTTCGCCAAGCCTCAGGCGGGGTGTGACCAATGCTTTGATCTGCAGGGAATTTCTAAGATTATGGACGGTGACGTAATTCCCGGATGGGATACCGATTTCTTCAGCCATTTCAGGAGAAATTTCAATAAATGTCTGAGGCTGGAGTTGGACAAGCCATGGAGTATGGCGTGTCATAGCTCCGCTTAACCAGTGTTCGACAAGGTGATAGGTTGTCATGGCTGTTGGGAATCTAGGATCGCCGGGTTCTGCAATATCATTACCAGGCTGATCGATGAAGATCATGTCTGGTGACCGGTTTGTAGTGAATAAGGCATTCCTATAAGGAGATTCTGCAGGTTCGTAATGAACCGGGAAAGGTCCTTCCTTAATACCGTATGGAACAAACAACCATGCTTTACCGTCACTGTGAACAGTAAACGGTTCGGTTCCTGATAAGGCGGCTCCTCCTGTTGCGCCTTCAGCAGGTACATAATCAGGAGCTTTGGTCTCATCAAAGTTGGGCTTATCGTAACCGGTCCATTTCTGTTGAATTTCATCCCACCAAATAAGTTTTTTCTCTTCAGACCATGGCTTACCCTCAGGATCAGCAGAACAACGGTTATATAGAATTCTGGAATTAGTCGGCCAGGTAACGCGGTATTCCAGATCAATTTCATGATCGACTTCACCGGCTTCAACTCTCTTCATAAGATTGTTGCCGTTTTTGTCGATGAACCCTGCCAGTAATCGACAACCGCACAAAGTCGAACCGTCAGCTTTTAGTTCACCGGAACTTTGAATAGGGGTCCCATCTTTGAGGCTGTAACCGTTCATCTCAAGTGCAACAAGATCAATGTCGGGCTCGCCCGGTTCAATTGGTAGTCCCATCACATTCCGTTTGTTCGGGCTGGTTTCGTATTTCCAGGTCAAGTTGCGCATGCCTTCGTCTCTTTCGAGCCCGGACTCTAGAGCCATTTTCTTGAAGCGCAGACCCAGCTGGTAAGTCCACCAGGCATCAGAATGGCAGGAGCCCGGTGAAGCTTTAATGCGATCGTGCCATTGCATCAGACGTTCCGTATTATTGGCAGAACCGTCTTTTTCCATAACGGCACTCGTCGGTAGATAGAAGACTTCAGTTTGGCATTTGCTGGGATCGGGAGCGTCCGGATCCGCATACCAGACCGAGGCTGTTTCGTTTTCAAACAAATCACAGACAACCAACCATTTGAGCTTTCTCAAAGCATCTCGTCCCCAGCCGGTATTCGGGTTAGTCACAGCCATGTTTTGTCCGAAGACAATCATACCTTCCATAATATTTTCATTGATTTCACTGATTGCCGTTGTCAGAGACTCATTTTTAGTTAACTTAGGAAGATATTGATACCCCCATTCATTATCTTGTGTTGCACCTTCACCGTACCACGCTTTGAGCAGACTAACCATGTATTCCGGTAGCGATGCCCAGGAACCTCTCTTGGTTTCGAGTTTCCACATCCCTTTGGATTTGTCTCTTGCGGAACCAAAAGCACGTCCGTTCGCCAGATAATCCTTCAAGGTCGCGTTTCCGGGTTTAGCTTCCGGCATTGGAATGTAGTTAGGCAGGGCGTTAAACAACGTGGGGATATCTGTTGCACCCTGCACATTGGAGTGTCCTCGTAAAGCTAGAATGCCACCGCCGGGACGGCCAATATTACCAAGTAACAACTGAAGAATTGCTACCGTTCGGATAATCTGCGTGCCTGATGAGTGTTGAGTGAACCCGGTGGCATAACAGAAAGCTGTTGTTTTATCGCGTCCGGAATTGCGTGCCATAAATTCTGCAACTTTGATGATATCTTCAGGACGACAACCGCAAATATTTGCAACGGCTTCAGGTGTATATTTTTCAACCTGTTTCTTCAGTAGGTTTAAGACACAGTTCGGATCCTGTAAAGTTGGATCCGTTTTTGGATTTCCAAGACTGCCGTCGGCGTTGATTTCATATTGATAATCCCAAGAGTCGGGCTCTTTAGAGTATGAGCGGGTTTCGGGATCCCAGCCATTAAATAGACCGGTTGTCTGATCGAAATTAAATTTAGGGTTGATCAGTGTAGCGGCATTTGTGTAGTTCAACACATACTCGTGGAACCATAAGTCATTATCCAGTATATATTTAATAACTGCGTAAAGGAAGGCAATGTCGGTTGCCGGTCTGACATGAACATGATGATCACAAGCAGCACTGGTTCTAGTGTATCTTGGATCGATATGAATTGTCACAGCCCCTTTCTTTTTGGCTTCCATTGGCCAGTGAAATGCCACCGGATGCGCCTCGGACATGTTGGAACCCATGATGACAATGCAATCACTATTGACAAGATCTCTCGGAGGATTCGTACATGCACCGAAGCCAAAGGTTGGAGATAAAGCTGCTACTGTTGTAGAGTGACAATAACGGGCTGTATTTTCTACAGAGACGATGCCAAGACCGCCGGTAAATAATTTCCGGAACAAATAGCACTCTTCGTTATCATTGGCAGAGCCTCCGACAAACCCGATATTTGGAACGGAATTAATAGTCATGCCTTGCTCGTTTTTCTCGACAAAGCCTTTAGCTCTTGTTTCCCAAATCCGTTTTGCAATTTCATCCAGAATCCATTCGGTGGTAACTTTTTCCCACTTGTCAGAACCCGGTGCTCTATACATAGGCTCGGTTGCCCGGTATGGACTGTCAACTAGGGCGTAAGTTGATCCCCCTTTAGGACATAATCGTCCTTGATTTACCTGACTACGTGGATCTCCTTCAACATTTACGAGTGTATCGCCTTGGAAGAATGCTAATTGAGAACACCCAACGGCGCAGTATTGGCAAACAGTAGAACCAATCTTAGCTCCTCTTAACCTTGAGCATTTGAACTCTGTACGCCGGCTTAATACATCTTGGATAGTAATCATATAAACCTTGTGCTCATTGTTGTTAGTTAACGAATGAAATAATTATGAGTAGTTGTTTTTTTTCTAGGTAAAAGCACGGACTAAAATAAGCATAAATTTAGCGAATTACCAAATAAGAGGTAGATTAATTGCAACAACCTCTATGAAAAAACAAAAGTAGCTGAGAAAACGGGGAAGTCCAATATGAGCTAAAACGGGCGTTTTTTATCTCCTAAGAAGAATCGGACGAGTATATTGATCCGCAGTAAGAATTAGCTCTTAAAAGGAGACAAGTAAATGATGAATCTAGAGAAATTAGCACTTGCTGTTTCAGCTGTTTTTGCTTTCAGCTTAAGTTCTTCTGTCTTGGCTCAGCAAATGCCTGAAGCTCAACAACCACAGGCAGGACAGGTTCAAACTATGCCTGTCCAACCAATGACTGTCCAACCAATGCCGTCCCAGCCAATGCAGGCGCAACAGCCTCAGACTCAGGCAGCTCCGGCTCAAGGTATGCCCGCTCCGCAGCAGGGAGCTGCCGATCAGTATGGCCCTGCCGCCATTGTTATCCAAAAACTGGTTGCAACTTCTGCTCAGGGAGACTTCCCCTGCACTCAGGAAGAGTTAGACAGAGCAACTGAGTTCTTAATGAAAAAAGCGAAAGCTGAAGGTCTGAACGTTACCCGTGATGAAATTCTTGTTGGAATGGGATTTATTGCCGGGTCTCTAGCGACATTTATGGACATCCAGAAACAAGCTGCTTCTATGCAACCACAGGCTCAAAGTCCGTTGCCTCCGGAAGTAATGCCGGCACCGAACGAAGCAATGCCTCAAGCCGGCGCTGGAAATATGAATCAACAACCTCAGGTGCTGATCCCGGTCCAGCCGATGGGTCAGCAGCCGATGGGTCAGGTTGCTCCATCAGCTCCTGTTGCTCCCCAGCCGGCCCAGTAGAGCAGTTGCTTTAAATACAATTCATTCAACTAATTAATCAGAAGCGGAGAAATCTCTCCGCTATTGAGGAGAAAAAGTTGGAACTCAGAACACCACCGTCAGAAGATCCGAATTCTGATTTCGAAAGTACAGTACTAGCATTTATGAATCAGGTCGGGTACGAGTCGGAAAACACAGCTAAAGGTGTTAAAACGGCTACAAAGGATTACGTTTCTATTCTGAAGCAAGAGCCGCCGGATTGGATTAAGGATATCTGGCCTTCGATTGCCTTAAGCGTTCTTCACTTGGCAATTGCGAAGAAGCAACCGCTACCCCGTGATTTGGCTTATCCCGAGACTGCATTGAAGAGCGGTACTATGAACCGTCGGACGGATCCTGTAATCCCGGACTCGGAAATTAAGTAAAGGCACTTTAAAGTCTTATTGTTAACTAGTAAAAGGCCCCTAACCAGGATGGTAGGGGCCTTTTTAACTAGAGAGCGTAATTAGCCTAAGAAGATGTAGTTGGAAACAATGACTGTGATCATGCCGAGAATCATTGGAATCCAAGTTCTTCTCACTATAGCCATTGGAGAGACACCGGCAGCACCGGCTACTGCAATGATGACGCCTGCAACCGGAGACATGGCGCGGAGTAATCCGGAAGCAAATTGCATTGGAGTCACGAAGGCAGCTGCCGTACCTCCGAGGCCGCCGGCAACGTCAGGTGCTAAGGCAGCGAAACTGGAGAATGCTCCGACTCCGGAACCTGTCAGGAAGGTAACAAGGCCGACTACAAATGTCAGTACAACAGTCATACCATTCAGGCCGAGACCAAGATGTTGAGCATTGGTGATAAGACCGTTAATAAGACCTGTAACCTTCAAACCATTTGCAAAGAACTCAGCACAGATAATCAATGCGACGATTGAAGCAAACATGCCGCCCATAGACTTGAAAATAAATTGTCCGTCTTTAAGAACATCTTTAGCGTTTCTTCTGCGAACAAGTTCAATCAGAACAGTTAAAACCCAAACTAACAACAAGGCAGAAATTGTGTTGATCTTGATGGCAGAGTAAACCAGTTTACTAAATACGATCATTAATGCGATTGGCAAGCATGGAAGAATAGCATACCAACCCGGAACCTGACGGTCATCTTCTTTCTGAGTAAGAATAGATTGAGCATAAACGTCGTCGTTCTTTTTGTCGTAGTACTTTTGGACAAAATAGTGGGCAACCGCCACAACAATTAATGTTGGGATAGCAACCGGTAACTGGCATTGGACGAAGTAGATGATTGGATCGAGGTCGGCGACTTTTGCTGCTAAGTTAGCAGTTCCAGAGGCTGGCCCTAATGTCATACCGGCGGTTGTGCCGATCACAGCGGATGCAGCTGCAGGAGATACACCGACGCCTAAGAGGATCGGGAATAATGCAACGAGAAGCAACATAGCTAACCCGGCTGCACTTGGAATAACAGTAACAAGTGTCTGGCCGATGAGATAACCTAAAACCAGAACAAGGTACGGTGAAGAAAGAGCTTTCAAGGGCTTAATGCAGACATTGACCAACGCTTTTGCAGCTCCGATTCTGTCCATATAAGCGGCATAACCGCCGGCTACCATAATCAGAAAACCGGTACCTGAAGCTTGTTTAGCGGCGATGGTTCTGAGTAATTCAAAAATATCAAACCAGACAAGTCCTGAGGGTTTGACTCCTTTTGGTAGGAATCCGTGAACGCCGCATAACACGGCAAAAACAAACATTGCTAACCCTGCAAATAGTAAAACCATTGCAGTTGAATAGCGTTTAATAATTAGCCAGCCCGTAATGATCGTAACGATTAGGGCGAACCATGGCATTAAAGCGACCATACTATTCTCCTATTTTATTAAATTCAGATTCGAGGTTTTGAAGTGAGTTTGTTATTTGATTAGCCTGTTTTTCAAGCCATTTAGTGTGCTGCTTATTTCTTTCATGAAGAACGGCTAGCATCTTTTCTATTTCAGCAGGCTGTGGTCCGCCCACGGTTTTGCGGTTATTAATAATCGCAACTGGGTCCAATGTAGCTCTAAACCGTTCAAGCGGCATTGGCAATTCTGGGTTAGCTGAAGGGTATTCTTTCGTGATTACTTCAGCATAGATGCGTTTTAACTGGTCATATGGGAAATCCAGAGGAAGAATATTATTTGCTCTGGCGTAACTGACCATCTGACTAGCCACATGGTGTCCGACGCGGAACGGTAAGCCGTACTCATGCATCAGAGCATCAGCAACTTCTTGGCTGGCTGTCCAGTCACTGTTTAATTCTTCTAAGGCTCTTTCTTTGTTGATGACCAACGCATTCAATACCTTGTTAAATAGAGCCAGCATATTGGCTGCTCTGGCACCCAAGGCAGAATGGAATTTTTGGTTCTTCGGGTCAATCATTCCGGTTTCAAGATTGTGTGCACGGAATAAATAGGCATGGGCCTGACCGAGGACTTCACCTGCTTCTGTTCGGCAGTTGTTAACTAGGCCGGGATTACGCTTTTGAGGCATCGCAGATGAGACATAAGTGTTGTCTCCACCTTCTTGAAGAAGAATCCACGGACGAGGTTGAGCGTATTGAACCATCAGATCGGTAAGGAAAGAAGTAATGTGAATAGCAATACTGCTGACGATAGAGGAAAATTCTACAGGCAAGTCTGATTGGGCAACCTGGGTTGCGTCAAATGCGTTATAAGCAATACCTGCAAAGCCTAAGTGTTCTGCCATTGCTTCTCTGTTTAAAGGCCAGCAGGTTCCGTTCAAAACTGTAGAACCCATCGGGCAGAGATTTAACCGATCATAGAACTCTTCGATCCTTGAGAAGTCGCGTGAGAAGGCATATAAAAATGCAGTCAGGTAATGAGAGTATGAATTGGGTTGTGCTGCTACTCCGTTGGTGTAACTTGGCAGAACTACATCGCGATGCTTCACCGCTAACGCTTCCATTGTTTTCATGACTTTGGCGAGTCCTTCAGCAACCTTCAGTGTTTCGTCACGCAAGATAGCGGCTCTATAGGTAGCGTGCATATCTTGACTGGAGCGCCCGGCATGCATAATTGTTATTTCAGGTCCGGACTTAGCAATCATCTTCGGTTCGAAAGTGATATAGGTCTTCGGTCTTAAAGCAGGATCCTTATCTCCGTCTGCAATAACCTCTCTTAAAGCTTTGGCTGCTTCAATAGCGATTGGCTCAGGAAGAAGCCCCTGCTTTGAGTTGATTACAATAGTTGCCTGGTTGATTTTGCTGAGCCAGAAAAACTCGTCACGTAATGTCATGTTTTTTAAGTCTCCGAGGGTTTAATTTTTGTTTTAACGGTATATTGCAACAAAACTTAAAAAAATCGATGGCGCATTTTTCAAAGCGGATTTGCATAAAATGCAAAATTCTTGCATTGAGTACATAATTTAATGAAAAGAAGACTTGATTTCTTGTATTATGAAATCTAGATTCCAAGGACGATAAATATGTCAAAGCTAAACGACCTCAATGCCTGGAAGATTTTCGTCAGTTTGAGCCGAACAGGCAGTTTTTCTGATACAGCCGCCGATTTTGATATTGACGTATCAACGGTTTCACGTGTTATTGCCGGATTAGAGAAATCACTAGGGCAAGAGTTGTTTTCCAGAAATGTTCGTCCTCTACAGTTGACGGAAGTCGGAGAACGAGCCAAAGGACATATTGTTCCTCTGCTTCACATGTACCATGAAATGATAGGGGAGTTACAACAAGGAAACGCCCAATTAAGCGGCAAAATAAGACTTTCGATGGCTCCCGGATTCGTTACCCGTTACATGTTGCCGATATTGATGGAATTTAATTCTGTCTATCCAGAAATCAGTTTTGAAGTCGTTGGAGGTGGCAACCTTCAGGATATTTTGCAATACCGCTCTGATATTGCAGTTGTTACCTACAAACCAAAAGATCCGAGAATTGTCTGTTTTTCCAGAGGAAGAAACGTGTACGCCCCGGTAGCTTCTCCCGAATACATTAAAACTTTCGGGAAGCCGTTACATCCGCGGGACCTAAGTAAACACCGGGTTCTCATCTATGACGGCTCTGTCAGAAATGCCACAAAGATTTTAGTTAATAAAGAAGGGCAGGAAGAAGAAGTTGTCTGGGATAAGGTCGTGAAAGTAGGAAACATTCTTGCCATCCGCCAATCGGTACTGGATGGCTTTGGAGTATCTGTTGATCTTCCGCTTCTCCACTGTGCAAAAGATATTGCCGAAGGAAGAATGGTGCCGATATTACCGGGATGGTATAACCCTCCGGTTGAGTGTTTCATTGTTACTTCCACATCTCATTGGCGCGTTAGACGTCATAGAATCTTTCTGGAGTGGTTCCGTGACCGGCTAAAAAAATTCTTTGCAGCGCAGGAAGAACTTGTCCGGCCCTATTGGGAACCACCTGAACAGACAGTAATCAAAGAAGGTTAGAACCTTGCAAAATTAATAGCGTCGCGGGTTCTTTTTGCTTCTTTTCTGGCCGCTTCTGCAAAATCCGATCCACTGGAGGCATAAAGAATTGCTCGGCTGGAATTAATAACGAGCCCGGTTCTGTAGCCATTGATTCCGGTTTTAACAACTGCCTCGATATCTCCTCCCTGTGCACCGACTCCGGGAACCAAAAAGGTTAAGTCCGGGGCAATTTCTCTGACTGCTTTAATCTCGGCCGGATAGGTTGCGCCGATAACTAATCCCATTTGTTTATTAACATT
Organism: uncultured Turicimonas sp.; assembly: GCA_947854175.1. Classification (GTDB taxonomy): domain Bacteria; phylum Pseudomonadota; class Gammaproteobacteria; order Burkholderiales; family Burkholderiaceae_F; genus Turicimonas. The sequence continues at coordinate 12,339 of CANTYJ010000066.1, read as the reverse complement.
CCATTCATCAACTTTTCTGGCAACTTTCATGTAGAGAGGTTCCCCTCCGACATCCAGCATTTGAAAGTCATCCCCTCCTTTATTGCTGGTTCTGCAAAGTATGAATTCACCTTTGTCTGGATACTGGAGATAGGGATCAATAGAATCTTTGCCCATGTACGGAGACAGGGTCACACAATCAGCCTGGAAGCGTTCGAAAGATTCACGGGCATAATGCATGGCCGTACTTCCGATGTCTCCTCTTTTTGCGTCCAAAATGACCGGAATGCCGGGATAACGGGTATGAATATAATCAATGAGGTCGATGAGGTCTTCTTCGGCTGAACATGAGGAAAAATAAGCAATCTGAGGCTTATAGGCGCAAACTAAATCAGCTGTAGCATCGATGATTTCTTTGCAAAAGTAGAAGATAGGCCGATCAAAATTAGAGAATTTCTCAGGAAATTTCTCGGGAGCAGGATCTAGTCCGACACACAAAAGGGAGCCGTTCTTGTCCCAACTTTTTTGAAGCATCTCATTAAATTTCATTCTTTCTCTCGTAATTTTCTAGTGATCGTCTTTGTTAAGAGGAGTACCGGATGCTATTACTTTTTCTCTTGGTCTCATAACCCATAAGTAAAGAACCAATGGCAAAAGCATTGCACCGGAGACACCGATAATGACTTGATATGAAAAAGCAGCAGCAAGGGCACCACCTGCGATTGGGCCCATAACAGAACCTAATTGCTGGGCAAGATAAGACAAACCGAAAACGCGTCCTTTATCAGCAGCATCCGTCGAGATGGTTAAGACCGCATTGATTGCCGGGAAAATACCGGCAAACGCCAGTCCGCCTACAAAGCGCCAAATCGTAAATTCTTCGAGGGAGTGTGGAATCGCTTGAACGACTCCAAAAATCGCTGAACCCAACAAGCTTAAATAAAGGACCTGGCGGTAACCCCAGTTCTGGCCGAGAATTCCCCACAAAGGTGAAGCGATGACGCCGGATACCCCGACAATCGAAAAGACAATTCCGGATACCAGAACAATTTTTTCCATGGACCCTTGAAGTTCAGCCACGTATAAAGGCATGATGGGTTGGGTTAAAAGAATACTCATCTGAACCACGCCGGCACAAATTAACATCCTCTTAACGGCCGGAATACGAAGTAAAGAGAAGTCCCAGATTTTGACCGGTTTAGCATTGGGGTTCGGTTTTCTGGGTTCTTCCTTGACGTAGAACAAAATGACGCATGTAATGATGAAAAGCGCAGCTGCTGCCAGGAAGAAGGTGGAACGCATACCGAACTTATCAGCCAGAAGACCGCCGAAAAGTGGTCCTAATACCCCGCCGGCCGTCATTGCTCCCTGCATAACGCCAAGACAGAAGCCCAGCTTCAGTTTAGGGGAACTTGCGGAGATAATAGCTAAAAGAGCAGGCCACAGTCCTGCAGACAAGCCTTGGAAAAAACGGACACCGAATAGTTCCCAGGGACCGGTCACGAGACCGCCGAGGAAGTAAGTAATCGCTAAACAAAAACCGGCTCTTAAGGCCATTAATTTGCGGCTTTTCTTGTCAGCCAAAGCTCCCCAGATAGGCGCCATAATGCCGCTGACCAGAAACGTAACAGAAAAAATCAGGCCCGACCACATGTCGACATCGGCCTTAGCCACTCCTAAGTCTTGTATCAGATACATTGGTAGGAATGGGATAAGCATGGTGTAGCTCATCGACATCAGTATCGTGCAGGTGGTTAGGATACCCAGTGTAACTTTCCAGTTCATAAGAGCTCTGTTTGTGTCTAGTTTCTATTACTTAAGCCAGGGGAATTGTTGAAAATAAGTGTTTTCGAAATCGATTATTTTATCTTTCCTCTCTAATGTCTGACCAACCGGGTCAAGACCTTTCAAAAGCTTACTCTTTCTTGAGGGTTCAATATCAAATTTAATTGTTGTACTGTCCGGTAACACAATGCGCTCTTCTTCCAGGTCAATATGAACAGACTTGTCAGCTGACTTCTGGATATAATCAATTAGGTTTGAGACAGTTTCTACAGGCAAGACAATAACCAAAATACCGTTATTGGTGCAATTGTCAAAGAAAATGCCTGCAAAAGATGAACCGATTAGGCAGCGGATACCTCTTTTTTGAAGTCCCCAGACAGCATGTTCTCTGGAAGAGCCGCACCCAAAGTTAGGACCCGTGATGAGAATTTGAGCGTCCCGGTAAGGACACTGATTTAGAACGAAATCAGCTCGTTCGTTTCCTTGCTCATCTAACCGGACATCGTGGAATAAGCCTTCAAGAACACCTTCTTTGTCGATACGCTTTAGAAAAGCTTTGGGCATGATGATATCGGTATCAATATTAGAAGCAGGCATAGGAGCGGCAATTGCCCGAAGTTTGGTAAATTTTTCCATGTTATGCCTCCTCAAAATCTGAAATATATCCTTTGATGCTGGCTAGAGCGACCATGGCAGGGCTAGCTAAGTGAGTTCTGGTTTGAATGCCTTGGCGTCCTTCAAAGTTTCTGTTGGTCGCTGAGATACATCTGTCTTCAGGGCCGAGAATGTCTCCATTCATCGCAAGACATAAGGAACAACCTGAGTTTCTCCATTCCCATCCGGCGTCTTTGAATATTTTGTCCAAGCCTTCTTCCTCGGCTTGTCTTCTGACCTGGGTACTACCCGGGACAACCATGGCAAACACACCGTCAGCGATTTTGTTTCCTTTCAACACAGTTGCTGCGGCTCTCAAATCTTCAATTCTTGAATTAGTGCAGGAGCCAATAAAAGCATGAGAAATCGGGAGGCCACGGAGAGTTCGGGCAGGTGCAAGCCCCATGTACTCATAAGCCCTTAACAGATCAGCTTTTAATTTATCATCTTCAAGCGCAACCGGATCCGGTAATTGCTCGTCAATAAAGCAATTTTGGTCGGGACTGGTTCCCCATGTTACGATGGGTTTTATTCCTGTGATGTCTACTGTTACTTCTCTATCGAATGAAGCGTCCTGATCTGAACCTAATGTCTTCCAGAATTGTATGGCCTGGTTCCAGAGTTCACCTTTGGGTGAAAATTCTCTTCCTTTTAAGTAATCGAAGACTTTTGCATCTGGAGCAATTACAGAAGATCTGGCTGCACATTCAACAGCCATATTGCACAAGGTTAATCTGCCTTCGACCGACAAAGAATCAATCACCGGCCCGCAGAACTCAACACAATGTCCTGCACAACCACCGGCGCCTAATTTTTTGACAATGTAAAGAACAATATCTTTGGCAGTAATATGAGGCCCATACTCTCCTTTGACAGTGACTCTCATATTTTTTAGCTTCTTATAACGGAGAGTGGAAGTAGCTAAGTAATGATAGATATCAGAGGTTCCGATACCGTAGGCTATAGCACCCAAGGCTCCGTACATGGCAGTGTGGCTATCACCGGCACCGATGAGCATCCCCGGTAGAACCTTGCCTCTTTCGACCATGACAACGTGTTCAATTCCTTGTTTGGGATTACCGTTATTCAGAACCTCAAATCCAAAATCTCTGCCATTTTTTTCAAGGTACTTCACTTGAGTGCAGGCATTGGGTTCGGACGGATAGATTTGTCTGTCTGCAAAACTCGTATTGACGTGGTCGATGGTGCCCAATGTCGCTTTTGGTCTCCAAACCGGCAGGTTCTTCTCTCTTAGCAGTGAAAAAGCTTGAGGGCTGGTGTACTCATTAACGACTGTAGCATCAATATAGACAAGGCGTTCGCTACCTTCTGCGGTGATATTTTCTATTGTGTGAAGGTCAACGATTTTGTCGTATAGGGTTCTTGGTTGCATTGAGTATCCTGTATTTTTAAGTTTAGTTTTCTATTGTTTCATCGTCGACATCCTCTAAGAAGAGGCCACGAGAAGAGACTGAATACAGCTTTTTAAATTGTAATGAATAAACAGGATCAAGCTGAGAATTTATATCAACTTGAAATTAATAGTCTTCTAAGTAATAACCATCAAAAAAGAGGAAATAACGGAAAGGAGAGAAACAAAGGAATGGGTCTTCTCCGACCTGTCAATGATGCGGTTAATTGTATTTTGGCCACTAACCAAGATAGAGGTATCGAGTGGCCTGAATTTTGAATTGCTTCTATTTTCTATACTACATATTGTGTTTTTCGGAAGATTTTATATAGAAATAAACAAATTTCCATAAATTGAAGAGGAAAGAAATTTTTCTGAGTTTACAGTTTTGATAATATGAAGGTACTAAGGTAGAGGCATAGATATGGAAAAAATTGAATTCGAAATTAGCAAAGAACTTAAGACAGCCTTTCTTGAACATTTGAGCGCACGTGGACTGAATTTGAATCAATGGCTTGAAGAAAATATTGAATCGTATTTGATAACTGAAATCGAAAGAGAGCATATGGAAGCACAATTGGCAGCCAATGGAGAATTGATAGAAGGTCAGTTGCCACCACCTAATGCCGTTTCAATGGGAGGGTTCTCTTTGGATCAGGATTTACCTTCAGAACTTATTCAAAAGATTATTGTGGAAAGTATTCGGGAAGGATTCGCAAAGTACGGAGTCAACGTTGACAGCAAGAGTTTTGCCGAAATTGAAGATAAATACAACAAACAGTTGAATTAAAAAATCATCATCATCTTATAGACCTAATACAAACATTTTTTCAATTGGTCATGCTGAAGTCCTTCTTAAGGCGGATTCAGCATGAAGAAACACTTATAAAGTACCTTTTTAAATTAACTATGCAACGGATAATGATTTTTAATTTTGCTGTGATAGAAGACTAGCCCTGAGAGAATTGTCAAAATTCCGCACGCCACCAAAATTGAAACTCCTAATGCAAATGGCATTCCGGCTGTAATTCTTCGAAGGTAAAGTTGGTAGGCGGAGATAAACCATTCAATCCCAAAGATTAAAAGACTTATTTGCCAGAGCCAACAGATTGGTTTAAAAGGAATTAGCAGTAATATGATAAGTGTGATAGGGAAAGCAATGAAAAAATAATTACCCCAGAAAAATAAGTGCGCGGCAAATAAAACTGCGCATAAAATCGGAAAAATCAATCGCCACATATCAATAACTTTTTTCAATGAGAAGGAACCTTATTTGGCATCGGTCTCTTTTTAAAGCGTTCAACTATACATGCAAAAATGCAAACAAAGCTTATGGAAAAGTCCGATTTGTCTCAAGTTTTAACCAGTGGTAAATCTGCCCTCCAAATTTGGCGATTGTCCTGGAAGTACAGTCTGTTCAATTAGTTTCCCAATTTGATCCATTAAAAATAATGACAAATTAATTTAGAAAAACGTAATTAAGAACTGCTATCCATACAGGAAGAGTGAACATAGAAACCACTGTCTGAAAGCTAGTCAGATCCGAGACCGCTACACTATTACCGTCCATCCTGGAAGTCATTACATAACAACTTTGGGCTGTCGGCAATGAAGCAAAAATGATTAGGACGCAACTTTCAATAGAGTTGTCAAAAAAGATGAGAGCAGCAAGACAGGCAACAATTGGGACTAGAACAAGCCTTTCAAAAGTACAGCTAATTAATAAAGATTTATATTTCGATAAATCGTGGAAAGCAAAACTTGCACCAATGCAAATAAGTCCGAGGGCTAGTGAGGAGTTGCCAAGAAAAGTGAAAGTCCGTTCTAGAAATTCAGGCATCGGAATATGGCATAAATTAATAAAAAGCCCCGATAAGGTCGCGATGGTAAGCGGGTTGCATAAAACGGATCGCAACATTGTCAGAGGAGTTAGTTTTATCTGTTTATTTTGCCCACTGGCATAACATAGGCCTATGACAGCGATTGTGTTACTAATTGGAACCCATATTGCAATAAGGAAAGACAGAAGCGCTAGGCCGTTTGTTCCGAGTAATGTTTGACAGATTGCATAACCGATATAAGTATTAAAACGAAAGCCGCAGTGAAATACCGACCACTTGGTCCAGGAGGTCTCTTTGTAGCAAAAGTTAATCAGCCAGGAGAAAAATACAGCTATTAGCATACTGCCGACAGAAACTGAAAGAAAAACAGCTGAAGTCTCTAAGTTAAAGTTGCTTTTGGCAACAGAGATAAAGAGTAAGGGTGGAAAGAGCACGTAAAAAACCATTGCTTCTAGACCTTTCCAAAATTGGTCCGGAAAAGGTTTGAGCCTCCTTAAATATTTACCCACTAAAATCAGGAGGATTTGTGGCAGGATTATAGTAATTGCAATAATCATTTGAAACACTGTTAGTTAGCCTTGATAAGAGCAGACTAACCACAACAGAGAAAGGTTTCAAAAGGTTGAAGTATTAGTTATGAATTTGTATAAGTGTTGTTAAACATGTATATCGAAGATATTCCTCCGGCAGCAGTATTGGCTTTTATCAAGATTGCAGAATTGGGAAGCATAACCGCTGCATCAAAAGAATTAGGAATTTCACAATCAGCAGTATCTCAAACTTTGGATAGACTCGAAAATAAATTAGGAACAAGGTTAGTTAACCGTGAAACTCGTCCGTTAAAACTAACTATTGAAGGAAACCGGTTTAGTAACGCTGCTAGAAGATTTATCGAAGAAGTTAGAATTTTTGATTCCGCGATCAGTTCAATTTCAAATAACGAATTGATTTCTTTGAAGGTAGGTATTTCAGAAGTAGCATCAGAATTTTTCTCTGAAGATCTAGAAAAATATCTGATCCCTAAAATGAAATATTTGGAAGTTAAATCAGGTCTAATTCCGCAGATTGTAGAAGAGTTTGAAAATGGCCTGTTGGATTTGGTCATAAGTCCGGATGTTGTTTCTTCGCCTTCAATAAAAAGCATCAAACTTCTTACTGAACGATATTTCGTGGTCTGCCATAAAAGGTACGGACAAATCCTGGAGAATTTCGGGAAAACCGATAGTTTTAGAGAAGTCGGGTTACCATTCCTCTCTTATCGTTCAAATTCATCTGATAGAAGAAAAGCTCAAAGATTTTTAAGGAAAATAGGATTGAATGCGGCAGTTGATTACGAACTTGAAAATACAAGAGCAGTCATTAATGCCGTAGAAAATGGCCTCGGATGGACTATTCTTCCGCCTCTTAATATTTTTCTCGGTACACGGTTGGAGCAGCTTGTTGTAAAGAAAATTGAGGATAGGGATTTAACTAAATCCTTATTTGTCGCATCCTCTAACCATCACTGTTTTCACTTGTTAGATGAAATTGAAACTTTGTTTAAAAGCAAGTTTAGTCAAAAATCTTTTAGGGCAAAATTACAGGCTAATCCGAACTTGGAAACTGGCTACCACATAGAAGTTAACTAAAGAGATATTGTAAATAGCCCGCTGATTATGGTGTTTGGTTAGGATCAGCAGGCCGATATTTATATGTTTTTTGTTGATACGTTGGAAGATAAAAATTTACTTATTGTCAATGGCTTCTAACACAATGTTCTTAGTGAGAAGCTCAGGAAGAATTTCAACGGTTTCGTTCGGGCGGTAGATAATGTATAGAGGTACACCGCTTCTGCCAAAGTGTTGAAGAACTTTTGTAATATTTTCGTCGTAACGAGTCCAGTCAGCTTCAAGGACAACAAAGTTGTTCTTTTTGAAAGCTTCTTGTATCTCGGCAGTTTTTAAGACAGTCAGTTTGTTTGCCTGACAAGTGACGCACCAGGAAGCAGTAAAGTCCACAAAGACCGGTTTCTTTTCACTTAAGGCCTGCTCAACTTTTTGTTGGCTCCAGGATTCAACAGTTTCCACAATTTCAGGTTTCGGAGAAAAATGAACGAAAGCCGAGACGGCTCCGAAAATGATCAGGGATGCCGCAAACAAGCCGGTAAATAGGCCTTTGGAAGAAATGACCCCGAACTGATATCTACCCAAAAAGAAGAAAGCGGTGGCAAAGACAATTGCACCGATGAAATAGCCGGCCAAGGCAACGGTATCAACTTGCTGGGAAAGAACCCATAATAACCAGACAGTTGTGAGAGCCATTGGAATAGCCATCACTTTTTTGAAAGTAATCATCCATTTACCGGGTTTGGGTAACCAGGAGGTGAGGAATGGGCAGACTGAAAGGACAAACCATGGCAAAGCCATTCCTAAACCAAGCGCACAAAATATCAGTAGAGTCTCGGTTAGGGTTGCACTTAGTGCATAGCCCAGAGCGGCTCCCATAAAAGGTGCTGTACATGGAGAGGCAACAAAAACAGCTAAAACGCCTGTCAAGAAACTGTCGGTAAACGGTTTAGTGTCAGAGTTACTTTTCATTGTCAACTGACCCGCAGTAGAACTGCCGGCCGTAAATTCAAAAAAACCCAACAGATTAACTGTGATCCCGACAAACAGTAAAACCATCGCCGATACAAAATACGGGGATTGGAGTTGAAAACCCCATCCAACCGCGGCCCCAGTACTCTTAATAAAAATAAGAAGAAGTGCCAGACCTATCATGGTTAGAAGGATGCCGGCTAAAAATCCGACTCCGTGGCTCCAGAGATGTTTGGCGCCTCTATTTTCTACGATGCCAAGAATCTTTAAAGAAAGAACCGGGAAGACACAAGGCATCAAGTTCAGAATTAAGCCGCCGATGAATGCAAAAAATGCGGTCATTAAAAGAGAGACGGTATTAATTTCTGCATTTTTTTCGGGCATCGTGATAGCGGCTCCTTGGAGTTTAGTACTGAAACTAAAAGCCGCCCCGTTTGGATTACCCGGACCTTTGTTGATTACAAGAAGACCTGAAAATGGTTCTCCTTGTTTGATATTGTCAGTGGCTTTTAAGTAAACCGCAAAGCCGTTAGTGGTAGGAAATATTTCTTGTGGAGCTGAATATACAATCGGAAAATCGCCTTCAGCAAAAAGATAAAACTCTTCAATAGAGCCGGTGTCACTGAATGTCAGCTCAATAAGTTTCTTTTGTTCATCAATCTTGGCAGAAACCTTCTTATCCTCTTGTGGAATTTGTTCAAAGGTAGACTTAAACAAGGGAGCAAAAGACGAGTCAGTTGTCTCTTTTTGGACAGGTAACGTTAAAGATACGGTTGCTCCTCCGGGAATACATTGGTTCTCACACATCAGCCAGGAGACTTTGGCAGATAAATGGACTTCCGATCCCGGTTTTGCATCAGCGGGAACTGTTAATTGAACGGGAAGAAGTACCTTTCCGTCATATCCGTAGTTGATGAGATCTCCAAGAGTAAAGACTTTTGGAATCGGCCATTGAATAGGACCGGCACTCCAGCCTTCCGGTAGATTCCATTCAATTGTCGTGGGTAACCCGCTGTCTCCGGTGGCCTTCCAATAGGTATGCCACTTTGGATTATGAGTCAGAAGGATACCGACCTCCATTGTGGAAGCCGGAACTGCGCTCGTTGTCTCGGAAACGAGTTCAGCTTTTACGAAATCTTGATTGTTTTTTTGTAACCAGGGAGCTGCGGAAACCTGGAAACTAAAAAAAATAAAAATAAAAACAAAAAATCGTAAAAGCAGATTAACCATTATCCGTGTACCTTTTTAACTTCTTTAAACGCCTTACGGGCTGCTTCAAAAGTCTTATTTAAAACAGAGTCATCATGAGTAATAGAGACAAAGCCTGCTTCGAATGTGCTTGGAGCTAAATAAACGCCGTTATCGAGCATTGCGTGGAAGAAAGTCTTAAAACGTTCAACATCACATTCCATGACTTCCTTGAAACTCTTTGGACAGGAAGGACGGAAATAAATGCCGAACATGCCGCCGGTGCATTGTCCGGAAAAAGCTACGCCTTCTTCCTTGGCAATTTGAACCAGGCCGCTGATGAGTTTTGTTGTCTGGATAGAGAGTCTGTCATAGAAGCCCGGTTCCTGGATTTTTTTCAGTGTAGCCAGACCGCAGGCGACAGCAACGGGATTGCCGGATAAGGTTCCTGCCTGATATACAGGTCCGAGAGGGGCAATACAGTTCATGATTTCTTTCTTGCCACCGAAAGCCGCTACAGGCATACCGCCGCCAATAACTTTACCGAACATGGTTAAGTCGGGAGTGACTCCGTATAAAGATTGAGCCCCCTTCAAGGCAACTCTGAAGCCTGTCATAACTTCATCAACAATAAGAACAGCACCATACTTTTCTGTAAGTTCTCTCATGGTTGTAATGAACTCGCGCGTAGCAGGTACCATATTCATGTTGCCGGCGATAGCTTCGACAATAACGCAGGCAATCTCATTACCTTCTTTCTCAAAGGTCTCCTTTAATTGTTCAGTATTGTTGTACTCGAGAACAATGGTGTCTTTTGTGACGTCAGCGGGTACGCCGGCCGAGCTTGGTGTTCCGAAGGTCAAGAGACCGGAACCGGCTTTGACTAAAAGTGAATCACTGTGACCGTGGTAGCAGCCTTCGAATTTGATAATTTTACTGCGGCCGGTGTAGCCCCGAGCCAAGCGGATGGCGCTCATACCGGCTTCTGTGCCGGAAGAGACCAGTCTGATTTCGTCGACAGAAGGAATAATCTTTTTGATTTCTTCGGCAATGATGACTTCTCCTTGAGTAGGAGCACCAAAACTTAAACCGTTATCGATCGCTGCTTTGACTTCCGTGATCACTTCCGGATTGTTGTGCCCGAGAATCATCGGACCCCATGAACCGACATAATCAATGTATTTTTTACCGTCTTCGTCATAAAGGTGCGGCCCCAATGCTTTCTTAATGAAAGGTGGGACTCCCCCGACTGATTTGAATGCTCTTACCGGTGAGTTAACTCCGCCGGGAATAGATTCTTGGGCTCTGTCAAAAAGAACTTGATTCCGATCCATGTCTTCTCCGAAATAAAAAAAGCGTCCTTAATTATATGGACGCTGATCCTAGAACAAAATTTTGAAAAATGGCTTAAAAAGCGAAACCTAAAGCAACTTTAAATGTAGCCGGTGATGGTCTGGCAGAAAAACGGTTGCCCTCCGGGTCATGGCCCCGAAACCGCGGAAATGCCAGGTCAAGACCGCCGGTTAAATGAATGTGCTTTGTCAAAGCTACGGTCCCGCCAACCTGAATAATTGGTGTAAAGGAATTTTTCCTTGAGCTCCACCCGTCTGCAAGCTTGAGATTATTTAACCGGTAAAAACCAAAACCGACGCCTGCATACAAAGAAGCATTCTGACCGGCAAGAAAATGATATTGAGCTGCAAAGTTATAGCCTGTCAGTTTATAAGAACCATATTTACTGCCATGATTCTTTAAATCATGTTTGCTTTGGATGACGTTGAAATCCAATGCCCAGTTTTTTGTAAAAAAGTACCTTCCTCCGGTTGTCCATCCGCCGTTAGAGGTAATTGTTGTGCCTCCGACACCTCGCATATCCGTCTTTTGCCAACCGCCCCCGCCGTAGATCAAAATGCGGTTGTTAAATTTGGATTCTTCGGGAAGTTCTGAATAACTGAAGCTTTTATCGTCGAATACCAGGTTGCCGAAGAAAAAGAAGATATTAGCTCCCGGAACATAGGTACCGTAAAACGTAAGATTGTCGGTGCCTACTCCCAATAACGGTAATGGCGCGGGAATAGGAAGCCAGTCGTAGTCTGCGCGGAAAGTCAAACCTAATGTATATCCGGCTTCAAGATGCAAAGGACTGGTGCCTAATTTCCAGCGGGATAACCATGCGTATCCCAAAAATGGCTCGATATCGTTATGAGAGTCAGAAAAAGCCATGGCATAGACAATTCGTCTATTCCCTCTGTCATCGATGTAGTTGCTGGAAATGCCTCCTCCCCAGGTATAACCGTTTTCTTCCCGCCGGTTAGGATAGTCCCAGGCAGGATGAATGGTGTAAACCGGAACTAGAAGTCCGGTGTTTCCTTTAACAACAATCGTTTTAAGCCCGTCCCAGGTTTTGCTGAAATAGCCTGGGTTTTCGTCTGCTGAATCTGATTCTGCATAGACGCCTGCCGGTAAAGTCTTTGCGGCAGATGTCCAGAAATCATCCCAGGCAGATGCGTGGCTTATGTTAGCAATTGCTAAAAGCAATGCCGCGGCAGTTAGTTTTTTCCGCTTTATAGTTTTATTTGTTGAGGGTAATCGATTCATACAGGTCTTAACACCCAAAAGAGTCAATGCGAAAAGTGTAACAAAACCTAGAGGTTATTGTTTGTGTCCTACCCATCTTGTGAACATTAATGAGCACTTATGTTTCTTGGAAGGCAATTTGAAATATTTATCAAAAACGTTTAGAGTTCATCCCGAAGTTTGCCGGATGATCGTAGGACCCTGGAGGTTCTGAGGAAAGTCCGGACTCCATAGGACAATGTAGGAGGTAACACCTCTCCGTCGTGAGACGAGGATTAGAGCAACAGAGACGAGCCGGTTAAGTCCGGTTGAAACGGGCAATCTCTAC